>CABZCF010000040.1 GCA_902524235.1 uncultured Pelagibacteraceae bacterium | reverse complement strand
ACCAATGTAGCGATGAATGGATTGCAGACAAAGTTGTAAGTTATATAAATTTAAATTTAAATATTCAAAATCCATTTTCCGATGATGCTAAAGTAAAAACAGATCCAGACCCAAGAATTAAAGCTGAAGGTAAGGCAGGACAAGCTACAGAAATGGGAGTTATATTTTTAATGTCATCTAATTTTCTCTCTGAACCTGGATCTGAGTGGGTTATAGGAACCTGTTTTAAATCACCATGTGTTGCTGCTGGTAACAATGAATTGACTTCTATTTATAGATAATTATTTTTGAAATATTTCCAAGTCGACAGAATTTAAAGTTTTATGAAGGTATTTATAACCTTTAATAGCATATTCTAACGGATTAGCTTTTTTTGGATCTTGCTCTGCTTCAACAACTAACCATCCTGTATAATTTTTTTCTTTGAGTGTTAGAAAAATAGGCTTATAATCTATGCAACCATCTCCGGGAACTGTAAACGCTCCCTCAAGAAATGCCTCTCTAAAACTTAAATCATTTTTTAATGATTTTTCTAAAATATTTTTTCTGATATCTTTACAATGAATGTGATGAATTCTTTCATAATAACTCTCCAATATTTTTTGATAATCGCCTTGAGCAAATAGCATATGTCCAGTATCTAAAGTAAGTTTAACGCTGTCGTTAGTGGTATCTAGTAATCTCGTAGTATCGGCCTCAGTTTCTATTACTGTGCCCATATGATGATGGTATGCTAAAGGCATACCTTCATCTTCTAAATATTTACCTATTTCTGAGATTTTATAAATAAATGATTTCCATTCATCATTATCCATTGTGGGTCTTGTTGAAAGTTTTCTTTTCTGATCGCTTTGTATAGATCCTGATACTTCAGCAAAAACAATACAAGGCGAATTGCAGTCTTTAAATAAGTTTAATTGAGATCTTAGAAGTTCCCTTTCCTCATTTACGGTATTTTTTCTGAGATTAGCTCCATACCAGCCGCCACATAAATCTATTTTATATTTATCTAATTTAGGAATTAGTTCTTCAGACTTTTTTGGAAACTTACCTCCAAATTCTACTCCAATGAAACCTGCCTGATTTGCCTCTGACAAACATTGATCTAAAGTCGTTTCACCTCCTAGCTCGGGCATGTCATCATTGCTCCATGCAATTGGTGCTACTCCTAATTTTACTGACATAAAATTTTTTTTTGTTAAAGTGCCTTTTAATATAAATTTTTAATGATTGATATAGCTTTATTTGGACTTGGTAGAATTGGTATTATGCATGGTAAGAATTTGATGCGTAATCGGGAATTTAATCTTAAATACATTTATGACATTGACAAGAATTTGTCTAAGAAATATTCAAAAATACTCAAATCAATTGCTGTAAATAGTCCCTCTGAGATTTTTGAAGATAAGGATATTAAAGCTATATTTATTGCATCTACAACTTCTACGCATATCAAATTAATACTGGAGGGTGTAAAAAATAAAAAAATAATTTTTTGTGAAAAACCGTTGGACTTGAGTATTAAAAAAATCAATGAATGCAAAAAGATTATTAAAAAGTTTAACCCTAAAATACAGCTAGGTTTTAATAGAAGATATGATCCAGGCCATTATAAACTGAAACAACAGCTTACAAAAGGAAAAATTGGAAAATTAGAAAAAATAATAATTACAAGCCGAGATCCTGCCCCACCATCGATTAAGTATTTAAAAGAGTCAGGAGGTATTTTCAGAGATATGATGATACATGATTTTGATTTAGTTAGATTTTATCTTGAAAAAGACGAGCCTTTAAAATTAATTGCATCAGGAAGTAATATTTCAGATAAAAGATTTGTTAAAATTAAAGATTATGAATTAGCATCTTGTATGATTAGATCAAAAAGTGGTGTTCAAGTTATAATTACTAATTCAAGGCATTGCAGTTTTGGATATGATCAACGAGTTGAATTATTTGGGTCTAATGGCATGATTATATCTGAAAATAAAAGAGAAAACGAAACATCCTTATATTCATCAAATTCTACCTCCAGCAAATCTCCATTGCTAAATTTTTTTATCGAAAGATATAAAGAAGCCTACAAAAACCAATTATATGATTTTTCAAAATTCATAAAAAAAAATATTAGACCGCTTGCGGAGTTTGAGGAAGGTAGGCGTGCTCTAATAATGGCAAATGCTGCAAAAAA
>CABZCF010000039.1 GCA_902524235.1 uncultured Pelagibacteraceae bacterium | reverse complement strand
AAATAGCAAAAGAGTAAAAAGAAAAAATTTTAAGAAAATTTGCGGTATACCTTTATATCAATTAACTCTAAATAAATTAATAAAGTGTAACTTTGACGAGATTTATGTTGATTCAGATAGTAAAGAAATAGAGAAATATTGCCATAATAACAAAATTAAATTTATAAAAAGAAAGTCTTTTTTAGCTACCGATAAGGCTAATGGGAATCACCTTTTAAACTATCATAAAAAAATTATAAATGCTGATTACTATTTTCAAATATTAATTACGTCTCCATTATTAAAAATAAAAACGATAAATAATTGTATTAAATTTTTAAAAAATACACAACAATGTGACTCTATATTTACTACAAAAACCCAGCAAACATTTTTTTGGTACAAAAAGAAACCTATAAACTATGTCCCAAAATTACTACCAAGAAGTCAAGATTTAAATCCAATAGTATTTGAAACTACTGCCCTTTACGGAATTAAGAAAAAAGCATTAGAAAAAAATAAATGTAGAATTGGAAAAAAACCTTATTTTTTTGAAGTCGACGATTTTGAAACTATTGATTTAAATAACAGTAAAGACTTTGAATATTTAGAATATTTGATTAAAAATAATTTATCAGATAAAAAAAAATTTAGAAAAAAAAGAAAAGAGTACTTAAATATTTAAATTTCTTATAATATATAAAAATGAATATCTTAGAATATGAAATTTTAGAGGTTCTCAAAACCCTTAAAGATAAATATGGAGTTTTTGAGATCAAAGCTGAATATGAAAATGAGGGAAGTAGACAAACTGAGTTGATGAGATTAAAAGATATTACTGAAAAACTTGACGTCCCAATAATACTTAAAATAGGTGGTGTGGAAGCAATTACAGATATTTATAATGCTTTAGCACTAGGAGTTAAAGGTATAATAGCTCCTATGGCAGAAACAGACTTCGCAGCAAATAAATTCTTGAACGCAGTAAATACTTTTATTCCAGAGGACAATAGAAAAGATATAGAATTTGCGATTAACATAGAAACTATTACCTCATACGAAAATTTAGATAAAATTTTAGCCTTAAAAGATATAAATATTTTAAACAGTCTTACTGTTGGAAGAGTAGATTTTGCGGGTTCTTTAAAAAAAGATAGAAGTTTTACAAATAGTGAAAATATGATGAACTATTGTAAGGAAATTTTTAGTAAAGCAAAAAAGAAGAATTTAAAAACAGCTCTTGGAGGTGCAATTTCCTCAGATTCTATAAATTTTATAACTGAACTTATTAATGAGCAATTATTAGATAAATTTGAGACGCGAAAGTTGGTATATCATAAAGATTGTGTTAAAACTATAAGTCAAGGAATAAAACTAGGCGTAAAATTCGAACTTTTATGGCTTAAAAGTAAAAGAAGATATTACCATCGTATTAAAGATGAAGATGAGAAACGCATTGTGATGCTTGAAAAAAGATTGAGTAATGATATCTAAGATGACTTTATGACACTAAACAATTTAAATAAAGTAATTGATAAAATTAAAAGTGCTAAACTAGAAACTCAACCTTTCCCACACTTACTTATAAAAGATTTTATACCGAGAAGTCTTTTTTTAAATTTCGCAGATGCATTGCCTAATTACAATGATTTAAATGGTGAAAATGTCTTTACCCAAAGCAAATCTGAAACAAAAAAATCCATATTTTATGAATCTGATTTATTTAAAGAAATATATTCTAAAAACAAACATTTTAAGGAAGTTATTTTGATTTTTAAAAAGATTGAAAAATCAATTAATGAAAAATTTGGTGTGGAAATAAATAAGTATATAAAAAAAGAGTTTACTTCGTCCAAAACAAATTTTTCGTGCTCACTTTCATCATGTATTAAAAAATACAAGAAAAGTGCTCATCTTGATAGACGTGAACATAAATTTCATATTTTATATTACCCTCAAATTCAAAAAAATAATGGTGGAAATTTATGTCTTTGGAAATCAAACAAAAAAAAAATTTATGATGTATTTCCATCAAAAGATAAAATTAATTTAACGAAAAAGATTTTACCACTACCGAATTCTTGTGTGATTACTCTTAATACGCCTTTTTCTTACCATTCTGTAACAAAATATTTAGGTAAGAAAGAAAGAAAATATGTTTATGCTGTATATGATTTTCCAAGTTTAAAAAATAATTATGAGATAAAACAGAGAAAAAAAGGAAACAATCAAAATATATATTGGAACTCTCCAGTTAAAGTACTTTCAAAAAGAAGGATGTTAAAATTCATTAATGAATAATATTGGTATTTAACAATTAAAAATGGATGAAAACATTAGTATTTTTCAATACCTTTCATTAGTTAGATATAAAGGATTACCAAAAATAATTAAAAATATAACAACGAGA
>CABZCF010000038.1 GCA_902524235.1 uncultured Pelagibacteraceae bacterium | reverse complement strand
TGGAGACATGCAGAACAAATTTATTTAGACAAAGTTCCATCTGATAGTTCAAAAATTCAAAAAGTTAAGTCTAAAAAAAATATATTCAATTCAAAAAATACTTTTATCAACATTTTACCAAATAAAAATTGGTACAAAAAATTTGATAATTATTGGAATGTCTCAGAGGAGGAGTCCCATTTTCAATTAAAAAATTTTTTAAAGGAGAGAATTTCGAAATATGGTAATGATAGAGATTTTCCTTCTTTAAATGGGTCGTCTAAATTATCTCCTTACATTAGAAATGGACAAATAAATGTTAATACGATCTGGCAAAAATGTTCAAAAGTTAATAAAAATATTGGAGTAAGAAAATTCCTTAATGAGCTAGGTTGGAGAGAATTTTCTCATAGTCTTATAAATTATTTTCCTCAAATGCTTAGGGGAAATTTAAGAAGAGAATTTGACAGATTTCCGTGGGAAAAAAATAAAAAAAATTTAGATGCTTGGAAAAAAGGTTTGACGGGATATCCAATTGTAGACGCAGGTATGAGACAAATGTATGAAACAGGTTGGATGCATAACAGAATTAGAATGGTTGTAGGCTCTTTTTTGGTCAAACATCTAAGAATAAATTGGCAAGAGGGAGAAAGGCACTTTAGAAATTGTTTATTAGATTTCAACGAAGCCAATAATGTAGCCCAGTGGCAATGGGTTGCGGGCTGTGGTGCAGATGCTGCTCCATATTTTCGTATATTTAATCCAATACTTCAGGGTGAAAAATTTGATAAAAATGGTGATTATGTAAAAAAATGGGTTCCAGAACTAAATAAATATCCATCAAAATATATTCATAAACCCTGGGAGTTAGATATAAAATATCAAAAATCAATAGATACGGTTATAGGTAAAGATTATCCTGAGCCAATTGTTATTCATGAAGAGGCTAGAAAAAAAGCCTTAGATGCATTTAAATCTTTGAAAAAAAATTAATCCCCAAAGTAATGATGTATTATTTTTCTTTTATGTTTACTTGTTCTGTGTTCAAATAAATACAGACCTTGCCAGGTTCCAAGTAAAAGTTTTTTATCTTTAATACTCAATGATATCTGATTATTTGTTAATGCAGATTTTATATGAGCTGGCATATCATCTTTTCCCTCAGATTTATGGATATATAAATTTTCATCCATTGGTACTAATTTATTAAAATAATTTATTAGGTCTATTCTAACATCTGGGTCCGCATTTTCTTGAACAACTAAGGATGCACTAGTATGTTGTATCGATAAATTTAACAAACCATTGTTCAAATTTAAATTATTTATCCAATGCAATGTTTTTTCTGTAAACTCATAAAGTTTTTGTCCATTTGTAACTAATTCTAAAGTAAAGAACTCTTGCCTCATTTTTTATTATTAAAATCAATACCGTATTCTGATCTTTTTCCTTTTCGTAAACCATAAGGTCCAGAGATAAAAATTGTTAAAGGTTTAGTGCCAGGTTTTAAATCAACTCTATGGAATGTATTAGCAGACCTAAAGCCAATATAACCTGGTTTTCTCCAATATCTTCCTGTTTTAAGTGTTTCCCAATATCCATCTCTCAAAATTATAGTAATAAAAGGGAATAAATGATTATGAACCCCTTCTCCATGATCATCATCTAACATTTCATGCAATAAAATATTAAATGGGAACCATTTAGGCCTATGCCTAAAGATCAAATAATATCTATTCATCCATGGTTTTGCTTCATGAAATTTTGGATGAGATGGTCCCCTATCTAAAACAATTTTTTTACGTCCAATTCTTTCTAAAAATTTTAGTATCATTTAATTATATTTTATTATTTGATTACTGCTAAGGATATACATAAATTTTTTATAAATATATGGTCTAGCAATAAACTTTTTATCTAAATCAATAATTATTTTTGATAGTCCATCTGATAAATCAATAATATTTAGTTTTCCATTTGTACTTAAGTAAATTTTATTTTTCCCTACTAAGAAACCGTTATTTACTAAATCATCCCATTTTTTTTTTTTAAATTTTGTTTTTATATTAGTTGATCTTACTAATTTGCCATTTTTTTTATCAAGGATTATTAAAAAACCATTATCGGTAATTGTAATAATCAAATCTTTTGTAACAGTCGGTCTAATACTAGAATTTATTTTCTTTCTCCATTTAACTGATCCGGTATCTAAGCTCACAGCAAAAAATTCATTTTTATTATTTGAAAAAAAAATAGTATTATTATCTAAAACAATATCAGAGTATATATTAGTAAAGCTATCCTCATAAACAATAGAATTCGATGTAGGAGTTTGCCATATTAGATTTCCATTTTGATCAAGAGAGTTTAAATCACCTGTATGATTTAAAAAAATAACTTTGTTTTCATCAAGCGCTAAGGATGTTTTCTTTGTAGATTTTATGAGGGTATTTTCAGTTTGATATTCCCAAAGTAAATTACCATTCTCTAGAGAAAAACATTTTAGTATATTGTCATAATCAACTGTAAAAATTTTATTTTTTGCTATCTTAATTTCTGAATTAAAAGCTGCTGAATTTGTTTTTTTCCATAATAATTCACCATTAAGAACATCCAAA
>CABZCF010000037.1 GCA_902524235.1 uncultured Pelagibacteraceae bacterium | reverse complement strand
AGCTTTAATTGCTAGTGGAACGAAGCCAAAAAATGGTGGTGCAAATATTTATGAAGCACTAGAAACTGAAAAAGGTCTTCAAAAAGCTATGGACAAGATCAAAAAACTTTGCACAGATCCAAAAGGTGGATGTGTATTTTGGTCTGCAGGTGCTCAACCACCAGAATTATTAATGAGTGGTGAGGTTGTAATGGCTACTGGATGGAACGGTAGATTCTTTAATGCTACTGTTGGAGAAGGAGCTCCTATAGTTCAAGTTTGGGACGGACAAGGACTTGATTACGAGTACTTTGTATTAGTTAAAGGTGGACCAAACGAAGCTGATGCTAAAAAAGCTTTGGCTGAAATGACAAGTACAGAAGGTTTAGCAGGAAGTGCTAAGTACATTGCATATGCACCATGGAGAAAATCTTCGATTGGTGTTATGGAAAAAGGTGAGCCTTGGTATAAAGATGGTAAAACGAATATGGTACCACATATGCCAACAGCTCCTGCAAATACAAAAAATTACTTCTTAGTTGATCCATTATACTGGGCTGATAACGGCACAGAGCTTGGTGAAAAATGGGAAGCAATGAAAGCAGGACTATAATTTTAAGTTTTAAAGACTAAAATTATATAATATATTTAGAGGGCGGTTATTTATAACCGCCCTTTTTAATTATGAGTTCTGAAACACAAAAAATTCTAACTACAGACGGTATTCCACTAGAGGAAAGTCTAAAAAAAGCTGAAAAGAAAAATAAAATAAAGGCCTTTTTATTAGTCTGCCCGTTGTTATTTTTCATAATTATTACTTACGTATTCCCAATAGGTGACATGCTTTTCAGAAGCGTAGATGATCGTATGGTCACCAATATGCTACCAAAAACTTATAAAGCTATGGAAAGTTGGAACGGAAAAGAGCTTCCAGAGGAAGAGGTTTTTGCAGCTTTTTATCAAGATTATAAATTATTAATTGAAGAAAAGACCTTCGGAAAATTAGCAACTCAACTTAACTATGAAAAAAATGGTTTCAAAAGTATTCTTAAAAAATTACAAAGAAAAATGAAAAAGTTTGAAGAAGGTAATTATAAAGAACAAATAATGGATGTTCACAAAAGATGGGCTAATGTAGAGTACTGGAGAGCAATAAAACGAAGAGCACCAGAAATATCGTACTCCAAATACTTGAAAGGAATGGATTTAATTGAGGATGAAAGTGGAAGCATTACTCAAGTTCCAGAAGATAGAAGAATACATCGAGTTTTATGGTTAAGAACTTTAGAAGTTGCATTTTTTGTAACTGTTTTTTGTTTTTTGATGGCATATCCCATTGCTCATCTATTGGCAACTTTACCGATGAAATATAGCAACCTTCTAATGATATGTGTTCTATTACCATTTTGGACATCATTACTTGTAAGAACTGCAAGTTGGATGATTCTACTTCAGCAACAAGGAGTGGTTAATGATTTTTTTGTTTGGATCGGATTAGTTGCAGACGATAATAGACCAGAGATGATGTATAATAAAACTGGAACATATGTTGCCATGACACAAATTCTTTTACCATTTATGGTTTTGCCACTTTATAGTGTTATGAAAACAATATCTCCAAGCCTAATGCGAGCTGGTAAATCTTTAGGCGGTACACCTTTTGTAGCTTTTTGGAAGGTTTATTTCCCTTTAACAATACCTGGCATAGGCGCAGGATGCTTATTAGTTTTTATTCTTGCAATTGGATATTATATTACTCCAGCTTTAGTTGGTGGAGCATCAGGGACTTTAATTAGTAACCAAATTGCATTTCATATGAAAAGTACACTTGATTGGAGTTTTGCATCAGCAATGGGACTAATGCTTTTAGTAGGTGTCCTAGCAATTTATTGGGTTTATAATAAATTAGTGGGAGTTGACAATATTAAGTTAGGATAACTATGGCTTTACCTAAATACACAGAGATTAGATATCGAGTATGGCATTACATTTATTTAACATTTTGTGCTGGAGTATTTATTTTTTTAATTGCTCCTTTATTTGTTATTTTCCCTTTATCTTTTAATGCTGAGGAGTTTTTAGTTTTTTCAGATGGGATGAAAAGGCTAGATCCTGACGCATTTTCTCTTAGATGGTACGAGGATATGGTTTATGGAACTAAAAACCCTTGGGGTCTTGCGGCAAAGAATAGTTTTATAATCGCTATTTTTGCAACTCTTGGATCTATTGTTTTAGGCACAACGGCAGCCCTAGGTTTAAGTAGCAGACACATGCCTTATAAGGGTTTGATTATGGCAACTTTAATTTCACCAATGATTGTTCCGTTAATCATATCTGGTGTTGCAATTTTTTTCTTTATGGCAAAGGTCGGATTAGCTGCTACGCATACGGGTATAGTCTTAGCTCATATTATATTAGGAACTCCATTTGTGGTTATAACAGTCACTGCTACACTCTCGGGATTTGACCATAGTGTTACTAGAGCAGCATCAAGCCTTGGAAGCGACCCTGTAAATACCTTCATGAAAATAACATTACCTTTGATATTACCAGGTGTTATATCAGGAGGATTATTCGCATTTGTGACATCTTTTGACGAAGTTGTAGTCGTATTATTCTTAGCTGGTCTCGAAAATACAACAATACCCATACAAATGTGGACTGGCTTGAGAGAACAACTAAGCCCAACAATCCTTGCCGTTGCGACATGTTTAATTATACTTTCGACTTTAATTCTTGTTACAGCTGAATTATTAAGAAGAAGATCGGAAAGAATTAGAGGAATTAATATAAATTAAATAATGGAAATCAAAAAAGTAGTTGTCATCGGCTCTGGTACTATGGGAAGCGGAATAGCTGCGCA
>CABZCF010000036.1 GCA_902524235.1 uncultured Pelagibacteraceae bacterium | reverse complement strand
ATGAAAAAGCTGATATTATATTAATAAAACCTTCTTTTTTTTTGGTTCTTAAATATCTAAGTGTAATTTTTTTTTCTAATTCAGAGATCAATTTTATAATTTGTTAATTATTATTTTATAAATTTCTTCCACTTTAGTTTTAGTCACATCTTTGCCGATTTCTTTAAACTCAACAAGATCATCCTCAGATTTTTTTCCAAGAATAATTTGAAATGGGACGCCAATTAAGTTAAATTTTTTCATTTTAGACGATATACTTTCATCAGTATCATCTATAATTGTGTCAATATTTTTACCTTTTAAATATTCATGAATATTTAATGCTTTTTCTAAATTTGTTTTATCATTTTTATTTATTTGGGGTAATATTGCACAATGATAAGGAGATATAGCCAACGGCCATTTCATAATTTCATTCTTCTCATCATATTTCGCTTCAATTATAGCACCAACTAATCTAGAAACACCTACACCATATGAACCCATCTTTACAAATTCTTTTGATCCATTAAAATCTACAGACGCGTTCATTGGTTTTGAATATTTGTCGCCAAAGTAAAATATATGACCAACTTCAATTCCTTTCGTTTCTAATTTATTTTCAGAGGTCACATTGCTATCAAATTCATTTTGATTAAATTTCTCGTCTGTTACAGCATAATATTTGTTGTATTCTTTACGTAAGTCCATTAATGATTTTTTATCCAAAGCTACTTCATCATTATTAACATCAAATATTCTTCGATCAGTATATACTTTGCTCTCACCTGTATTGGCAATTATTACAAACTCGTGGGATAGATTTCCTCCAATAGGCCCCGTATCAGCCGCCATAGGAATAGCTGAAAGGTCTAATCTTTTAAAAGTTTTTAAATAAGATAAAAAGAATTTATTATATGAGTGTTGAGCATCTTCATCTGATAAATCAAAAGAATATGCATCTTTCATATAAAATTCACGACACCTCATAACACCAAATCTTGGTCTTAATTCGTCTCTAAATTTCCATTGAATATGGTACATTAATTGAGGAAGGGATTTATATGACTTGATACTAGATCTAAATATTTCAGTTATTAATTCCTCATTTGTGGGTCCATATAATAATTCTCTGTTTTGTCTATCTTTAATTCTTAGCATCTCTTCACCATAATCATCGTATCTTCCACTCTCTTTCCAAATTTCACTAGATTGAATAGTTGGCATTAATATTTCTTGCGCTCCAATCCTATCTTGCTCTTCTCTGACTATTTGTTCAATTTTCTTCATGACTTTAAATCCTAATGGTAACCATGAGTAAATTCCGGCTGACGACTGTTTAATCATCCCAGTTCTTAACATTAATTGATGAGATTTAATTTTTGCCTCAGATGGGTTATTTTTAAGGATAGGTATTAAAGATTTTGAAAAATACATTCTTTTAAATTCTTACTAGATTTATATTGGTTATTGGTCTTTTGCCAGTCTTTTCCTTAGTAAATTTTCTACAAGTAACTTTTAATGCATCTTTAAAATTTTCTTCTTGTTTTTTGTTGTTTAATGAAAACGATTTAGCTATTTTATCAATTTCATCTTGTATAGAAATTTTAAATTCTTCAGTATTTAAAATTGGTATTCCCATAAAATTAACAATTGGCGTATTATGAATATTTCCTTGTGTTGTTATAATAACAGTAATATTTAAATGTCCGTTCTGTGAAATATTTCTTCTTTCTTTAATAGATTTAGACTCCTCTTCTACTCCAATATTTCCATCTAAAAAAATTTTTCCATAAGGTGCTTTGTCAAAAACTTCCGGAGAATCTCCAGGAAATATTCTTACAACATCTCCATTTTCTACCTTGATAGGATGGGGAACATTTAACTTTTTTGCAAAACTAATATGCTCTAACATATGTCTTTGTTCTCCGTGAACCGGTATAATAGAATTTGGTTGAATCCATTCATACATATCTTTTAAATCATCTCTATTCGGATGACCCGATACATGTACAAAATCTGTCTCCTCTGAAATAACATTTATACCTTCCCTGACTAATTGGTTGTGAAGTTTATAAAGTTTTTTCTCATTTCCAGGAATTATTTTTGATGAAAAAATTACAGTATCTCCTGCTTCGACGAATACATCTGGATGTATATAATTTGATATTCTGTTCATAGCTCCCATGGGTTCACCTTGACTACCTGTGCATAAATAGATTATTTTTTCACTTGAAATATTTTTAGCATCACGTGGATCAATTGGTTCTATAACATCGCTTAAGTATCCACATTGTTTTGCTGCCTTATAAATTCTGTGCATAGATCTTCCTACAAGCGAAATATTTCTTCCAGTTTTTTCTGCACAGTAAAAAATTGTTTCCATTCTAGCAACATTAGATGCGAAAGATGTAACTATCACTCTTTTTTTTTGCTTTTCTATAATCTTTAACATGCTATCTCTTACATCTTTTTCTGAGCCCGACCTACCAACGCTTAAAACATTTGTAGAGTCGCATATCATCGTTAAAACACCTTCTTTTCCGATTTCGATTAATCTTTTAGAATTCATGTTATCTCCAACTAAAGGGTTTGGGTCACACTTCCAATCTCCTGTATGCAGAATACTTCCTGCTGGAGTTTCTATTCTAAGTCCATTAGGTTCAACAATAGAATGAGTCATTGTAATAAACTCGATTTTAAATGGTTTTATATTAATCGTGGAGCCTAACTGCACAATTTGTAAATAAGATGTGATATCAATCTTTTTTTCTCTGAATTTTTCAGTAACGAGTGCAGCTGTAAAAGGTGTAGCATAAATCTTACATTTAAATTTTGGCCAAACATGTGTTATTGCGCCTATGTGATCTTCATGAGCATGTGTTAAAACAATTCCTAAAAAGTTATCCTTTTTATCCTCTGCATATCCTGGATCTGGATATATAAGGTCCACACCTGGAATTGTGTCATCTGCAAATGTAACACCCACATCTACCATTATCCATTTATGATCATCTTCTTGACCATATCCAAATAAATTCATGTTCATGCCAATTTCACCAGCACCCCCTAATGGGCAATATAAAAGTTCATCTTTCATTTAATTCAATAACCTCACTAATTTAATTATACCGTTAAGAGTAATATCTTTATTTAAATTAATCTTATAATCAAAAGAATTTTTGAATATATGAGCTAAACCACCA
>CABZCF010000035.1 GCA_902524235.1 uncultured Pelagibacteraceae bacterium | reverse complement strand
GCTGCATTTTTTATATTAGGAATAATTGGTATATTTAACATTCCTTTAGATATGATGACTATAACTATTGCTGCAATAACTATAGGAATTGCTGTCGATAACAGTATTCATTATATTTATCGATTTAAAGAGGAATTCTTGAAATCTGGTGATTATAATAAGACTGTAAAAACTTGTCATTCAACTGTAGGTGTAGCAATATTAAATACTTCGATCACTATTGTATTTGGATTTTCAATTTTAGTTTTATCAAACTTTATACCAACAATATATTTTGGGATATTTACAGGGTTAGCAATGCTTTTGGCAATGTTGTTAGTTTTAACATTATTACCAAGTTTCTTAATTAGTTTTAAACCCTTTAAGACAAAATAATAAATGGAATTTGTAAAAGATTTAAATGATTTAATATCATTTTTTGATTTAGCATATGTAATAATTACTATTTTATCTTTGATCAAATGCTACAAAAAAGGATTTGTTTTAAGTATCCTTTCGGCAAGTAAATGGCTTTTGGCTTATGTAATAACACTTTTTATTTTTCCAAAATTAAAACCTTATGTAAGTGATTTTTTAGATAATGAGTACATATTAGATATCCTGTTAGGAATTAGTGTTTTTACAATTATAATATTTATAATTTTACTTATTAATAAAGGTTTAAGTAAAGCTGTAAAATATACTGGATTGGGGGGTCTTGATAAAATATTTGGATTTTTTTTTGGATTCGTAAGAAGTTACATCATAGCAGTTTGTGTATTTACAACTATTGATATAGTTTATAATTATGAAAGGTGGTCTATAAATGTTGATAAATCTATTACTTTTGTTTTTGTTGAAAAAGGTAGCAACTATCTTATAAATGAGTTTCCAACCCAAAAAGAACAAGAAGATGCAAAAGAAAAAATTAAGGATATATAATCCAAAACTTAATGAAGAGTGTGGAGTTTTTGGAATTAGCAATACAAAGGATGCCTCAACATTAACTGCACTTGGTTTGCATGCTTTACAACACAGAGGTCAAGAGGGCTGTGGAATTGTTTCTTTTGATGGAATGAAATACCACTCAGAAAAAAGATTTGGATTAGTTGGAGATAATTTTAATAACGAAGAAGTGTTGAGTAAATTACCTGGTAAACATGCAATTGGTCATAATAGATATAGTACTACTGGTGGTACAACTTTGAGGAATGTTCAACCTTTTTATGCTGATACAAATGCTGGTGGAATTGCAGTTTCTCATAATGGTAATTTAACAAATGCAATAACACTTAGAAATAAAATGGTAGAAAATGGATCAATTTTTTATACCACTTCAGATACAGAGACTATTGTAAAACTTATAGCAAAATCAAAAAGAGCAACAACCATAGATAAAATTATTGATACACTATTTCAAATTCAAGGTGGATATGCCTTGGTCATGATTGCTCAAAATACATTGATAGGTGTTAGAGACCCACACGGAATAAGACCTTTGGTAATTGGAAAATTGAAAAATTCATACGTATTTACATCTGAAACATGTGCGTTAGATATTATTGGAGCGAAATTTATTAGAGAAGTTGAAAATGGTGAAGTTGTTTATATTGAAGATGATGAGTTAAAAAGTTTAAAACCTTTTCCTTTAAGAAAAAAAAGACCCTGCATATTTGAATACATATATTTTTCAAGACCTGACAGTTTGTTAGATGGGATTACTGCGTATGAGTATAGAAAAAGGCTTGGTGCAGAGCTCTCAAAAGAAGATAAGATAAAAGCAGATTTGATAGTGCCTGTTCCAGACTCTGGTAATGCAGCAGCAATTGGATATAGTCAAAGTAAAAATATAAAATTTGATTTAGGACTCATAAGAAATCATTATGTGGGCCGGACATTTATTGAACCTGCGCAGAAAATTAGAAGTTTAGGAGTAAAACTTAAATTGAATGCAAACAAAACATCTATTAAAAATAAAATAGTTGTTTTAGTAGATGACTCTTTAGTTAGAGGGACAACTTCTTATAAAATAGTGAATATGTTATATGAAGCGGGAGCGAAAGAAGTGCATTTGAGAATAGCAAGTCCAGAAATAAAATATCCAGACTTTTATGGAATAGATATGCCATCAAAAAAAGAATTGCTTGCAGCAAATATGTCTGTAAATGAAATATGTCAATATGTAAAAGCAAAGTCGCTAAAGTTTCTGTCAATAGATGGATTATATAAAGCAATAGGCTATGAAAAAAGAAATAATGAGTTCCCACAACTTACCGATCATTATTTTACGGGTGATTATCCTATAAAAATTATTGATGAGTTAGGTGAGGAAAAGATTACTCAATTATCATTATTAAGCACTGGATCAAATAACTAGAATGAAAAAAGTTAGCTTCACAGAAATGAAAAAAGGAACTAAAGAAGACTATTTATTTTTAGACGAGCATGAACAAAAATATGTTGGTCAAACAGCTGATAGAATTGTTAAATTTATGTCTGGTTTAACTGAAACACTGGAAGGTTATCAAGTAAGTAGGTTAGAACATTCTCTACAAAGTGCTACAAGAGCATTAAGAGCTGGAGAAAGTGAGGAAATGGTAGTGGCCACATTATTACACGACATCGGCGATGAACTGGCTCCAATGAACCACTCAGAATATGCAGCTACTATTTTAAAACCTTATGTTTCAGAAAAAACTCATTGGATAATTGAAAAGCACGGAGAATTTCAGGCTTATTATTACGCACATCATCTTGGTAAGAATAGAAATTTAAGAGACAAGTACAAAGATCATCAGTTTTATCAAGCAACAGTAGATTTTTGTGAAAAATATGATCAGTCCTCATTTGATCCAAATTATAAGAGTTTACCATTAGATTATTTTGCACCAATGGTAAAAAAAATATTCTCCAGAAAACCGTATAGTCATTTTTAATTTGTCAAATCAACTTAAAAATGAGAGTAGTCCATATTTAAAGCAGCATGCAGATAATCCTGTTGAATGGTTTGCGTGGAACAAAATCTCATTAGAAAAAGCACGTAATGAGAAAAAACCAATTTTTTTAAGTGTAGGGTATTCAAGTTGTCACTGGTGTCATGTTATGGCTCATGAAAGTTTCGAAAATATTGAAACAGCAAAAATATTAAATGAAGAATTTATAAATATAAAAGTTGATAGAGAAGAAAGGCCCGACTTAGACAATATTTTTCAAAAGAGTTTAAGTATTTTAACTGGTGCCCAAGGGGGATGGCCCCTCTCTATGTTTCTA
>CABZCF010000034.1 GCA_902524235.1 uncultured Pelagibacteraceae bacterium | reverse complement strand
AATACTCCTCAGACAAATTTCTATACCTTTCTTTTTGTTATTGTTTAAATTAAAGATTTTTTTGACATTTTAATGCCTTTTTTGATTATAATAAACCATATTTTTATGAAAAATTATTTAAATTTTGAAACAGAAATCAAAGAACTAGAAAATGAACTTGATAAACTTAAAGATCCTTTTAATTCCGAAGGATTATCACAAGTCAATACAGATAAAATTTTAATTCTTGAAAAAGAACTTGATAAAAAATTAAAAAAAATTTATTCAAACTTAAATCCATGGCAAACAACACTTGTTGCAAGACATGAGGATAGGCCTAAAGCCAAATTCTTTTTAGAAAATATATTTGAAGATTTTATACAATTATCTGGAGATAGATTTTATGGTGAGGATAAATCTTTAATTTCAGGCTTTGCAAGATTTGAGGGAAAATCAGTATTAATATTAGGTCAAGAGAAAGGAGAAGATCTTGATACAAGAATTGAGAGAAACTTTGGAATGATGAGACCCGAGGGGTATCGAAAAAATGTAAGATTGATGAAATTAGCTGAAAAATTTAATATTCCTGTAATATCTTTTATAGATACTCCAGGAGCATATCCAGGTGTTGGTGCAGAGGAGAGAGGACAAGCAGAGGCTATCGCTCGATCAATTGAGACTTGTATGGAACTTACAGTCCCAAACATTTCAATTATTATAGGGGAGGGTGGTTCTGGAGGAGCCATTGCTTTAGCTTCATCAAATAAAGTTGTTATGTTAGAAAATGCCATCTATTCTGTAATATCTCCAGAGGGCTGCGCAACAATATTATGGCGCGATCCTACTAAGACATTGGAAGCTTCTGAAGCAATGAAATTAACATCTGCGGATCTATTAAAATTAAATATTATTGATGAAATAATAGAAGAACCTTCTGGGGGAGCTCATAGAAACAGGGAGGAGATACTGAATAATGTAAAAAAATCAATTTCAAAAAACTTAAATTATTTTGCAAGCATGGGTCCGGATGAGATACTTAATCATAGAAAAAATAAATTTTTATCAATAGGAAGAAACGATGGTTTTATAGAAACGAATAACTCTAACAGTCTTATTAGTAAAAAATCAGCACCATTAAAATTAAAAGAAAGAATAATTAAAAATAAGAATTTTATAATTATTGTAGCTGCTTTATTATTTATTATAACACTATTAATGTTATAAAGATCCACAACAATGTTTATATTTTTTGTTTGATCCACAAAAACATGGTTCATTTCTACCTATTTTTTTTCCTATAAATTTTGGATCCATTTTTTTTTCATTGGATTTTATTTGATTATTATTTTCTTGTATTATGGATATGTTGGCTATTATTGTAACAAAATCAGTTTTTAATTTTTCTAATAAGTTTTCAAATAAATTAAAAGCTTCTTTCTTATACTCTATTAAAGGATCTCTATTTCCATAAGATCTTAGTCCAATAACTTGTCTTAATTGTTCGAGATATTGAATATGCATTTTCCAATTTTGATCTATAACTTGTAAAAAAAATTTTTTTTCTACGCCTTCATAAGTTTCCTTTCCTAGCAATGTTATCCTCTCGTTTTTAATAGAAAGATATTTATTTTTAATTAGTTCTAAAAATTCACCATCCGATTTTTTTATTAATTCTGAAAATTCATCTTCATTAAAAATTCTTCCATAAATTTTTTTAAACCTGTTTTTAAAAGTGTTATCTTTTGGATTTATGAGGTACTTTTGTTTTTCTTTAATTAAATCTTGATTTATTTCATCAATAAAATCATGAGTAAAATTAAAACCCTCTTTATCAGATATAATTTTTTTTCTTTGTTCAAATACGACCTGTCTTTGATCATTGAGTACGTTATCAAATTTAAGTAATGTTTTTCTTATATCAAAATTTCTAGACTCGACTTTTTGTTGAGCTCTTTCTAATGCCTTATTTATCCACGGGTGATCAATACTTTCACCATCTTTTAAACCAAGCTTTTCTAACATTTTATTCATTGAGTCTGATCCGAAAATTCTCATTAAATCATCATCAAGACTCACATAAAATATTGAACTTCCCTCATCACCTTGCCTACCAGATCTTCCCCTTGCTTGGTTATCTACCCTTCTGCTTTCCATTCTTTCTGTGCCGATAATATAAAGTCCGCCTAATTTTTTTATCTTATTTTTTTGTTCAATTCTCCCAGTTTTTCCCCCAAGTTTAATATCTACCCCCCTTCCCGATATACTCGTCGTAATAATTATGGATCCTATTCTTCCTGCATTTGCAATTATGTCTGCTTCTCTTTCGTGATTCTTGGCATTCAAAACTAAATGTTCAATTTTATTCCTTTTTAATAAATCAGAATAATGTTCACTTTTATTAATACTAGATGTAAAAACTAATATTGGTTGTCCTTTTTTGTTAACTTCAGCAATATGTTTGGTTATTGCGTCATCTTTTTCTTTTTGAGTTCTAAAAATTTGGTCGTTCATGTCTCTTCTTATCATTTTCTTATTTGTGGGAATAGAAATTACATTTAAGTTATAAATTTCAAAAAATTCTTCTGACTCGGTTGCTGCTGTTCCAGTGCAGCCACATAATTTTTTATATAACTTAAAATAATTTTGATATGTTATAGAGGCCAAAGTTTGGTTTTCAGATTGAACTTCCAAACCTTCTTTAGCTTCTAAGCTTTGATGTAATCCGTCTCCAAATCTCCTTCCAGGAAGTTGACGGCCAGTTTGTTCGTCAATGATTATAATTTGTCTATCCTTAACAATATAATCTTTTCCATTTACAAATAAATGATTTGCTTTTAAAGCTTGGTTAACATAGTGAACTAAGCTAATATTTTCAGGATCATAAAAATTGTTATTCTTTAAAACAGAAGCATTTGAGAATATATTCTCAACTTTATCTATACCTTTATCAGTTAGTAAAATATTTTTATCTTTTTCATCAATTTCAAAATCTTCATTACTTAATCTTTTTATAAGCTTATTCACTATGGTATACTGGTTAGCCTTATCTTCTGATTGTCCACTTATTATTAAAGGAGTTCTAGCTTCGTCTATAAGGCAAGAGTCTATTTCATCTACAATTGCATAATAATGCCCTCTTTGAACCATGGTTTCAGAGGAAAATTTCATATTATCTCTAAGGTAGTCAAAACCAAGTTCACTATTTGTAGCATAAGTAATATCGCAATTATAATTTTTACGCCTTTCCTCATCAGACTGTCCTGAGTTTATATAACCACATGTCATACCTAAATAATCAAAAATCTTCCCCATATTTTCACAGTCTCTTTTAGCCAAGTAATCATTAACCGTTACCACATGAACTCCCTTTTT
>CABZCF010000033.1 GCA_902524235.1 uncultured Pelagibacteraceae bacterium | reverse complement strand
GTTGATCGAGATAAAGAGGAATAAATCTTTAGATGAATGCAGAAGTAATAGGTTTAAATAAAAAAATTATAAATTGCAATAAATGCTCTAGACTCATCGAATTTAGAAAAAAGATAGTTGAAAAAAAAAGAAAACAATTCATTGACCAAAAATATTGGGGAAAACCAATTACAGGATTTGGAGATATAAATGCTAAAATGTTATTTGTCGGCCTTGCACCAGCAGCACATGGAGCTACAAGAACAGGTAGAGTTTTTACAGGAGATAAATCATCTGAGTTTTTATATAAATGCATGTTTAAAGCAAACATTTCGAATATTCCTACCTCCGAGCATATTAATGATGGATTAAAACTTAACGATGCATTTATCACTGCTGCATTAAAATGTGTACCACCTGAGGATAAGCCAAATAAAGATGAGCTTCATAATTGTTTTAATTTTTTTGAACAGGAAATAAATTTATTAAAAAATTTAAAAGTTATTATTGCTTTAGGTAAAATAGCTTTTGATGCATGTATAGATTTCTATAAAAATAATCATCAATTAAGAAATAAATTTAAGTTTGTTCATGGTAAATCATATAAACTTCCGAACAATATTCTATTAGTTGGTTGTTACCATCCTAGCCCAAGGAATGTAAATACAGGACGTATCAATGAAAAAAAAATGACCAGTTTATTTAAGAGTATAAAGAAAAAAATTAACTAACATATTCGCTTAATTTATTTTTTAATATTTCTGGAATTTTTGTTGGCTTACCATCTGAATTTACTGATACTAGATGTATATCAGCAGAAGCTATCAATTCTTTATCTTTATTAATAATTTGTTCCATAATAAAAGAAGTTTTTGTTATTTCTTTAATTTTAGATATTATACTAAGTTTATTCTCAAAGATTGCTGGTTTTTTATAATTAATGTTGCATGACTTCACTATTATTAAAACTCCAAACTCTTTTCTTAATTCGGTATTCGAAAAACCCATCTCGTAAATAGCCTCAGATCGAGCTCTTTCTAAAAATTTCAAATAATTGGCATAATAAACTACACCGCCAGCATCTGTATCCTCATAATAAATTTTAAGTTCATATTTAAAAGAATTAGTCATTAATTAACCATATCAAATTTAGATTTTTTTTAATACAACATATAATATGAAAGTTTATATTATTTGGTTAATTGGAGTAGTATTATGGAATTTTGGTTACCCAACTGCAGCTCCAATACTTGATGTAATCGCAGCAATTATTTTATCTTTTATTAGTATGGGGTTAAAGAAATATTTAAAATTTTAATTATTCAGATGAAAAGTAAATATTTTGATAATATGCTACAGATTTTATTTTTGAATTGTCAGTATCAGTCATGATTGCAACACCATTTAACTCATTTACATCTAAATCGTGAAGTTTTTTAAAATCTTTTTTTACATTAGTTTTTACAGTGACCCATTCATTATTATTAGTTTTGGTAGTAGCAAGAACATAATCAATAGATTTTTTAGTAAAAGGACTTCGCCAGTACTGACCTATTTCTTCATTGCTAGAAAAAACGTAATTTATAGCTCTATTAGATAAAGCTGTTGATCCAGTTTTTTTTATAACAAATACTCTAGCAGCATAATCATGACCCTTTTTACTTTTTTCATCTATTCCAGATAAATCTTTTTCTACCTTCCAAGTAATATTTAAAAATGGAGTTTTATTTAAATCTATCAAAATTTCCTTTCCTAATCCTGATGCTTGACCTTCAGCTTCAGCCTTTAAAAAATTACCATTTTCGTTAGATCCTAAGGTGTATTTTGTGTTTTTTTTAATTTTTCTTACTTTCAA
This sequence comes from uncultured Pelagibacteraceae bacterium, assembly GCA_902524235.1. Taxonomy (GTDB): domain Bacteria; phylum Pseudomonadota; class Alphaproteobacteria; order Pelagibacterales; family Pelagibacteraceae; genus Pelagibacter. The sequence continues at coordinate 1,712 of CABZCF010000033.1, read as the reverse complement.
ATTATCAAATTCTTCTTTAGTGAAATTAAATGCTTGAATTTCTTCAGCGAACGATCCGAAATTAAAAAATGTTATTAATAATACTACTATTGAAAAAATCTTAATCATACTAGGGTATTAAAATAATCTTAGGAGCAGCACAAGTGCCATTATGTATCTGCTCAAATGCTTCAGCCCCATTTTTAAGTTCCCTATATTCAATCCAATTTAAATCTCCAATCAGGCCATCACTTAAAAAATTAATTGTATTTTGAAAATCTCTAGTTGTATAACAATATGTCCCAATAAAAGATATTTCTTGCAATGTTATTTTTCTAGAGTCGAACGTACCATCAGAATTTGTTAATCCAGCATGAATTATAACACTTCCTGGTTTAGCAAATTGAGTTGCTATTTGCCGAGTTTTTTCATTACCTACTGCATCTATGATTAAATCAAATGAATTAATTTTCAAATCTTTAGAATTTGGTGAAATGACTTTTGATTTAAGATTGTCTTCACACACTTTTAATCTTTTTTCATTTATTTCTATAAGAGTTACATTATTGCTTTGTTTTATATTTTCTAAAATTAAAGCACTTAAAATTCCAATTGCACCTCCACCAATAATTAAAATATTTGCATCTTTAATTGATACTCTTAAATTTTTTTCTCCCAATTCTACTGCATGAAGAGATACAGCTGTAGGCTCAGATATAGCGGCCTTTTTTATATCTAATTTGTTTGGTAAATTATTAATATTCGTATCTGGAACTGCCACGAACTCGGCTAAACCTCCCTCTTTAACAAATGGTTTATTCATACCTATTAATGCTCTTTTTTCACACAAATGTTCATTATTAGAATTACAAAATTGGCAATCTCTACAACTAATTAAAGGATTTATTATAACTTTTTGACCAATATTTTTTCCTACCTCAACTACTCCGCTAATTTCATGACCTAATATTAAAGGTGGAACCCTTCTTTCATCTTTTCCATGGTAAGCATGCATGTCAGAGCCACAAATACCTGAAGCGTTAACTTTGATTAAACTTTCACCTGACTTTATGATTGGATCCTCGTAGTCTTTATAAACTACATTTTCTATATCGGTATATACCAATGCTTTCATTATTTACTTGCAAGAAGATAATAAATAATAAATGCAATAATTGCACCAATTATCCAAGCAAAAGATTGTATAAAATTTAAACTTACGTTCCATATTGTTGATGATGCAAAGATAAAACCTATAAAAATCGAGTATAAACTTTTTAAATGCCAACCCTTGCTATAAAAGTATGTTCCATTTGGCTCTAACGAATAGATATCCTTATTCTCTATTTTGGAGCCTTTAATTATAAAATAATCAGCAATCATTACGCCAAATATTGGACCAAAAAAAGATCCAAGTGTATCTAAAATTGATAAAATTCCAATTTGACTTAATATTGGTAGCCAAAATAACCCCACAAAAAAAGAGATTAAAATAATAATTAAACCAGAATTATTTAAGTTAAGTTTATTTGGTAAAAAATTTATTAAAATATTTTGCGAAGGTATATAATTTGCAATTAAATTTGTTGAACAAGAAGCAACAATAATAAAAATAATAACGACAGTAGATAAAAATGTATTATTTAATTTTCCTATAATATCGTTAGGATTAGTTAATAATCTATCAACATCAATCGCATTTTTTGAGAGAATTATATCCGCGCCTAAAATAA
>CABZCF010000032.1 GCA_902524235.1 uncultured Pelagibacteraceae bacterium | reverse complement strand
CCTTCTTTTAAAATGGCTTTTTGTCGTTCATTTCGTTCTAAATCAGTTTCAAATGGATAATCTTGCTTCTGAAAATTTGAACTCAGTAATTTTAAATCTTCAGTCATTTCTTTTATCTGTATTTTTGTTTCCATCTCCATTAATTCATCATTTGTAAGCAAGGGAATAAGCTTGGATGTTTTTTTTATAAAGCTAGAAAGTACTATTTTTTGTTGATCGCTAATATCTTGTGAATTACTAATTTCAAGATCGATTTTTTTTAGATTTTCATTTTCAATCTTTATAATAGATGTACTTTTGAATTCTCTTTCTTCTATTGGAAATTGATATTTCAATCCCAATAATGACTCGTTTATTTTGGCTACTTGACATAATTCATTCGCGGATTTTGGATAAAACCCCTTGGCAATATCCCAGGAATAATATAACCAAATTAATAATATTGCACTACTGCCTACAATTATCCAATGAGTACCTCCCTTAGCTCTTTCAGGATTTCCAAAAACAGCATCAACTCTTTCAGTCTTTATAAGTTTTCTGCCATAAAGAATACATCCTACAATGGATACAAGAATTAGAATTGTAACGATCTGCGTAAACATCTAATTGTCTTTCCCCATGATTTCCTCTTCCATATTCCAAATCATAGAAAGAATTTCTTCTCTCTTTAAAGAAAATTCTTTATTTTTTTTAATTTCCCTTAGATCCTCTTTTAATCCCATTTCAGCAAAGGGAAGATTATACTCTTTGTGTATTCTTCCAGGCCTTGGAGCCATTACGTATAATCTTTCACCTAATAATAATGCCTCCTCAACAGAGTGAGTAATTAAAATAATTGTTTTACCGGTCTCTTTCCAAATCTTTAATACTAAAGACTGCATTTTTTCTCTTGTTAATGCATCTAAAGCACCTAAAGGCTCATCCATAAGAATTAAATCAGGGTCGTTTATTAAACATCTTGCAAGAGCAACTCTTTGCTGCATACCACCTGACAATTGATAAGTCGGAGTATTACTAAAGCCTTTTAAACCAACAATATCCAACCATTCATCTACCCTTTCTTGTGTGGACATTGGGTCTTGTTTTTTCATTCTTAATCCAAAATTTACATTTTCAGCAACAGTCAACCATTCAAATAATGCACCCTGCTGAAATACCATTCCACGGTCAACTCCAGGACCATTTATTTCATTATTGCCCAAAGTTATTTTTCCTGAAGTCGGCCTTATAAACCCTGCAGCAATATTCAGTAAGGTTGTTTTTCCACAACCGGAAGGTCCTAAAACAGTTAAAAGTTCACCTTTCTTTATTTTAAAGTTTAAATCTTTTAAAGCGTGGACTGTTTCTCCCTTTGGAGATTTAAAAATCATATTAAGATTTTGAGAAACTAAATCACTCATATAACTTTACTATATTAGAAATTTTTATAAAAAAATAGGCACCAATTAAATTGTAATTGGCGCCTATCTATTTTTTTCCTTTTACAAAGGTAAGAAACTCGTATCTACATTACCAGATGGTGTTCCCATTCCTTTTAGGAACGCATCTAAGTTTCCACTCTCCATAGATTTTTTTGTTTCTTCAGGTGTTAGAAACTTGAAGCCACTTAGCGTTTCTTTCATGTCAGCCACTTTCATTTCCGAGGCTTTTGACATTGAATTCATATCGCTTTTACCAGCTCTATATCTATCATTAGCTTCGTGAGTTACTTCAATAAAAGTTCTAAGCATACCTGGATTTTCCTTCATAAACTTGTCAGTTACTGAAGTAATATCTATACCAAGTATTCCAGCTGCTCTCGCTTCATCAACTGTTAACAATCTAGTTCCAACAGCTGTAGCAGCTTTAATTGAATTACCACCAAATAAACATGCCATTACAACATCACCACTAACTAACGCAGCAGCTCCTTCCTCAGGGTCCATTTGAATAATATCCATCTTACCTCTATCAGCGCCTACAACTTTCATACTTTCATCAAAAACATACTCAGCCATTGTTCCTAATGGAACAGCAACTTTCTTACCCTCTAATTCAGTTGCATTTGCTTTTGTAATACCTGAGGAGTTAGAAGTAACACATGTTGTTCCTCCCATTCCATATTCCATTGCAATATCAACTAACTTAATTGGCGCTTTTGATTTAACAGCATTAATAAAAGGTACTAATCCTTGAGAATAAGAAATATCAATATCTCCTGCTAACATTGCATCTGTCATTGCTCCACCATTTGTGAAGTTAGTCCATTTGACAGGTACTCCAAGAGCTTTAGCAAACGCTTTTTTTTGCATGTCTTCCAAATTTGGACTTGGCCATTCTAAAAAGTAAGCAACTCTTACCTCTTTAGCAGCTGCATTTGCAACTGTTATAGACATAGTTAGAGCAACTAAACTTCCTAAAATGAAACTTATTATTTTTTTCATTTTGTCTCCATTAATTAAATTTAATAGCAGTATTTAAATTCATAAATCGATCCATGTAAATGATGAATTAGTAAGACCAGATATGCCTATTAAAGATTACACGTCCAAGTTGTGTTACTATTACACACTTTATAAATTAAAATTGTGTAGTCTTAACAAAAATTTTAGTCTAAGAATTTAATTATACTTAAAATAAAAATATGAGTTCAGAAAAAAACCCAATACCAAATTCTTTAAATGAACACTGGATGCCATTTACATCCAATAAAGATTTTAAAGAAAGACCAAGACTTATAACAAGTGCAAAAGGCGTTTACTTAAAAAACCATGAGGGACAAACTCAAATTGATGCAAGTTCAGGATTATTTTGCAATCCTTTAGGACATGGAAGAACTGAAATTATAGATGCTATTACAAATCAATTAAAAACCTTAGATTACGCCCAACCATTTCAACAAGGTTTTGGGGGTTCATTTGAATTAGCAACAAAAATAGCAAAACACACACCAGGAAATTTAAACAGAATTTTTTACACAATTTGTGGATCCACAGCAGTAGAGACAGCAATTAAAATTAGTGTTGCATATCATAAAGCTAGAGGAGAAGGTCAACGATTTAGGTTTGTAGGTCGTGAAAGAGCTTACCATGGAATGAATATCGGTGCTACTTCTGTTGGCGGAATGATCAATAATGTAAAAGCTTACGCAAGTGTTTTAATGCCAGGCGTAGTTCACATGAGACATACTCATTTAGAAGAACATAAATTTGTTTCTGGTCAACCCGAAACTGGCGCAGAAATTGCAAATGATTTAGAGAGAATTTGTACAAACTTTGGAGCTGAAAATATCGCAGCTTGCATTGTTGAGCCAATTGCAGGATCAACTGGTACATTAGTACCGCCTGTTGGATATTTACAAAGATTAAGAGAGCTTTGTGATAAGCATAATATTTTGTTAATTTTTGATGAAGTAATAACAGGATGGGGAAGAACAGGATCAGCATTTGGTGCACAGGAATTTGGAGTGACACCTGATATTATGACAATGGCAAAAGCAACAACGAACGGAATTGTTCCTTTCGGTGTTGTTGCGTGTAAAGAAGAAATTTATGATGCAGTAATGGACAACTCGCCTAAAGGGGTAATAGAACTTTTCCATGGCTATACATATTCTGGAATTCCAATTTCCGTTGCAGCAGCATTAGCAGTACAAGATATATTTGAAAAAGAAGATATATTTAATAGAGCTAAAGAATTGAGTCCATACTTTCAAGAAGGTTTATTTTCACTCAAAGATATTGATGTAGTAGAAAATATTAGAGGATATGGAATGATGGGTGGAATTGATATTAAGATGGATGGAAGACCTGGTAAAGCAGGACTTGCAACTTTTAAACATTGTTATGAAGCTGGTGTAAATTTTAAAGCAACAGGTGATGCACTTATTATTGCTCCAATGTTTATTTGTGAAAAAAAACACATCGATGAAATTATTGAAAAGTTAAGAATAGGGATTACAAATTATAGTAAAAGTAAAAAGAATTAATTTTCATATATGAAAATTGGTGTTCCAAAAGAGATAAAGCCCCAAGAAACTCGAATAGGATTAACCCCAGATAGCGTTAAAGATTTAGTATCTAATGGACATCAAGTCTTAATAGAAAATAATGGAGGATCTGAAGCTGGGTTTGATAATTTACATTATACTTCTGCTGGAGCAAAAATAATTGATAAAGCTGAAGACAT
>CABZCF010000031.1 GCA_902524235.1 uncultured Pelagibacteraceae bacterium | reverse complement strand
CTGATAACCCTTATAGAAATCCAGTTCCATGTATCCAACTTTTACACTGTATAACAAATGAAGTGCGTGGTGGTTTTTCAACATTAGTGGATGGATATACTGTTACTGAAGATTTAAAAAAAGAATTTAAAGATTATTATGATATTTTAACAAAAGTTAAAGTTAAGTTTAAGTTTATAGATAAAGATGTCGTATTAGAGGGATGGTCAGAATTAATTAAATTAGATGAAAATAAACAGTTTAAACAAGTTAAATTTAGTCCAAGATTAGACTTTGTTCCAATATTAGAAAAGAGTGAATTAGATTTATATTATAAAGCAAGAAATAAAATTTCCTCAATGTATAATTCTGATAAATATAGAATTGAATTTAAATTAATCCCTGGGGACATATTGATGATGGATAATTATAGACTATTACATGGTAGAACTGAATTTGATACAAACGAAGGAAGTAGATTTCTTCAAGGTGCCTACATTGATTTTGATAGCACTGAGGGAAAGCTAAGACATCTTAAGAGAAAATTTAATTTTTGACAATTAAAGACTCACTTATTGCATCTTTAGTTCCAATATTTTTAGGTTTTGGTTTCGTGATCGCAAAACCTGCTATGGATGATTTTCCTCCAATTCTTTTGATGGGATTAAGATTTACTTTTGCAGCATCAATTTTAATTTGGTGGTTTCCAATACCTAAAGGATATCTCTTAAAAATTTTTATAGCATCACTAGTAGCAAATACTATTCAGTACAGTGTCACTTATAGTGGATTAAATTTAATTGATGCATCTGCTGCTGTTCTCTTGGTTCAAACAGAAGTTCCATTTGGAGTTTTATTTGCTTATTTCATGCTTAAAGAAAAACCAACTATTAGAAGTTTAATTGGAATATTTGTAGCTTTTATTGGAGTATATATTTTGACTGGCTCACCAAATTTGGATGGTAAATACTTGGGAATTTTTCTAACAATTCAGGATCAGGTATATGGGCTTTTGGTCAAGTTTTAGTCAAACCACTTAGCAAAGAGTTAAATCCATTAACTTTGGTAGCTTGGTTAGCATTATTTTCTGGTCCAATTCTAATTTTATTATCTAATTTTTTTGATGGGAATTCATTAAATTATATTAAATCTGCGAGCACAACTTCATGGATAATTGCAATTTATTTAGGTTTTTTTATGCAGCCAATTACATATGGATGTTTTTATTACGTTTTAAAAAATAATCCAATTTATAAAGTATTACCGATAGTTACTATGGGTATCCCGTTAACAGGTTTATTGGCTGCAATTTTACTTCTTAAAGAAAATCCAACGACTGAGTTATACTTCGGAGGTTTAATAATTTTATTTGGAGTAATTTTAATTATTTATACAAAAAAAGAAAAAAAAACTAATTAGCCAAATTTTTGTAAAAAAGGTAATATTTCTAAAAGGTAATAGCCTATAACTTGTAGTTGGTTTGTTATAATTAACAAACCTGTAATTAATAATAAACTTCCACCCACTCTATTTATTAAAACCATTTTTTGTTTTAAATTTTTTGAAACAAGCATAAATTTTTGAATCAAATATCCAGAGAACACAAATGGTAAAGCTAAGCCTATAGAATAAAAACTCAAAAGCATAACACCTTTTGGAAGGCTGTCTGTTGTAGATGCATATATCAAAATCGAACCAAGAATAGGTCCTATACAAGGTGTCCATCCAAAAGCGAAGGCCATACCAATTAGAATAGGAGCAAAAAAGCCCTTGTTACCAGTTGATTGAATTCTTTTTTCGTAATTTAAAAACTTAATATTAATAATTCCAATAATATGTAACGAAAAAATTATAATAATTATCCCAGCAAAAATTCTTAATTCAAATGAATTTTTCAGAAGGAATTGACCTATAAATGATGCAGCTGCTCCAAAAATAATAAATACTAATGAAAACCCTAATGTGAATAATATAATAGGTAATAAGTTTATATTCTTTTTTTCAAGTATTTCATCCAAAGTACTACCGGATATATAGGCTATATAACCAGGAATAAGAGGCAAGACACACGGGGATAAAAAGCTAATTACACCAGCGCCTAAAGCAAAGAAAATTTCAAACATCTTAACCAGTATTTTTAATAGCTGCAGAGATTCCGGCAATACTAGTCATTAACGCATCATTAAGTTCGTTTTTTGCGTGTTTTTTAAGTTTTTTTTTGGATAACTTATTCATTACAACAGCTTGTAAAACATTTAAAACTTCAGAGTAGACATTTCTTACAATAGCAGGTCCTCTAAAAATCTTTCTTTGTTTTAATATTTCAATTGGTGTTATGTCGTGATTAAGTTTTTTAACTGCATCAAATTGAAATCTAAGTTTTTTTCCTACACGTTTCAAAGATGCATCAGCTAAATTATCCTCATAAACTTTTGATATTTCTGGATCAACTTTAGATAATACCATATCCAACAAATCCATTGTTGAATTAAAGTAGGGCCAATTTTTTTCCATGTCTATTAATGTTTTTTTGAGAGTTTTTATAGAAGAATATCTTAAAGCTTCTGCAGTACCCAGCCAAGCTGGTAACATTAATCTAATTTGTGTCCAAGCAAATACCCATGGGATAGCCCTTAGGCCTTTAATACTGTCTACATTTTTTCTTTTTGAAGGTCTTGATCCAATAGATAATTTACCTAATGCCATGTGAGGTGTAACAGTTTTAAAGTATCTTATAAATTCAGAATTTGGTGTTATATTTTTACGATAAGAACTGGTTGATATTTCTGACATTTTTTGGATCAGATTTCTCCACTGATTTTTTGGCAATGGTGGTGGATTTAATGTTGCTTCCATAACAGATCCTATATAGCTACACAAATTATATTTTGCTAATGGCTCATATCCATATTTTTGCTGAATTACTTCACCTTGATCTGTAATTCTAATCTTACCATTAACAGATCCTGGTGGTTGCGATCTTAGAGTTGCCTGAATTGGTCCTCCACCTCTGCCTGCTGACCCTCCTCTTCCATGAAAGAAAGTTACGTCAATTTTATATTTTTTAGATAACTTCAAAATTTCCTCTTGTAATTTATATTGATGCCAGCTTGCTGAAAGTTTTCCTGCGTCCTTACTAGAGTCTGAATAACCAATCATTATTTCCTGATTACTATTTACTAATTTTTTATACCAACTTAATTTAAATAAACTATTCATTATAAGTTTAGCATTTATTAAATCATCTAATGTTTCAAATAAAGGAACGACTCTTAATTTATCTTTTATGTTTGCTTCTTTTTGTAATAACATAACTGATAGTATATCTGATGCACTTGAGGTCATTGATATAACATAAGCACCTAAACATTCTTTTGGTTGACTTGAAAGAACCTTAAAAGTAGACCAAACTTCCTTATTTTCTCTATTTTTAAATTTAAAGTTATTTATAAAATTTTTACCTTTCAATTTTTGTGAGAGAAATTTTATTTTTTTTTCTTCATTCCAAGAATTATAATCTTGACCATATTTATTTTTTATTATTTCAGTTATTAGTTGAGAATGTCTAGACGACTCTTGCCTTATATCAAGTCTTGCTAAATTAATTCCAAAACATTTTGCCCTTCTCATTAAATCTAAGAGTTCTCCACTAGCTATATTCTCACTTTGATTTTTTTCTAAAGACTCTCTAACGTCTCTCAATGGTTTTAAAATTTCTTCTCTAGTTGAAATTAGTGTTTTTTCATTTAGCGGTGTATTATTAACTAAATGCTGTTCAATAGATCTATGCGTCTTTCTAATTTTATCTCTTAAAGGTCTCAAATAAACTCTGTAAGGTTCGTAAGATTTACCTGCAAATTTACGAATTTTTTTAGAACATTTTTGCATAGAATAAGATCGTATTAATTTAGTTATTGACTTTTCATAGAGTTTAGCTGCCTCCCATCTTGACAAAAGAATTACATCTTTTGTAACATCTGAAGTAACAAATGGGTTTCCATCTCTGTCCCCACCCATCCAAGATCCAAATTCAATTGGATTGAAGTTTTTAGGCAATCCTCTTCCCATATTTTTAACAAAGATTTGATTTAACCTTCTATAAACTTTCGGGATAGTCTCCCATAAACTATCTTCAATTATTGCTAGCCCCCAACGAGCTTCTTCTGAAGGTGTTGGTTTTGACCTTTTTAGTTCATCTGTATTCCAGATAATAGTTATTTCATCA
>CABZCF010000030.1 GCA_902524235.1 uncultured Pelagibacteraceae bacterium | reverse complement strand
ATTTTTGGCCTTAAAAAAAACACAAATCAAATCTACCTAGCCTCAAAACAAATTATATTTACTTTTATAGATGCAAAAAGAAGTTAAAAAATCCTGGGCGTTATTCATAGGAATTGGAACCATGATGATTGCACATGGTCTACAATTACAAGTGATGGGAATCAGGTCTGTAATTGAGAATTTTAGCGTGATAACGACTGGTATTTTTATGTCGGGATATTACATAGGTTATTTTGTAGGATCAAAAACAACGCCTAAGTTAGTATCAAAAGTAGGTCATATAAGAGTTTTTGCTGCATTTGCATCTCTTGCATCATTAAGTGCTTTATTAGCTGTTGCATACGTCAATCCATTTATGTGGACTATAAGTAGATTTATCACAGGCATAAGCTTAGTTAGTTGCTACATTGTAAGCGAAAGTTGGTTAAATGATAGAGCAACTAATAAAAATAGAGGGCAGCTATTATCAGCTTATATGATTATAATTTATTTGGGTCTTTCAATTGGTATGTTGCTTCTAAACGTTAGTGATCCAATTAATTATGAGCCTTTTATTTTAGTTTCAGTTTTATTATCTTTAGCTTTAGTTCCTATTCTGCTTATAAAGAGATCGGCACCAAAATTTAAAAAGATTGGAACCATGAATATACTAGAGTTATATAAAATCTCCCCATTAGGAAGTGTAAGTTCTTTTTGCACAGGAATTATTCATGGAGGTTTTTTTTCTTTAATCGCTTTTTATGCAACTAAAGCAAATTTTAATTTATTTGAAACATCTATTCTTCTTTTTATTTCAACAATTTCTGGTGTACTTGGTCAATGGCCAATTGGTTATGTATCTGATAAATACGATAGAAGATTTGTAATTGTGATTACAACTTTTTTTGCAGCTTTATTAGCTTTTCTGTCAATATTAACCTCAAATGATCCAATAGAAAATATTTATTGGTTATCAGAAATGCATTATAAAAAAGTTTTATTTTTTATATTTGTTGGTCTTTATACTAGTTTTTGTTTACCTTTATTCTCGTTGAACCTTGCACATACAAATGATTTTGTAGATAAAAATAAATTTGTTGCGGCAGGTGGTGGATTGCAATTAATATTTGGGTTTGGTGCAATATCTGGACCAATATTATGCTCACTATTTATTCAATTTCTTGATTTGAATGGTTTTTTTATTTTTTTAATTCTTTTCCATTTAATTATTGGTTTTTTTGGGGTTTATAGAATGAAAGTAAGAGAAGTTGCAAATAATCCAGAGTCAACTTTCACTCCCATACCGGCAACTATTACACCTGCTGGTTTACAACTGGATCCTGATACACCAGCAAATTTGGATAATAAAAAAATTTAAGTTTATAATTTTTCTCTAATAGTGTTTACTAACTTATCTATATCTTTTTCTGTGGTATTCCATGCTGACACAAATCTAACAGAACCATCAAATGTTTCGTCTGGAACAGCGTAATAACCTTTTTTTGTTAGATGATCTTGTATACTTTTTGGAATTTTAACAAATACCTCATTAGATTCTGTTGGATAAGTTATTTCAATGCTATTTAATCTTGAAAGTTTTGTGCTTAAAATTTTTGCCATATTATTAGAATTTTTGGCATTTTTATACCATAAGTTATTTGATATGTATGCATCCAGTTGAGCTGAAAGAAATCTCATTTTCGATAACAATTGTCCCGATCTCTTTTGAAGATATTTAAAATTTTTAATATCTTCTGAATTAAAAAAGATTATTGCTTCTGCATCTAAACATCCATTCTTGGTTCCACCAAATGTTAAAACATCGATACCTGATTTCCAAGTAATTTCAGCTGGTGTTTTTTTTAGTGAAACTACAGCATTTGAGAAACGTGCCCCATCCATATGCACTTTAATGTTGTTTTTCTTTGCAATTTCAGTAATTTTTTCTATTTCGTCTATTTTGTAAACTACTCCTGTTTCACAAGATTGTGTAATACTTACTGTTGAAGGTTGGGTGTTATGAACCACCCCCTCACCTCTAATATTTTTTCTTAAATCTTCTGCACTAAATTTACCATTAAAACCATCGATAGTTATTAGTTTAGCACCACCTGTAAAGAACTCAGGTGCTCCACACTCATCCACATTAATATGTGAAATTTTATGACAATATATGTTTCCATAATTTGGAGTAATTGCAGATAAAGCTAATGAATTAGCCGCAGTCCCTGTTATAGCCGTAAATACTTTCACTTTTTTTTCAAATAATTCAGAAAATTTTCTTTCTAAGTTATTTGTCCATTGATCATCTCCATAAGAGTCTACATTGCCGTTGTTTGCATTGTTAATTGCTTGAATTACTTCTGGACAAGCAGCTGTAACATTATCTGAGGCAAAAATCGTCATATTATTGTTTCGGAAAGTAATCTTTTAAATTTCCCTCTCTAAAAACATCAGCAGTACTACAATGCAATCCGCCACCAAACGCATATGCATCTCTTAATTCGACAGGTACTACCTCTAATCCAAGCTTATCTATTTGTTCGGCTTGATAAACTTCGCTTTTCTCTACGCATACAGTTTTTGGGTCTAAAACTAATACATTCATTGATAACCAAACCGATGAGTAACACAATGGTGGTGGAGAATTATGCGCAGGTTGAGCTGCATCAATTATTTTCCATCCATTTTTTTCAAAAAGCTTTCTTTGTTCTTGAGGCAGTCTTCTTTGGGGATTATTAATAATTACACCCTCTGTAATTGGTGTGAAAGTAGCATCAATATGTATAGGGTAAGGGTCTCCAGGAAAATTTACAGCATGCACTCTGTGATTTTGAAAATGTCTTCTAAGCCAATCAATACCTTTCAGATTGGTAGTAAATCCGTGTTGAACAATCAAATCTTTCCCAAATCTTAAAATATCAGCTGCATCAAATAATGGTTCTTCCTCTGTAGTTACAAAAAACTTTTTTTTTGTCCATTCTAGTCTTTTTTGCACATCTATTGTGTCCGATAAATAATCTTTTCTATAATCCAAATCTGTAAGTCTAGGTTTAGGTGCTGTTTCATGTTTCATGTTAGAATCCTCGTTAAAATATTTTTGTATAAGTGGTCTATAATTTAAATATTCGAACCATCTACATCTATAACTCATTGTAGCTTCTAACATCTCATTTCCCACCGTTAAAATAATATCTCTTGCTGGCATACAACCAAACATGCTTTCTGACTTCCAATCAGGTGTTTCAATTTTTTGGTTATGATTTATAGGTTGGGGTCTATCTACTTTGATGCCCCTTTTGATAAGAATTTTTTCAAAATTATCTAGTAATTCATTTGCTTTATCCACAGTTTCTTGGGTTCTTGGACCATATTTACCTTTCATATCAGAATTTTCGGGAACTTTTGCGTCTAGTGCTGGCTCAGGTGCGGGTATGCAACATCCGTCTGCCTTTCCTAAAATGACATGTTTCAAAGGATCCCACTCGTTCCAACTATTTACAATAATTTTGCTCATCTAATTTAAACCTATAAACCTTTTGTTGTTTTGAACAATTAAACTGTAGTAAAATATTGATACAAAGATTAAAAATCCTCCGATTATTGTGTTGTTTGATGGGATTTCGTTAATTCCTAACCACGGTAGCCACACCCAAAATATTCCACCAATTACCTCTGTAAGTGATAAAAGTGTTAGTTCAGCTGCCGGGATATGTTTTGAACCTATAGAATATAAAATAAGACCAATACAAACTAAAGAACCATGTGTTGCAAATAAAGCTTGATTTTTACTAGAGGATAAAAAATTTAAATCCTGATTAAAAATTACAAAACCTGAAATAATTGCACATATTAAACCTGCAATCGATACTGTTGTAAATTTTGGTGTTTGTCTTTTCCATCGAAGAGATACAGAAAATATTGCAAAACCTAATGCAGAAGCTAATCCAAAAATTAACCCTATAATTGATCCTGTATTTTTATTTCCAACAGCCATTATTACAATCCCTACTGCAGCTAGGATTATTGTAAGCCAAACACTTAATGAAATTTTTTCTTTAAGAAATAAAAAACTTAATAAAGCAGTTATGAATGGCATTGCAGCTAAACACAATAATGTAATTGCAGCAGATGTATTTGTAATTGACCATATAAAAGATATCATTGCAATTGCTAGTCCCAACCCTCCTAAAATACCAGATAAACCAACTTTTAAATAATTTTTATAAAATTTAATTCCTTCTTCAAAATATAAAAAACAGTTTAATAACAGAAAGATTACTAGGCCTCTTGTAAAAAGATATTGCCAAGGGACTGTGTTTGCTGCATCTATATTTCTAACTACATATGGACCTAAGGACCAAAATAACCCAGCAAATAATACAATAGGAACTGCGGCTTTCTGATTTTTAAGCTCTACCATTTGCAATTTTTAATACTTATTTTTTTTCTACACAAGAAAATAAATATTAAAAATATTTCAATTACAGTGTAAATTAAGACTTTATGGATTTAGATATATTAAAGATTGCTTCAGATACTAAAAATATGAAAAAATTAGAAAATTTCACTCATAGTGCTTTAAAAAGAAATCCAATGTGC
>CABZCF010000029.1 GCA_902524235.1 uncultured Pelagibacteraceae bacterium | reverse complement strand
ATGCCCCCATTCGCCTGTTAAGTTATTTGATCCTTTTACAATTTTCTTGTTAATAATAATTCCACCTCCAGTTCCTGAGCCAAGAATTATTCCAAAAACAATTTTAAAACTTTTTGCAGATCCATTTAAAGATTCTGAATATGCAAAACAATTAGCATCATTTTCGCAGGGAACCTTTCTTTTTAAGACTTTTATTAAATCTTTATTTAATTTTTTATTGTTTAACCATGTTGCATTTGTTGAGTTTTTTAATAAACCCGAATTGACATCTATAGATCCTGGATGACAAACACCAACATTTAGTTTTTTTTTAAATTTTTTATCAAGACTGCCAATATTTAGTTTTATGTCTGAAATAACTTTTTTATAACTTTTGGGTGTTGATATTCTTTTTTTAAATATAACTTTATTTTTTTTATTAATAACAATAAATTCAATTTTAGTAGCTCCTATATCAACTCCAACACGCATTTATTTCAATATTTTTTTAATTTCATTTAAAGAAAATAGTTTGGGTGGTTTGCAAGTTGTATTTATTTTCTTAGGTTTATTTGTTCTTGCTGAATTCATTGTTGATTGAATAAGGTCTAAAACATGGACAGAGATCTCTCCATTACATCTATGTCTTTTTTTATTTTCTATACAGTATGCCATTTCAGCAAGTCCAACGCCTCTATAATTTGCATTTGTAGGTGATTCATTAGCTCTAGAGCTTTGAGATCTTATATTAATTTTTCCTAATGGCATTTTGTTTGTTTTAAATTCCTGCCAAGGATTTCCTAGTTTTTTACAAACATAAACTGAGCCACCAAACATATTTGGATCGGGCACAATCATAGATCCTTCAGTGCCGTACAGTTCAATATGATTTCTTTGATGAGCGATTACATCAAATGATAATGTTAATCTAATAATGCTGTTATTCTCAAAAACAATTGTTGAAAAATAGGTAGTTGGACTCTCAACCTTAATTTTTTTTCCTTTTTTTGGTCCTATTCCAATAGTTCTAAATTTTGAACCTTTCATCAAACTTGCTGCTTTAACTTCCTTGGCTGGTCCAAGCAAGTTCACTAATGCTGTCAAATAATAAGGTCCCATATCTATTACTGGACCACCTTCTTTTTTAGCAAACCAAGGTTCAGGATTTGGATGATAAGACTGAACACCTGGAAAAGCAAATATCGCATTACCTAAATTCACTTTTCCAATAATATTTTTTTCTATTAATTCTTTAGACTTTTGATTACCTCCACCTAAAAAAGTGTCTGGTGCGTTACCAATATAAAGTTTTTTTTTATTAGCAATTTTTAGCAATTCTTTTCCATCTTTTAAATTTATTGCCATTGGTTTTTCTGAATAAACATGTTTTCCATGCAATAGTGATTTTTTTGAAATTATATAGTGAGCTTTAGGTGGGGTTAGGTTTAAGATTATTTCAACCTCTTTATCTTTAAATAGCTGATTAACTGTTTTAGATTCTACATTATATATTTTAGCGCATTTTTTTGAAACCTCTTCTTTAATATCCGCACATTTTATAATTTTAAAATTATTAAAGTATTTATGTGCATTAAAATAAGTCTCTGCTATGTGTCCACATCCAATTAAACCAACTTTAAAAACTTTAGACATTAAACACCTTGTCTTTGTTTTGATTTACCCTCTTTATGAAGTTTTAGAGCTTCTTTATTTTCTTTTGTTTTTGGTAATTCTAAAGTAGGACTTTCCCAATATGCCGAACCCTCTAACCATTGATAAGAATGAGTTTTGATTGAAATTACGTATGTAACTTTAGATTTTTTTGCTCTTTTAAAAGCTTCCTCTAATTCTTCTATTGATGAAACTTCCTCAGACCTAGCTCCCATACTTTCTGCGTGTTTAGCAAAATTTACTCCAACTAATTTTTTGGTATTTGAGCTTTCAAATAAACAATTAAATTCTTTACCACCTTTGAATAATTGCAACCTATTTATTACCGCGTGACCCCCGTTGTCACAAACTATAATTATAAGTTTATTGTCTGTAATAACAGAAGAGTATATGTCTGAGTTATAAAGTAGGTACGACCCATCACCTATGAAAGCAATGACTTCTTTATCTGGATTTGCCATTTTTATACCCAGAGCCCCTGAAATTTCATAACTCATACAACTAAATCCCCATTCAGTTTCATGTGTATTCAGTTCTCTAGGTCTCCATATTTGCACAACTTCTCCAACTAGACCTCCAGCTGCAGTTACAGCAATATCTGATGGGTCAGAATTTCTATAAATTGCTCCTACTGCATGAGCATAGCTCGGCAATTTTTGATTGGTTGGTCCACTCTCTTTATCTACATATTCATTCCATGACTTTAGTTCATTGATTGATTTTTTATGCCACGCGTCTGGTGCTTTCCAATTACCTAGAGCTTGAGATAACTCATTTAGGGAAACTTTAGCATCACCTATTACAGAGGAAGCCATGTGTTTATTTGCATCAAATCTCGAAACATTTATTGAAATTAATTTGAATTCTGGATTCTCAAAATTAGCCCATGAACCAGTTGTAAAATCTGCAAGTTTAGTGCCAATCGCTATTGCAAGATCAGTTTGTTTTGCAAGATTATTTGCAGCTTTACCTCCCAGTCCACCAATTGGGCCAAGAAAATGAGAGTGGTCTCTTTTCATAGATGAGTATCCCATTACAGTTTGAGTTACTGGTATATTATGTTTAATAGCGAAAGATGATAACTCTTCCATAGCATTAGAATAGAAAACGCCACCTCCAGAAATAATTATTGGATTTTTTGAATTTTTAATTTTTTCTACAGCTTGTTTTACTTGGAAGTCATCTGGCTTTGGTCTTCTAATATTATGGACTTTTTCTACAAAAAACTCCTCTGGGTATTCGTAGGTTTCACCCTGTATATCTTGAGATAAAGATATACAAGCTGGTCCGCAATCAGCTGGGTCTAATAAAACTTGAATCGCTTGAGGTAAAGTTTGTAAAATTTGTTCTGGTCTGGTTATTCTATCAAAGTATCTTGTGACAGATTTAAAAGCATCATTTTGTGTTATTCCTGGGTTGTTAAAATGTTCAACTTGTTGCAAAACTGGGTCTGGCATTCTATTTGCATAAGTATCTCCTGGTAAAAATAAAATTGGGAGTCTGTTACTCATTGCAACAGCAGCTGCTGTTACCATATTTGTAGATCCTGGTCCAACTGAACTAGTGGCTACAAAAATTTGTTTTCTCCTTTTTGCTCTAGCATAGGCTATACCTGTTAATGCCATATTTTGTTCATGATGGCCACGCCAAGTTGGAAGTTTATCTTTATTTTCCTCCAACGCTTGGCCCAAACAGGCTACATTTCCGTGCCCAAAGATTCCAAAGGCTCCAGCAAATAAAGGTTCTTTTTTACCATCAATAAGAATTTTTTGAGAAATTAAATGTTTAACTATTGCATGTGCACATGATAGCTTTATTTTTTTCATAATTATCGCTATATTCTCATTAATAAATTCACGTAATTAAGCATAAAATAAAAATTATGTATAGCAAATTTGGTCAGTTCATAGATGGTAAATGGCAACAAGCAGAAAAAAGTGAAACTTATGAAGTAGTTAACCCTGCGACAGAGGAAATTATTGGCAAAGCATCAAAAGCTTCATCATTAGACGTACAAAAAGCTCTAAAGTCAGCTGAAAAAGGTTTAGAGATTTGGAAAAATACAGCACCATGGCAAAGATCATACACAATTAGAAAAATTGCAGACTTACTTAGAGAAAAAAAGAAAGTCATGGCAAAATGGCTAACGTTAGAGGTTGGTAAACCATTGTTAGAGGGTGAGGGAGAAACAAATGGAGCTGCAGACATTTTTGAATGGAATGCAGAAGAAACTAAAAGAATATATGGTCAAACTGTAGAAAGTCGATCGCCAGATACAAGGGTTCACATATATTATCAGCCAGTCGGAGTTGTTGCAGCATTAGTTCCCTGGAACTTTCCCTTAATTTTAGCAGCAAGAAAAATTTCAACTGCTTTAGCTGCTGGTTGTTCGGTAATTTGTAAACCAGATGTGATTACACCAGGGACAGTAATGGAGCTAGTGGATATTTGTAAAGAAGCTGGTGTTCCGCCTGGAGTAGTGAATCTTCTTTCAGGAGATCCTCCAAGTATATCTAATGAATTACTCGAATCTGATATTATTAAGAAGGTTTCAATTACGGGCTCTACTAGAGTAGGTAAATTAATTTTAAAAAAAGCAGCTGACAAAGTTCAAAGAGTTACTATGGAATTAAGTGGTCATTCACCTTTTATAGTTTTTGATGATGTTGATATAAATAAAGTTGCAGATATGGCTATTACTGCAAAATTTAGAAACAATGGACAAGTCTGTATTTCACCTAACAGATTTTATATTCAAGAAAAAAGGAAAGAAGAATTTATAAATGCGTTCATAAAGAGAACAAAAAAATTAAAAATAGGCAATGGGATGGATGAAGGAGTACAATTAGGTCCGTTAGCAACAGCTAAAAGGCTCTCAGAAATAGAGGAATTAGTAGATATAACGAAAAAAGAAGGTGCGAAAGTTTTATTAGGTGGAAAAAGACCATCGGGATTTAATAAAGGATATTTTTATGAACCAACTGTATTCGATGAAGTTAAAGACAATTATACAATTATGAAACAAGAACCTTTTGGACCATTAGTACCTATGTTATCATTTAAAACTTTTGATGAGGTTATTGAAAGGGCGAACAATAATGATTTAGGTCTTTGTAGTTATATCTACACAGACTCCATGAAGCAGGCTCATAGAGCATCTGAATTAATGGAAACAGGAACAGTTGCTGTTAACACTCCTGTAGTAGCTATTGCAGAGGCACCTTTTGGAGGAATTAAACAAACCGGATATGGTCGTGAAGGTGGATCAATGGCTATTAAGGACTACTTAAACATAAAATATACGCACTTGGGTCTCAAAACTTAATGAAAAAAAATAAAATAAAACAAATGATGGCAGAAGGTAAACCTATCATTAATGGATGGCTTCAAATACCTAGTTCATTTTCAGCAGAAGTAATGGCAAACCAAGGATGGGATTCTCTTACTATCGACATGCAACACGGTGTAATTGATTATCCTAATGCATTGCAGATGCTCCAATCAATTTCAACAACTGAAACAACACCTTTAGCTAGAGTAAATTGGAATGAACCAGGTCAAATAATGAAAATTTTAGATGCAGGGTGTTATGGCGTAATATGTCCAATGGTTAGTAATAGAAAAGAAGCGGAGAATTTTGTTCAGGCTTGTTTATATCCACCTGATGGTTACAGAAGTTATGGTCCAATTAGAGGGCTTATCTATGGTGGTGGAGATTACGGTGATTATGCTAATACTGAGATTTTAAAATTAGCAATGATAGAGACAAAAGAAGCTTTAGATAATTTAGATGAAATAATGAGTACTGGTGGATTAGACGGAATTTACATTGGTCCTGCTGACTTAAGTTTGGCTATCGGCCAAAAACCGGCTTTTGATAATCCTGTGGGATCAGCAACCTATGAAAAAATAAAAATAATTTTGGATCATGCAAAAAAAAATAATATTTTTGCAGGAATTCATAATGCAACACCCGAATACGCAAAAAAAATGATAGATCTTGGTTTTAATTTAGTCACTGTTGGATCAGATCAGAGATATATGAGTAGTGGTGCGAAAGAAGCTGTTTTGAAACTAAAACTAACAAAATCTTCTGAAGAATCAAAGTCATATTAATTTAAGTGAAAAACATATTAATAATTCAACCAATAGATAAATCGGGAATTGAAATTTTAGAAAGTCACCCAGACTATAATTTTGAGATAATCGATGGAACTGATTTAGAAGAAATAAAAAAAAAGATTATTAAATGCGATGGAATATCAATTAGAACTGCTAAATTGCCTGCTGAAGTAATTAGAAATGCAAAAAAACTAAAGATTATTTCAAGACACGGAGTTGGATACGACAATATAGACTTAGAGGCTGCAAAAGAAAAAAATATTACAATTTCTATAACCACTACAGCTAATGCAGTTGCGGTTGCAGAACATGTAATGTTTATGCTTTTAAATATTTCAAAACGAAAAGATATGTATGACAAAACAGTCAAATCAGGAAGATTTAATGATAGAAATAAACTTCCAAAAACAATAGAGCTCTGGAATAAAAATATTTTAATTATGGGTTTTGGGAGAATAGGTAAAAGCTTAATAAAAAGATGTATCGGTTTTGAAATGAATATTTATGTTTATGACCCATTCATTTCAAAGGAGGAAATTGAGAGTCTTGGTGGTAAAAAAATAGAAGATTTAAAAGAAGGTGTAAAAAAAAATTGACGTTTTAACTCTACATATGCCTTTAAATGAAAAAACAAAAAATATAATTAACTACGACGTGTTAAAAAATATGAAAAAAAATTGTATAATTATTAATGCAT
>CABZCF010000028.1 GCA_902524235.1 uncultured Pelagibacteraceae bacterium | reverse complement strand
ATATTACAGAAAATACAATACTAAATAAAAACTTATTACTAAAGTTAAAAAAGAATCAAAATATATATTTGTCGAATGGAGCATCATTAGTTCTCTTCGGGGATTTACAAATAGAAGGAGATAAAAATAATAGATCTAAAATAGAAGGTTTAGCACCAGAGTACGGAAGTTTAATACTTAATGGAAATACAAATAATATTTCTAATACAATTTTTAAAAATTTAAAGGCACCAAATTTAAAAGGTTATAGTTTATATGGCGCTTTAAACTTTATTAATAGTGATAATTACATAATAGACTCAATTTTTGAAAAATCACATTCTGAAGATTTTATAAACTTTATTAACTCTAAAACAGAATTAGTGAATATTGAATTAATCAATACAGCATCAGATGCAATAGATGTTGATGATGGCGAATTAAGATTTATTAATTTAACATGTAAAGATATAGGAAATGATTGTTTAGATTTCTCAAATTCAGAAATAATCGGGAAAGACTTTTTTGCAAATGATGTACAAGATAAATCCATAAGCGTAGGTGAAAAATCTAATGTTGAAATTAAAAACTTAAAGCTAAATAATTCTGAAATAGCCATAGCTGTCAAAGACAGTTCTAAAGCAAATATATCGAATATTGAAATAAATAATAGCACATTACCGTTTGCAGTTTTTGTAAAAAAAAGCGAATATGGTCCAGCTTCATTAAAAATCGACAATCTAATTTTAAATGATAGCAATGATGTATTTCTAGTAGACAAAATTAGTACACTTGAGATTGATGGAAAAAAAATTTCTGGAGATCTTGAGGGAAAAAATATTGAGGGGATGATGTATGGAAACTTATATGGCAAACAAACAAAAAGATAAAAAAATGGAAAGATTTGAGAGAAAATACATTGAAAGAAAAAATAATGCTTACTTATTTAAAAATTTCCTGATTACAAAAAGATTCTACAGAAAATATTGCAAAAGAATAGTTAACTCCTTGTATTTTGATGATTTAAATTTTTCATCTTTTAAAGACAATGTTGATGGTAATACTCACAGATTAAAAACAAGGATTAGATGGTACAACGAAAGCTCAGATTTTATAAATTTAGAGATTAAAAATAAAAACGGTTTTCTTGGTTGGAAAGATACAATTAAACTTAAAAATAAATATAATATTGAAGAAAATATAAGAAATTACTCCAACAGCCAATTAGAAAATGATATAAAAAAAATTTTTAGAAAAAATATGTTTCCAACTATTAAAACAAGATACTTGAGAGAATACTATGAATATGGACACGGCAATATTAGAGCTACTATTGATACTCAACTTGAGTTTTTTTGTATAAAAAAAAATTTTAAAATTAATTATGATAAAGAAATTATGGAATTTAAATACCCAGCTTCAAATGATCAACTATTCAGAGAACAAGTTATCCCAAAGAATAATTTTAGATTTCAAAAATTTTCAAAATATGTTGTAGGTGTAAATTTATTAAGTAGAAATCTTCTAGTATGAAGTTTAAGTAAATATTACAAACAGGTTATGACTGATTTAACTCTGATTATTCCAGCGAAAAAAGAAAAAGAATCACTTCCAAAAGTTTTACAAAGTCTAAAATATCTTAATCATAAAATAATTGTATCTTTGCCTAAAAATGATCTAGAAACTTTAGATTCTATAAAAAATTTTAATATATTAATTCATGAACAACTGGGTAAAGGTTATGGTAACTCCATATTTGAGGGTATAAATAAATGCTCTACAAAATACTTTTGTATATTCAATGCTGACGGTTCATTTGAATACAAAGATTTAGAAAAAATGTTAATTAAATGTGAAGATAATGACTTTGTATTTGCATCAAGGTACCTTAAAGGAGGAGGCAGCGATGACGACACAATTATCACATATATTGGTAATAAAATTTTTTCACTCGTAGGCAGAATACTTTTCTCACTAAACTTAAGTGATATTCTGTACACATATGTGATAGGAAAAACTTCAAAATTCAGGGAATTAAATATTAAATCAAATGATTTCAGATTTTGCGTTGAATTTCCGATTAAAATCGAATTATCTAAAATGAATTATACGAGCATTCCTTCATATGAAAAAAAAAGAATAGGTGGAAAAAAAAAGGTCAGTGAATTTAAGGATGGATTTTTAATTTTATCTGAGATCATAAAATTATTTTTTAAGTTTAAAATTCTTAGAAAGAAAGTAATAGATTAGTAAATATAAACTTAGATTATAAAAAATTATGCTTAACAAAATCATAGAGTGAAAATAGTAGTATGTAGCAACATATATTGAGGGTATATTCAAAATAACAACTATAAACCCAGATACAGTGTTTATCCATTTATCTTTAATGTTAGTTTTTGACCTTAAAGACCTGAAAATTAATTGATGAAGATGTAATTTATCTGCAGTTGATATTTTATTTTTTTTTAGAAAACGTCTTAATAAAGAAAATAAATTTTCAAACGCAGGATACCATAGCAGGTTAGCAATATAGTAAGGAGAAACAAAATTTACATCTTGATGAATTTTGATTAATATAAAACCAACCGACATCGACAATAGATAAGATCCACTGTCCCCTAAATACACAACTCCAAATAAATTAAAAGTATAAAAAATTATGATTATAATTAAAAGTAAATTAATTAGGTCTTTAATGTCATTGCTTATATTCGTGTTATAATTTGAAATATAAAAAATAGAAGTCAATACTAAAATAAAATATCCAGATAGTAGTCCATTAAGACCATCTAAAAAATTGCTACCATTTACCAATACCGCAAAACATAAAATTGAAAAAAAATAATTGAAGTATTTTATGCTCAATAAATAATCTATTAAATAAATATTAACTCCAGTAATATTAAGCTTTTCAAAATGCACCAAAAAAAAAATAACACTAATTTGTAAAAATAACCTTAATTTCGGGCTTGAAACGATATTTTTATCAGAAAGTATACCAACTAAAAAAATGGAGATTGATACAATTTTAAAAAAAATTAAATTTTTTGGTAAAAATATTAATAAAGAAGTGACTATAAATGCTCCACCAACTATTATTGGAGCTTTATTAGCTTTGCCAAGTTTTTTATGGTCAGAATAATTGATGTTTTCTCTTAAAATATTAAATTTTTTAGAAATGAAAAAAATAAATATAAATAATATTAATAATAAAACAAAATTTATATTCATTTACTAAATTGGTTTAAAACAACTTCTTTAAGTCCATTTTTTAGATTTATTCTTTTTTTCCAACCTAGTTTTTTTATAATTTTTGAGTTAAGATTTTTTTTGTATGTTCCATCTGGAGATTTTTTATCAAATTTAATTTTCCCTTTATAGTTTGAAAATTTAGAGATCATAACTGCTAAATCTTTTATTTTTACATTATCTCCAGTACCAACATTTATTATAGGTAATTTTTTTTTAAAAATTTTTTTTATATTTTTACGAGAAACGTTAAGACAAGTAAATATTGCTTCGGCAAGATCTTTGGAATGTATAAACTCTCTGATTGGTTTTCCAGTTCCTAATAATTTGATACTTTTTTGTGATTTTTTTTTTGCCTCGATAAATTTAGAAATCATCGCTGGAATTACGTGGCCATTTATTTTGTCAAATTTATCATTATCTCCATAAACATTTGTTGGCATTAGACAAATAATATCCATTTTATAATCATGAAATAATGCCTCAGAAAGCTTAATACCAGATATCTTGGCTATAGCGTAACATTGATTTGTTTTTTCTAACTCACCGCTCAATAAGCTACTTTCAGAAATTGGATTTTTAGCAAATTTAGGGTAAATACAAGATGTTCCTAAATAAATTGTTCTTTTAACCTTTTTATCTAAGGCAAGTTGTAGCAAAGAGTTTTGAATTTCAACATTTTCTAAAAAGAAGTCTTTCTGATAAGTGCTATTTGCAATTATACCACCGGCCCTTGCTGCTGCCATTATTAGATATTCAATTTTTTTTTTTTTAAAAAATTTTTTTACCTTTTTATAATCTCTCAAATTTAATTTTTTTTTATCGACAGTTATTATATTTTTGTATCCTTTGCCTTTTAAAAGATTTAATATTGAACTTCCGACAAGTCCTTTATGACCTGCTAAAAAAATAAAACTTTTTTTTTTCATTTTTGTTGATTTAATTTAGCTATTTTAATATCCGAGTCTAACATATCTTTTACAAGATCTTTTAAGTTATACTTCAATTTATATTTTAGTGTGTTTATAGCTTTTTTAGGGTTTCCTTTTAGATAGTCAATTTCTAAGGGTCTGTAATACTTTTTATCAACTTTAATTATTAATTTTATTTTTGTGCCATTTACTAAATATGCTCTTTCATTTAATCCTTTGCCTCTCCATAAAAGTTTTAATTTTAAGTATTTACAACACTCATTTATAAACTCTTTTACACTTATTGTTTTGCCAGTAGCAATTACAAAATCATCAGGTTTTTTTTGTTGGAGGATCTTCCATTGAATTTCAATGTAATCTTTTGCATGACCCCAATCTCTTTTAGCATTCAAGTTACCTATATAAAGTATTTCATTTATTCCACATACTAGTTTCGCAAAAAACATTGTAATTTTTCTTGTCACAAAAGTTTCTCCACGTCTCGGACTTTCATGATTAAATAGGATGCCATTAGAAGCATGAAAACCATAAGCTTCTCTATAAACCTTAGTAATCCAATAAGAATACAATTTTGAAACTCCATATGGAGATTTTGGAACCATTAATGACTTTTCTGTAAATGAATTTTTTCCATATGTTTCTCCAAATAGTTCTGATGTGCTTGCCTGGTAAAATTTACATTTTTTTAAATTAAGGAATCTCATAGCTTCTAATATTCTTAAAGTACCTAATCCACTAACCTCAGATGTATATTCTGGTATTTCAAAAGAGTGTCCAACGTGGCTTTGTGCGCCAAGGTTATAAATTTCGTCAGGTTTAATTTTATTAATAATATTAACTAAACTATTTGAATCGGCTAAATCTCCATAATGTAAGAAAAAGTTTTTTGTAGTGTGAATATCTTTATAAATATGATCTATTCTGTTTGTATTAAATGTAGACGATTTTCTTTTTATACCATGGACTATATATCCTTTGTTTAGAAGAAATTCTGCAAGGTAAGAACCATCTTGACCTGTGATACCTGTGATAAGAGCTTTTTTTTTCAAAAGTAAATTTATTTAAAAAGTTTATTATATCCTAGCACTATTACACTATAAACAGAAAATATTAAATTTTTTTTTTGATAAGTATAATATAATTTAAATGCATCAAAAATTTTTTGGAATGTATTTGATGAAAGTGAATCTTTAGTTGATCTCCAAGATGACAAAAATGATGGTAAATGTGATAGCTTGTATCCCTTTTTCAACAAATTCAGCCACACCGCAAAATCCTCCTGGGTTTTTAAAAAGGGAAACTTAATTTCTTTTACTATTTTTTTACTTATAACAACTGTACTAAGTCCTATTACATTTTTTTTCAATAGATCCCCATACTTTGGATCTTTTTTAACGTATCTTTTACTGATGATTTTACCTTGACTATTTACAATATTATACGAGGTAAATGAAAAATATAATAATTTTTTTTCCATAAATTGAATCTGCTTTGAAAGTTTATTTTTTTTCCAAATATCATCAGAGTCTATAAATGCTATATATTTTCCTCTACAATTTTTAAGAGCTATATTCCTTGACTTTGAAACACCTAAGTTTTTATTATTAATTATAATTCTTTTTCTATTAAATTTAGATAATGATTTTTTTATAAAATTTAAATCAGCCCGATTACTATCATCATATACAAAAACTATCTCATAATTTTTATAAGATTGGGAAAAAATAGAATTTAAAGTTTTAGAGACATATTTTTTTTTTTTGAAATATGTTATTATAATTGAAATCAAAGGCTCTTTTCTCATTTTTTATAAAAAATATAATTATTTTTTCTCTCAATTTTTAAATTTGTAACATCTTTAAGACAAGTTGCAGGTACATTCCAACATGCTTTTTTACTTGTAACTTTGTAAAAATTTTTATTCTCAATAAAAATCTTTTCATAATCTACATTATCTACCCAATAAAAAGGGAAATTTGAAAAATTATGATGCTCATCTGTTGTTAGATTTAATTCTTTATTTAATCTTTTAATGTTCTGAAAATTAAAAATAAATATACCAACAATTAATATAAGGTGAAACTTTCTAATTATCAATTTATCACTAAAATTGATTCTTTTTGCAAAGAATATTGCTAATGGTAAAATCAGTGTTAAAAAAAGAATAGTATAACCTGCGTATCTTAAAGTTGGAAAATTAAAAAACCAGACAAAAAATATTATTATTATTGTCAAGTAACTTATTTTGGAAGCTTTAATGTTAAAATTTAATTTATTTTGAACTCTAAAATTTTGTTTAAAGTATAATATAAAAACTATTGAAACTAACACTACAACGAGTATAAAGTCAGACACTTTAGTAAAGAAATATTTTCTGAACCAATTTTCAATCCAATTAATTCCCGAAATATATTCTTTTTGGTTTTCTATTCCGTAACCTGCACCTATTCCCGCTTTTGACCATGTTTTATAATGTAAATTAAGACTGTTTATTACGTCTTCTGGGATTGACCAATTAATTGTATTCGTAAAACATGTAAATGTAACAGGGTATATGAGGCATCCTGTAGATGTAAAATTAAAAAATATAATTGATGATATAGAAAAAATTGAAACTATTAAAAAATTTTTATCTAAAATAAATTTATAAATATCCTTAATCTTATACAAATAAACAAATATAATTGGTATTAGAAAATATATTACGTATAAAAATTTTGTTGTTATTGCAAAAAAAATTAAAATGTTTGAAATTAAAAATAATTCTTTTTTTTCATTAAACTTAATTTTTTTTTTTGAGAAGGCTATAGTAACAAAAATAAAACTTAAAAGAACTAAAAATTGACCAAGATAATCGGCACCGTATTCTGATAATCTGTAAAATTTTACCAAGAAAGTTATTAATGCAAGACTACCTAATGCTTTGGTGAAATTATTTAAATTTTTGTTTTTTAATAAAATTACTAGACCTGAAAAAAAGAAAATTTGTAGCATAAAATTTGTAATATTAAATAAGTAAATATCTACATAGGGAAGATAAAATATTGAATTAATAATAAAAATTGACGAAAAATGTTTAAATCCATGATTTAAATTTCCCAATCCAAATTCTAATTTGTGTGTTGCAAATTGTAGTG
>CABZCF010000027.1 GCA_902524235.1 uncultured Pelagibacteraceae bacterium | reverse complement strand
TTCGCCATCAGCAATACCTTGGATTTCAACCTCGTGCATTTTACAAAACTCAGCGATTTGTTTAAAAGTTAACGTTGTGTTCTCTACTAACCAAAGAGCTGTTGCCATTGGCATTAAAGGTGACTTAGACATTACTTATTCTCAGATCTAAAATTTTTAAATTTTTGATTAAATTTACTCACTCTACCTTTATCAAGTAATTTTTGTTTACCCCCAGTCCAAGCTGAATGTGACTTTGGATCTATCTCCAGTTTTAAAACATCATTTTCTTTTCCCCAGGTAGACATTGTCTCAAATTGACTTCCATCAGTCATCTCGACTTTAATTTTATGATAATTAGGGTGTATATTTTTTTTCATAACGCGACTTATAGCAAATGATTAAACAAAAACAATTAAAACTTATTTAGTCTTTTTAGCATTTTTTCGTTAATAATTTCGCTAGATGCAACTAATTTAATATTACTCGTTTTTTCTAAATCATAATTATTAACTATCCCTCCCGCTTCTTTCACTATTAAAGTCCCTGCAGCAATATCCCACAAATTTAAACCATTTTGAAAATATCCGTCTATTCTTCCAGAAGCTACGTATGCTAGATCAAGTGCAGCACTACCAAATATCCTAGCATTCAAATCTGTAGATGATAAACCGTTTTTGTTAGTTGCAAATAGACATTCGTCTAGATTTTTTCTTTTTGAAACGCGAATTCTGTGATTGTTAAAGAAGGCTCCTTGATTTTTTTCTGCGTAGAATGTTTCATTTTTTATAGGATCAAATATTATTCCTGATATTATTTCATCTCTAAATTTTAAACCTATTGAAATACAAAAATGTGGAACTCCATGAAGAAAATTTGTAGTACCATCAATAGGATCTATGACCCAAATGTAATCATTATCATCATTTTTAATAAACCCTATTTCCTCTGAAAGTATAGAGTATTTTTTTTTATTTTTAGTCAATTCATTTATCAATACTTTTTCAGTTTTTTTGTCAGAATTGGTTACAAAATCTTTCGGTCCTTTTTTGGAGACTTGAAGATTTTCTAATTCACCAAAATCTCTAATCAAAATTTTAGATGCTTTTTCGCATGCTTTGATCATCAGATTTAAATTAGGGGAAATAGAATTCATAATTAAACCTTTTTTATGTATTCTAAAGTTCGAGTATCAATAGTAATTTTGTCTCCAGAATTTATAAATGGGGGAACTTGAACCTTTAACTTATTGTTCAATATTGCTGGTTTATAAGAAGACGAGACAGTTTGGCCTTTAATAGCTGCATCTGTAGAAATTATTTCACAATCAATTTGTTTTGGTAGTTCTATAAATATTGGTTTTTCGTCATAAAATTTTATAGTTACCTCAAGGTTTTCACTTAACAAAATACTTTTATCTCCAATAATTTTTTTTCCAATACTTATTTGTTCAAAAGAACTTAAATCCATAAAAACCAAACCACTTTGATCCTCATACAAATAAGAAAATTTTAATTCTTCAACCATAGCTTTTTCAACATTTTCACTCGATCTGAACCTTTCATTCAATTTTGTTCCGCTACTTAAATTTTTCATTTCCACTTGATTAAATGCTCCACCTTTACCTGGTTTAACATGTTGAGTTTTTAAAACTTCCCAAAGTTCACTTTTATACTCGAGTAACATTCCAACTTTTATTTCGTTAGCATTTATTTTCATAAATCAATTTTTTTTGCAGCCTCTTTTGGTTTTAATTTAGAGTTACTCCAAATATAACTGGAGATAGCTAAAAAATTTGGTTTATGCAATATAAGTTTCTTGTAATTTTTATCGGTAATTCCTCCTATGCAAACTATAGGTAATTTAGAAACCTTTTTAGCCTTATTAATAATTTGAATCTTGGATCTAATTGCATTTTTTTTTGTTTTAGATTTAAAGAAAGAACCTAATGCCACATAATCGGCCCCATCTTTAGTTGCTTTTTTTACTAGCTTAATTGAATTATGACAACTAACTCCAATTATTTTTTTCTTTAAAATTTTTCTAGCTTTTTGTAGGCTAATATCCTTTTGTCCTAAGTGACATCCATCTGCACCAATTTGTTTTGCAAAATAAGGATTATCATTTATTATAAATTTGACATTAAATTTTTTACAAATTCTTTTTGCTTTTTTTGCAATACTTAAACTTTTATTGTAACCTTCATCCTTTAATCTTAACTGAAAAAAAGATATTTTATTTGTAGATAATACTTCAATAAGATCTAGGAAAAATTTATTATTTTTTATGTTACTTGGAGATATTAGATATATAAATTTTTTATTTGTTTTCAAGTTCAATGCTCCATTTGCCTTGAGAAGCAAGAGAGCACATTTCTGCTCTGTGATTGAATATTTTTTGAGTTCCCTTGATATCTTTAATATTCATTGACCAGTGTTTAAGAGCACTTTGTTGCAAAGCACGACCATATGAATAAGTCATAATAAAGTTAGTTGTATTATTTTTATTTATTAAATTAAGATTTTCTGTAGCCTCAATTTCCGATTGACCTCCGGATAAAAATGCAACTCCGGGAACATCCTGTGGTACTGAATTTTTAAGGCATTCAACTGTTAACTTTGCGACTTCTTCCCCTGAAATTTTTTCTTTAGAATTACTTCCAGCGAGTATCATATTAGGCTTTAATATAATACCTGTTAAATCAACTTTGTTTAAAATTAATTCATCAAAACATTTTTTTATCACAACTGATGTTTTATCATAACATTCTTTTGCAGAGTGATTTCCATCCATTAGTACTTCAGGCTCAACAATTGGAACCATATTTGCCTCTTGAACAAGTGCAGCATAACGAGCTAATGCATGTGCATTTGAATAAACTGCTAGTTTACTTGGATATTCTTTAGAAATAAAATAGACACCTCTCCATTTTGTGAATTTTGCACCTAAATTATTATAAACTTTTAATCTTTCTCTTAACCCATCTAGGCCCTCAGTAATTTTTTCATTCTTTGATCCTGCAAGCATTTTTGCACCTGTATCAACTTTTATACCAGGATACGTACCTTGATCAGAAATAATTTCGGGAATTTTTTTTTTATTTACTTCTTGATTAATTGTCTCGTCAAACAAAATAACACCACCTATACAATTTGACATATTAGAAGCAGTAAAAAGCGTTTCTCTAAATGACAATCTACTTTTAACTGAGGATTCTACACCCACATTTTCAAGTCTTTTAGTCATTGTTCCAGTGCTTTCATCAGCTGCCAAAATACCTTTTCCATTAGATATAATTTGTAAAGCTAAATTATTTAATTCTGACATTTTAATTTAAAGCTTTTATACCAGGTAGCTCTTTACCTTCAAGATATTCTAAAAATGCTCCACCAGCGGTTGAAACAAAATTAAAATTATTTAGACTTCCTGTTTTGTTAATTACAGCAATTGTATCACCACCACCAACAACAGAATAAAGAGAATTATTTTTTGTATTATTTTCAATAATTTTGCAAATTTTTAAACTTCCATTCTCGAAATTTTCATTTTCAAAGTAACCAGCAGGCCCGTTCCAAAAGACAGTTCTGCTGTTTTCTATAATTTTGTTTATTTTTCCTAACGTTTTTGGCCCAATGTCTAAAATTATATCCTCCTTAGATATATCTTTAAGACTTTTAATCTCAGAATTACTATCAAAATTCTTGCCAACGAGCACATCCTCTGGATAATATATTTTACAATTGTTTTTCTCAGCATTTATAAAAATATCATCGATTATATTATTACAATTGTCCTCTTTTATGGATTTGCCTATTTTAAAACCTTTAAAATTTAAAATATTATTTGCCATACCACCAACAAAAACTAAATTATCTAATTTATTAGTTAGATTTTTAATTAATCCTATTTTTGTTGAAATTTTAGATCCACCAATTATGCAAGTAATTGGACTTTCAATATCAGATGTTATTTTTTTTAACGCATTAATTTCCGACTGCAGTTGTAATCCAGCATATGATGGTAAAAATTCTGTAATTTTGGAAACTGAAGCATGATCTCTGTGAGAGCATGAAAAAGCATCATTTACATAAAAATCTCCCAAGCTTGCAATTTGTTTAGCAAACTTAGAGTCGTTAATTTCTTCTTCTCGATAAAATCTGATATTTTCTAAAAAAATTACCTCCTCCTCCTGCATAAATAGTATATCTTTTGTTATTTCATATAAATTAGAAGTAATAAGTTTTATTTTTTTTTTTATTTTTTTTTCTATGTTTAAACAAATAGGCTTTAGAGAAAGATCATTATTTTTTTTACCTTTTGGTCTACCTACATGAGATATTACTAATATTTTTGTTTTTCTGTTCAGTAAAAAATTAATCACTGGAATAATTTTATCAATTCTTGTCTCATCTAAAATATCTTTATTTTTTAGAGGCACATTTAAATCAAGTCTTAGTAATGCTATTTTTCCAGCAAGATTTTCTTGATCTTTTATATTTTTCATTAAGATTTTTTATGAATAAATTCAGCTATATCGATCATTCTATTGGAAAAGCCCCATTCATTGTCGTACCATGCTGAAATTTTACCCATATACTGCCCAATTACTTTTGTTAAATTCGCATCTATAATGGCTGAGGCAGGATTGTGATTAAAATCAATTGAAACCAAATTTTCATTAGTAACATCTAAAATTTTTTTTTTATTTTTGGTACTAAATCTTTTAAAGGCTAAATTTATAGTTTCTATAGCTAATTTTTTTTGTGTACAAAATATAAATTCAATTAACGAAACATTTGGTGTTGGGACTCTCATAGCTACCCCCTCCAGCTTTCCTTTTAATGACGGTATAATTTCACCAATGGCCTTTGATGCCCCAGTTGATGTTGGCACAATCGACAAACTTGCAGCTCGGGCTCTTCTAGGGTCTTTATGAGAGTTATCAAGAATTCTCTGATCCGAAGTGAATGCATGTATTGTAGTCATAAAACCTTTTTCTATTTTAAAATTATTATGCAGAACATGTGCGACAGGGGCCAAGCAATTTGTAGTGCATGAAGCTGCAGATATTATTCTATCTTTCTTATTAATTTGGGCCTCATTTACACCAAATACAACTGTTTTATCTGCATGTTTGCATGGTGCTGAAACTATAACTTTCTTTGCGCCATTTTTTAAGTGTGGGAGTAACTTTTCTTTAGAATTAAATTTTCCTGTGCATTCAAAAACAATGTCCACTTTAGATTTTCCCCAATTAATTTTATTTAAATCAGTTTCTTGGGTAAAGAATATTTTTTTTTTATTTAATGATAAGCTGTCTTTTCTAAAATTAACATCTGCTTTAAACACTCCATGGATTGAATCATATTTAATTAACTTTGAGCATTGTTCAGCACTTGTTCTATTATTTATATGTTTTATCTCTAAGTTCTTATTTTTTGTTTCTACAATTGAACGGACAATCATTCTACCTATTCTTCCCATTCCATTTATACCTATTCTTATTTTCATAATCTTTTTTTTATCGTCTTAATTATTTCTTTAGAATTTAGGCCAAAATAATCGTATATTTTTTTATAAGGTGCACTTTTACCAAAACTATTTATTCCAAAGTTTAATCCATTATCACTTGTGTACTTTTTCCAAAAAGCACTTTCAGATGCTTCAATAGAAACCACCAATTTAGACTCTTTTAATATTTTTTCTTTATATTTTTCACTCTGTTTGTCAAATATTTCTTGGCAAGGCATCGATATAACTTTGGAGTAAATATTTTCTGTGGCTAATTTATGACTAACTTCACAAGCTAAACTAGTCTCTGATCCAGAGGATAGTATTGTAAGTTTAATACGATTTGATGATCTATAAACTTCATAAGCTCCTAATGAACATTTATTTTTCTTTTCTAGTTTTGTTCTTACAGGACTAACACTTTGTCTAGTTAAAGCTATGACACTTGGAGTATTTTTATTTTTTAATGCTAGTTCCCAACACTCAAATGTCTCAATTAAATCAGCTGGCCTAAATACATTTAAATTTGGAATTGACCTTAGACTAGTCAATTGTTCTATTGGTTGATGTGTTGGTCCATCTTCACCTAAACCTATTGAGTCATGAGATAAAACATAAATTACTCTTTTTTTCATCATCGCAGCCAATCTAATTGATGGTTTACAGTAATCACTAAAAATTAAGAAAGTTCCACCGTAAGGAATTAAATTACTATGTAGAGATAATCCATTCATTATTCCACACATAGCATGTTCTCTTACGCCATAATGAATATAGTTTCCTATAAATTCGCCAGGCTTAATAATTTTATGATTTTTTGTCATAGTGTTATTCGATCCGGATAAATCTGCAGAACCACCTATTAACAACTTGGAATTTGAAATAATATCTAAAAACATTTCAGAGCATTTTCTTGTTGCTAAAGGTTTTAAAGTTTTCAAATACTTTTTTTTGAATTTCATTATTGAAAAACTATTTTTTTTTAATAGGTTGTTTTCTTTATAAACTTTTTTTAAGTTCCTAACTTCTTTTTTAGATATTCTAGAATTTCTTTTACCAATTTTTCTCCATTCTCTAATAATTGAATTTGGAATAACAAAACTATCGTATTTCCATTTCAATTTTTTTCTAACTAATTTTACCTCTTCTTTACCAAGAGGACTACCATGCGCCGAGGCACTGCCACTTTTGTTTGGAGAGCCAAATCCAATTTTCGTTTTGCATGAGATTGCAATTGGTTTTTTCGAATTTTGAGCTATTTTTAAAGCTTTGTTTATTTCTTTAAAATTATGACCATTTATACTTATGTAATTCCAGCCATAGCTATTAAATCTTTTTTTATAATCGTCTGAAACTGCCAAACTAGTTGGACCATCTATTGAAATTGAATTATTATCAAATAATAAAATTAAATTTTTTAGTTTTAAATGGCCTGCAAGACTTAACGCTTCATGACTTATTCCTTCCATCAAACATCCATCACCAGCTAAAACATAAGTTTTATGATTAATTATTTTCTTACCATATTGAGCTTTCAAAATTTCTTCAGCTAATGCAAAACCTACAGCATTTGAAATTCCCTGTCCTAACGGACCTGTTGTTGTTTCTATACCACTGTTTTGCTCAAACTCTGGATGACCAGCACATATAGAATTTAATTGTCTAAAATTTTTGATATCCTTTAAAGAGACGCTTTTGTAACCCGTTAGATACAATAACGAATACAGTAGCATTGAGCCATGTCCTGCTGACAAAATAAATCTATCTCTATTAATCCAGCTAGGATTTGCTGGGTCAAATTTAATAAAGTTTTTGAATAAAATCGTCGCCACATCTGCCATTCCCATTGGCATACCCGGATGTCCGGAATTAGCTCTTTGCACGGCATCTACCGACAAAAATCTGATTGAGTTTGCTAAATCTTTGTTATCAATTTTCAAAAATTATCCTGTATAGACTAAGATGATTCAATTTATTAATATAGTTATATATATGAATTCTTTTAATGAGAAAGAAAAAAAATTACTAGACACTTTAGAAAAATTGAAAAATTTTGAG
>CABZCF010000026.1 GCA_902524235.1 uncultured Pelagibacteraceae bacterium | reverse complement strand
TATCGTTATGGGTAATTCTAAATATAATCTTCCAACACTAGCTAGTGATGGATCTCTGGCAGCTTATTTATCTCAAATTAAAAAGTTTCCAATGTTAGATGCTGAAGAAGAATATATGCTAGCTAAAAATTGGCAAAATACTGGAAATGTAAAATCTGCCGAAAAACTTGTTACGAGTCACCTTAGATTGGTTGCAAAAATAGCCATGGGCTATAAAGGTTATGGATTACCAATCAATGAAATGATTTCAGAGGGAAATATAGGGTTAATGCAAGCTGTTAAGAAATTTGAACCTGAAAAAGGTTTTAGATTAGCAACTTACGCAATGTGGTGGATAAAAGCTTCAATTCAAGAATATATTTTAAGATCCTGGAGTTTGGTTAAAATAGGAACCACAACTGCTCAAAAAAAGTTATTCTTTAATTTAAAGAAATTAAAAAATCAAATTGCACCTAGAACTGAAGGTGATCTTAAGGATGAGCATGTGAAAAAAATTGCCAAAGATTTAGATGTTAGTGAAAATGAAGTTGTTTCAATGAATAGAAGATTATCTGGAAAAGAAAAATCTTTAAACTCACCGATTGGCGAAGACGGTGATGAATGGCAAGATTGGATAGTAGATAATCAAATGGATCAGGAATTGAAATTTGCTCATCAAGAGGAAATGGAACAAAGAAAAGGTCTTTTAAAAGACTCAATTAGAATTTTAAATGAAAGAGAAAAAGAAATATTATATTCGAGAAGATTAAATGATAACCCTGCAACCTTAGAAGAATTGAGTAAAAAGTTTAAGATAAGCAGGGAGAGAATTAGGCAGATTGAAAATAAAGCATTTGAAAAGCTGCAAAAGCATATGCTTAATTCGGCTAAATCAAAAAATCTCTTACCTGCAACTTAATTTTTAAAAGGATCTTGAATTAGTATAGTGTCTTCTCTCTCTGGACTTGTTGAGATACTAGAAATCTTAGTTTCTATAAATTTCTCTAAATCTTGAATATATATTTTTGCGTTTTTAGGCAGTTCATCAAAATTTTTTATTCCAACAGTTGAAGATTTCCAACCATCATAAGTCTTATAAATTGGTTTTACTTTTAGCTGATCATCTACAGCTGCAGGCAAATAATCGATTTTTTCACCATTAATCTCGTACGCTACACAGATTTTAATTTCATCTAGTTCGTCTAGAACATCAAGTTTTGTGAGAGCTATTCCATCGATTCCAGAAATTTTAATTGTTTGCCTTACTAGTACTCCGTCAAACCAGCCACATCTTCTCTTTCTACTTGTTACTGTACCAAATTCTTTTCCTCTTGTGCCGAGCTCCTCACCTATCTTATCTTTTAACTCAGTGGGAAAAGGTCCTTCACCAACTCTTGTCGTGTAGGCTTTTGTAATGCCTAATACATAATTTATCGAGTTAGGACCACAACCAGTTCCTGTAGCAGCTGATGAAGCGACAGTATTTGAAGAAGTTACAAATGGATAAGTTCCATGATCTACATCTAGCAAGATTCCTTGAGCTCCTTCAAACAAAATTTTTTTGTTTTTTTGTTTAAACTCGTCAATTTTTTTCCAAACTGGTTGAGAAAATTTCAGAATTTTTGGTGCGATTTTAAGTAACTCCTCAATCAAAACGCCTTTCTCGTAGATTTTTTTTTTTAATCCTTTTCTAATTGCATTGTGATGAGCTAGAACATTATCTAATCTTTTATTTAAATTTTCTGTTGATGCTAAATCCATAACTCTAATAGATCTTCTGCCCACTTTATCTTCATAAGCTGGGCCTATTCCTCTTCTAGTTGTTCCAATTTTAGAATTTCCAGCAGCATCCTCCCTGATTTCATCCATTTCTCTGTGAAAAGGTAGTATTAAATTTGCTGCTTCAGATATTATTAGGTTTTTTTCATCCACGTTTACGCCTTTCGAATTTATCTCTTTTATTTCATCTAATAAAGCCCATGGGTCAATAACAACTCCATTTCCAATAATTGATATTTTGTTTTTTCTAACAATGCCAGAAGGTAATAATCTCAATTTATATGTAACACCATCAATAACCAAAGTATGTCCAGCATTATGGCCACCTTGAAATCTAATTACAACATCTGCATGGCTAGACAGCCAGTCAACTATTTTTCCTTTTCCTTCATCACCCCATTGAGACCCAACTACTACTACATTTTTCATTTAAATTTTTTTTTTATAATAAACGTATTCAAATGGTTAATTGGTCCATTTCCTTTACCAAATTTAGGTCCTGAACTTATTGCTTGGTTAACA
The DNA here is from genome assembly GCA_902524235.1 of uncultured Pelagibacteraceae bacterium. GTDB lineage: Bacteria > Pseudomonadota > Alphaproteobacteria > Pelagibacterales > Pelagibacteraceae > Pelagibacter. The sequence continues at coordinate 5,356 of CABZCF010000026.1, read as the reverse complement.
TACTTAATTGCCATTTCACAAGATTTCTTTAATGTTTTTCCACATGAATAAAATGAAGTTATTGCACTAGATAGGGTACAACCGGTGCCATGTGTATTTTTTGTTTTATATCTTTTGCTTTTGAACTTAACAATTTCAAATTTATTGACAAAAATATCTATTACAAATTTTGATTTCTTATGACCGCCTTTTATAAGTACATTTTTTGCTCCCAGGTTAACTAAGGATTTTGCTGCGAGAATCATGTCTTTATTATTTTTTATTTGAATTCCTGACAATATTTCTGCTTCTGGAATATTTGGAGTTATCAAAGATACTTTTTTCATTAATTCATTTCTTAAAATTTTTATTGATCTATTATCTATAAGTTTAGCACCTCCTTTTGCCACCATTACAGGGTCTAATATTATTTTACTTATATTAATTTTTTTTAAAGAATTAATCACAGATCTTATAACTGGTGGAGAGTGAAGCATTCCTATTTTAATCGCATCTGGTTCTATATCTTTGGAGGTGAATTCAATTTGTTGGGAAATATTTTTTGCAGAAACTGGCAAAATAGATAAAACACCTGTGGTATTTTGTGAAGTAATAGCAGTTATAGCTGTCATCGCATAACAACCTAACGAAGTGACTGTTTTAATATCAGCTTGTATTCCTGCACCACCTGATGAGTCTGACCCTGCAATAATTAAAATTTTAGATTTTATTTTCAAATTAGTTAATCGATTTTTTTACAATATTAATACATTTAGAAATTAATTTTTTATCATTACTCTCACACATAATCCTTATCTTTGGTTCTGTACCTGATTTTCTAACTAACATTCTGCCTTTACCTCTAATTAATTTATTTGCATGATTTATAGCTTTTTTACATTTGCTACTTTTGATTATGGATTTATTTTTTACAACTACGTTTTCTAATAATTGAGGTATTGGTTTAAAATTATTGAATAAATCGCTCGCTTTTTTTCCTTTTCTCATTGAAAACAAAACTTCCAAAGCTACTAATAAACCATCTCCTGTTGTTGCAAACTTACCTAAAATTATGTGACCAGACTGTTCACCACCTAAATTAAATTTATTTTTTTTCATTAGTTCCTTAACATGCCTATCTCCGACTTGAGATCTTAAAAATTTAATTTTATTTTTTTTTAAGTACTCCTGTAATCCAAGATTGGACATTAAAGTTCCAATCACACCACCTTTTAAAATTTTTTTTTTTTTCCATCTTTTGGCTAACATTGCTATTATGGAGTCACCATCGACTATTTTACCATTTTCATCACATATAATTATTCTGTCAGCATCTCCATCTAAAGATATACCAATATGTGCATTATTTTTTTTTGTAAAATTTTTAATTTTATTTGGATAAGTAGAACCACACCTTTCATTAATATTAAATCCATTCGGATTAATTCCAGTTTTATAAACTTGAGCACCAAGAGATTCGAATAACAAAGGTCCTACTTTGTAAGCTGCACCATTTGCACAATCAATTGCAATTTTAAGACCACGTAAATTAAACTGATTTGGAAAATTACTCTTCAGAATTTCAATATATTTTTCTGATCCGTTCTCAAGTCTTTGAACTCTTCCAAGAATTTTTGGATTAGATAAATTTATAGATATTTTGGTATCAATCAATTTTTCAATTTTTTTTTCAATTAAGTCAGATAGCTTTAGTCCATCTGGACCAAATAATTTTAAGCCATTATCATGATATGGGTTATGTGAAGCAGTAATCATAATGCCCAAATTTGCTCGCGTTTTTTTTGTTAACATTGCTAACCCGTTTGTAGGCAGTGGACCAAATGTAAATATATGCATTCCTGCTGAAGCTAATCCTGACACAAGTGCAGGCTCTAAAGTATAACCAGATAATCGTGTATCTTTAGCAATTATAGCTATTTGCTTATTTTTTTTTTGGTTCTTAAAATACGTGCCAGCTGCTAGCCCAAATTTGAAAAACATTTCTCCATTTATTTTTTCTTTGTTTACTCTGCCTCTTATTCCGTCAGTGCCAAAATATTTTTTTAACATTAATTATAAATTTTTTTAAATACCTTTAAACCTTGGTTAATTTCATTAACATCGTGAACTCTAAGTATTTGAACTCCTTGCATTAAACTATATATACTAGATGATAATGTTCCTCCTAATCTATTTTTACTCTCATTTACACCAGATATTTCTTTGATAAACCTTTTTCTTGATACTCCTAATAATATTGGGAATCCAAGGGAATGGAAAATAGAAATTTTTTTAATCAAAGTAATATTATGTTTCAAATTTTTACCAAAACCTATGCCTGGATCGATTAATATTTGATTATGTCTAATTCCATATTTTCTTAATTTTTTGAGTTTCCTTTCAAAAAAAATCATAAATATCTAAAAGGACATTTTTATATGAAGGATTTATTTGCATATTTTTTGGAGTACCTTTCATATGGTGAATAACAAATGGTAAATTAGTTTTTTTTAAAAATTTAAAAATATTCTTATCATAACTAAGGCCCGAGACGTCATTAATTAAATCAAATTTGTAAGAAAGCGCTTTGCGCATGACATATGTTTTCCTTGTATCTATTGAGATAAAAATTTTTTTTTTGTTTAGATATTTCAACGTATCTTTGATTCTACTCCACTCATTCTTCTGATTAACATCTTTAGATCCTGGTCTCGTTGACTCGCCTCCAACATCAATTATATTTGCACCTGATCTTATCAATTTCTTAATTTGCAATTTTGAGGCATTTATTTCATTATATTTACCACCATCTGAAAAACTGTCTGGTGTCAAATTTAAAATACCCATTAAAAGAGGAATATTTTTTAAATTTAGTTTTTTAATTTTTTTTATTCTGCAAATATTTTTTAAATCGCTAAGAACTTTTTTTTTTATATTTATTGGAAGATGATTTAATTGTTTTATATTTAATTTTCTTTTACTGCTTCTAGTTATAATCTCTAAAGTATCAAAAGATATATTTTTATTTCCACCTAAGGGTAAGCTTAAGTTTTTTTTGACATTTTTTAATGATTTTTTTCCAAAATAAAAATTACACGCTCTTGTGTAATATTTTTGCATTAAGTTTAGTGGACAATTTTTGGTTTTAACCCAATTGATCCTAAAGCTGATCCTTTGTCATCATCCTCTACTTTAAGATCTTCCTTGTTAGAAGGATAGACATTTTTGTTTACTATATCCTCGATTTCTTCACCACTTAATGTTTCGTAAGTTAATAATGCTTTTGCGAGTTTATGCAAATCTTCAATCTTATCAGTTAGTATTTTTTTTGCTCTTTCGTAACCTTTATCGACAAATTTTCTAATTTCTGCATCTACTTTTTTTGCAGTTTCCTCAGACATATTTTGTTGTCTCGCAACTGATCTTCCAAGAAATACCTCTTCCTCATTTTCACCATAAGCCACAGGGCCAAGTTCTTTACTTAGTCCAGCTCTCATAACCATTGCTCTTGCTCTTTTTGTAGCTTGTTCAATATCACTCACTGCTCCGGTAGTTACTTTGTCATGTCCAAAAATTAGCTCCTCTGCAACACGTCCGCCCATGGCAATTGACATCTGTGCGTGCAATTGTTCTCTTGTTTGTGAGACTTCATCTTTCTCAGGAAGTTGCATTACCATTCCTAAAGCTCTACCTCTTGGTATTATAGTCGCTTTATGTATCGGATAGGCGGCTTTTTCATTGATGGTGACTATAGCATGACCTGCCTCATGATAAGCTGTAAGTTTTTTTTCATCCTCAGTCATGACCATGGATCTTCTTTCAGCACCCATCATTACTTTATCTTTTGCTTCCTCAAATTCTGAGTATGTAACTATTCTTTTGTTTTTTCTTGCTGCTAGCAATGCTGCTTCATTAACCAGATTAGCAAGATCTGCTCCAGAAAATCCGGGAGTACCCCTTGCAATTGTTCTTAAATTTATATCTGGTGTCATTGAGATCTTTTTACTGTGAACTTTTAATATTTTTTCTCTGCCAATGATATCTGGAAGAGAAACAACGACTTGTCTATCAAACCTTCCTGGTCTCAATAATGCTGGGTCTAAAACATCTGGTCTATTTGTGGCTGCTATTATAATTACACCCTCATTGGTATCAAAGCCATCCATTTCAACAAGTAACTGGTTTAAAGTTTGCTCTCTCTCGTCGTTTCCGCCTCCTAAGCCAGCTCCTCTACTTCTTCCTACTGCATCTATCTCATCTATAAATATTATGCAAGGCGAGTGTTTTTTTCCTTGTTCAAACATATCTCTAACTCTCGATGCACCAACTCCAACAAACATTTCTACAAAATCAGATCCAGAAATTGTAAAAAAAGGAACTCCCGCTTCGCCAGCTATTGCTCTAGCTAATAAAGTTTTACCAGTACCTGGTGGTCCTACTAATAAACATCCTCTTGGTATTTTCCCTCCAAGCCTGCTAAATTTTTTAGGATCTTTTAAGAATTCTACTACTTCTTCTACTTCTTCTTTGGCTTCTTCCACACCTGCAACATCATTAAAAGTTACTTTACCTTTAACTTCATTCATCATTTTAGCCTTAGATCTTCCAAAACCCATTGCACCACCTTTGCCTCCCTGCATTTGTCGCATAAAGAATATCCAAACTGCAATTAACAACAACATCGGAAACCAAGATAACAAAACACCAAACAACGAAGGCATTTTCTCATCCAACGGTGCCGCTGAAATGCTGACGCCTTTTTCAGTCAATCTTTGGATTAAGTTCGGATCATTAGGTGAATAAGTGCTGAAATTCTCACCATTAGACAATTCGCCTTTTATATTATTACCTTGAATTTCAACTTGGACGACTCTTCCGTTATCAACCTCATTTAAAAATTCTGAAAAGATAACATTATTGCTTTGTGATATAGATCTTTGGGGATTTTTGAACATGTTGTACAATCCAATTGTAAGAACTATTATTACTGCCCACATTGCAAGGTTTCTTAAATTCATAATCTATATAATTAAGAATTATTGAGAATATAACAAGAGGCAAATTATACAGAATTAAGGTTTTTTTAATGATTCAGGGTAAATAATGGTCAATTTTTCAGTTTTTTCTATTTTGCATCCAGATAAGGTGGCCTTTGAAAAGTTTTTAGATACTATTCCGTGAATCATAGTCGATATTTTTTTTCCTCTTGAGGAGTAATACTTGCCACCCACATCGCTCAATATTTTAGAAAAACTCCTAAATACTATTTCATCAGGTTGCAAAAAAAAATTGTGTTTTAATATCACTAATTTTTTTTTTAAATATATAGTGTTTTTATCCAAATTGTTATTAACATAAAATTCTATAACATCATTTG
>CABZCF010000025.1 GCA_902524235.1 uncultured Pelagibacteraceae bacterium | reverse complement strand
CTTAATTCAACAGATTTTATAACATCTTGAAAGTGCTCAGTAATAAGTATTAAAAAAATTGCTAAACCAAAATAAACAAAATAACTTGAGAACCTTATTATCGATCTTACAAAATGTTGTCCTTTGCTAAATAAAATATATTGAACATATAAAGTAAAAATAAACGCGATTATATCAATTAAATTCATTCCCATAAAAAACGTGAGAAGTATTTCGTTTTCCATAAATTCTCTGTTTACTGAAAAAATAAGAATTCTTAATAAATACCCGATTGCTTTTGAAATAAAAAACGTTTGAACACCAAACATAAAAATACCGACTATGCCTCTTAGTAAAGCGATATATTTTGCACCTATCACACCAGTCGATGTTCTTAAAATTACCGGGAAAGGAAGTCCGTATTTCTGGGAAGGCTTGCCAATATAAGTTGAGAATATAAAAGATAATATTGATGCAATTATACCTCCATAAAAAACAACAAAGAAATTTAAATCATATGCTAAATAAAGTGATGCTATAAGAGAGAAGCCAATTACACTTTGAATACTTACGGCCCAAAAACAAAATAAATCTTTCCAATTCCAACTTTTATCATTTGGGTTTACTGATACAATTTCCCAATTAATTAGATTTCTAGATTTATCTTGAATCACTTAGCTTATATTAAACAAATATTAATTACTGTCCATATAAGAGAGCTGGTAGCCAAAGGGCAATTTTAGGAAATATAATTATCAGTATTAATCCAAAAACTTGTAGGACCATAAATTGCATCATACCTAAGTATATATCTTTTAAATCCCACTCAGGAACAACCCCTTTTAAAAAGTAAGCTGATAATGCTACTGGTGGAGAAAGCCAGGCAGTCTGTAAGTTTACTGCTACCAAAATTGCAAACCATGTAAGATTAAATCCTAAAGCTTCTATTAAGGGTAAGATTATTGGAATTATGATCATAACTATTGGAACCCATTCTAAAGGCCAACCTAATAAAAAAATCATAATCATAACCATCGCTAAAATTAAGTATTTGCTCATTTCAAGTCCTAATAGGAATTCTGTTAACATAGTTGGTGTACCTAATCTTGCAAAGACAGCACCAAAAAAATTTGAAGCTGCAACTAGAACCATTATTAATGCTGTAATTTCTAAAGTTTTAACTAATGCTTCTTGTAATTTTTTTAAATTTAATTTTTTATAAGCTAAAGATAATAATAGTGCCCCCATTGCTCCGCAGCCCGCAGCCTCAGTAGGTGTTGCAAATCCAAATAAAATACTTCCAAGTGCAGCGAAAACTAGTGCTGCTGGTGGAACAAGACCCAAGAAAAATTCAATCCAAACTTCCCTCATACTTGTTGCTCTCAACTCTTCAGGCAGAACTGGTCCAAGACTTGGATCTAACCAACAGCGAATTGTTGTATAAGCCGCGTAAAGTGAAGCTAACAAAATACCTGGTAATATCGCTGCCGCAAATAGGTCAATTACAGGTATTTCCATTATTGGACCCATTACAACCAACATGATACTTGGTGGTATTAAAATGCCTAATGTTCCACCAGCTGTTATTGTGCCTGCTGCTAATCTTACATTATACTTTGAACGTTTCATAGATTTTGCAGCCATAATTCCAAGAATTGTTACCGAAGCTCCAACTATTCCAGTAGCTGCTGCAAATATTACGGAAACAAATAATACAGCATAATATAAAGAACCTCTTACTTTTGCCAACATTAGTTGAAATGAGGAAAATAATCTTTCCATAAGCCCAGCTTGCTCCATCATAATTCCCATAAAAACAAATAATGGAACAGCGGCGAGCGTTTGCTCTGTCATAACCATTGAAAATTGCAAGGTCATCAAATAAAAAACTAATTTTCCAAATCCTAAATAACCAAAAACAAATCCGAGAAAAATTAAAGTGAATGAAATTGGAAAACCTATAAAAATTGCAAACAGCATTACTCCTACTAGAATAAATCCAAGAATTTCAGGACTTATTAAGTGTGAGATCATTTATCCTCTCCTGGCCATTTACCTCTTGTTGCTGCCCAATAACTTTTTAATAGTTCAGACACACCCTGTATCAAAAGGAAAATAATACCAACAAGTAAGCATAACTTTATTGGCCATAAAAAAGGCATCCAAGCAGTATCCATGCCTTTATCACCTCTCCTAATTGACTCCTCAACAAAACCAATAGTCATGTAACAAAAAACAAGCATGCCAGGAAAATAAAATAAAATATATAACCAAAAATCAATTGTACCTTGAGTTTTTGTTTTGAAATTTCGATATAAAAAGTCTGCTCTTATATGGACACCTTTAGATAAAGCATACCCAGCACCTAACATAAATAAAGCACCATATAAAAACCTACTCATATCATAAGCCCAATAAGTGGGAGCTAAAAATAATTTTCTAGCTAAAACCTCATATGTCATTGCTAAGATTAAAGGTATAGTTATCCAGCAAACAATATTTCCCACAATCTTACTAAGATGATCAATTTTTAATATAATATTTGCCATTAATTTAGGCATATCATCAGGCATTTTATTTTGATTACTTCTTCTCTCAGCAATCATTTCGTCAGATATATCTAATTTATCAATTTCGTCTTTCATAAAGAAATTTTTATAGATAGAGCGGACATAGTTGTCCGCTCTAAATTATTTGAATGTTTATTTTAAAGTAGCTGCGTGAGCCATTCCAAGTTTAGCATTAGACATTTGTGCTCCACTCCAGAACGGTACAGCTATATCTGCAAACTCTTTCATTGAGTCGTAAACTTCTTTAAAAAACGCATTTTCTGCTGCATTTTTATTCAATGTAGCTTTTGCTGCAGCCATATACTCTGTAAAGTAATCAGTCGGCGTGTCCTCTAAAATTACTCCGTGTTTTGTGGTTAGTTCTTTTAGTGCCAACCCATTTTCATATATTCTTCTACTCAATGACTTGTTTAAAGACGCATTAGCAGCGACCTCTAAAGATTTTTTTTCATGATCTGTCATTGCATTATATGTTTTTCCAGTTATATAGAAATCAGCATTAACCACTACTTGGTGTAAACCTTGTAGATAGTAGTGCTTTAACACTTTTTGGAAACCAAATACTAAGTCTGGTTTTGGACAACACCATTCAGCGGCATCAATAGTTCCTGCCTCTAGAGCTGGAAGAATATCTCCACCCCCCATTGCGACTGATGCAATACCAATATCTTTATATGTTTGACCTGGAATTCCCGGAGGAGTTCTGAATTTATATTTTCTAAAGTCAGCCATGTTCTTAATTGGTTTTGGAAACCAACCTAAAGCTTCTGGTCCAACTGGTTGAAGCATAAATCCTTTTATGTCTCTTCCCATTTCTTTCCATAATCTATCGTATAATTCCTTACCGCCACCATATTGAAACCATGATAAAAACGCTAAGTTATCTATACCAACACCTCCACCTGCAACTGGAGAACCGAACAACATTGCGGCTGGATGATCACCAGACCAGTAGTGTGTCCAAGCGAAACCACAGTCGATTAATCCTTTGTCAACAGCATCTAAAGTTTCTTTTCCACCTACAACTGTTCCAGCTGGCATGATTTCAAATTTTAAAGATCCGCTAGTCAGAGCTGTTACTGTGTCTGTAAAGTCTTTTAGCATTACAACTTCGTCAGCTTTGGGATTCAGAACTGTTTGACACTTAAGTGTTTTTGCTGAGGCATTTGATATAAATCCAAACGCTATAGTTACAGCAAATAACATTGAAATGATTTTTTTCATTATTTTCCCTCTTTCTTGTTAAATTTAACTTTCATATCCTTTCAAAAAAAAGCTAATGTTACAAGTCACAAATCATTTAATTTTGTATTAAAAAGCGTTATTAATTAGATATGGAAGAATTTGATTACATAATAATTGGTGCAGGGTCTGCAGGTTGTGTTTTAACAAACAGAATAATTAATTCTGGTAAATACAAAGTTCTTTTAATCGAAGCAGGTGGAAATGATAGTTATCCATGGATACATATTCCTGTTGGTTATTATAAAACAATGCATAATCCAAAAACAGATTGGTGCTATAAAACAGAACCAGATGAGACAATGGAGAATGTATCAATACCCTACCCTAGAGGAAAAACTTTAGGAGGAAGTTCCTCCATAAATGGTCTTCTTTATATTAGAGGTCAAGAGCAAGATTACGATATTTGGAGACAATTAGGTAATAAGGGTTGGAGTTGGAGAGAAGTGCTCCCCTATTTTATAAAAGCAGAAGATCAAGAGAGGGGTGCAAGTAAGTTCCACGGACAAGGTGGACCTCTAGCTGTTTCTGATCAAAGAATTACGCTAGATATTTTAGATGTATTTCAAAACGCAGCATCAGAAGTTGGAATACCTAAAGTAGATGATTTCAATAAAGGAGATAATTTTGGTTGTGGTTACTTTCAAGTAACAGAGAGAAATGGTCTAAGATGTAGTGCTGCTGTTGGATATTTAAATCCAATCAAAAAAAATAATAATTTAAAAATTGAAACCAAATGTCATGTTCAAAAGATCAACTTTGAAAATAAAAAGGCTGTGAGCGTTGATTATTTAAAAGGAGACAACAAACTTAAAGTTAAAGCCAATAAAGAAATAATATTAAGTGCTGGCTCGATCGGAAGCCCGCAAATATTGCAAACTTCTGGTATAGGAGAAAGTTCTAAACTTAAAAATTTAGGTATAGAAATAGTCAATGATTTAAAAGGTGTAGGTAAAAATTTACAAGATCACTTAATGTTTAGACCTGTTTATAAAGTCAAAAATATTAAAACATTAAACAGAAAAATTAATAGTGTATTTGGAAAACTTTTAATAGGTTTAGAATATGTTTTTGCACGAAGGGGTCCAATGACTATGGGGGCAAGTCAACTTTGTGGTTTTGCTAAGAGCGATGAAAATAGAGAAACTCCTAATTTACAATTTCATATACAGCCAATTAGCACAGATAAACTTGGAGGTGCCAACCTTCATGATTTTGATGCATTTACTCCAACAGTTGCAAATATTAGACCAACAAGTAGAGGAGAAATTAATATTATAAGTGCAGATTCTAGAGATAATCCAAAAATTAAAATGAATTATTTATCAACCGAGGAAGATCGAAGAGTTGCAGCAGACGGAATAAAATTAATTAGAAAAATAGTTATGGAAACAGATGAATTTAAAAAATATGAGCCAGAGGAATTTAGACCAGGAGCACATATTCAAGGGGGAGAGGAAATTGTAAAAGCCTGCAGTCACTATGCTCAAACAATATTTCATCCTGTAGGAACATGTAAAATGGGAAATGACATCGATGCAGTTGTATCAGATGAATTAAAAGTTCATGGTGTTAACAATTTAAGAGTTATCGATGCATCTATTATGCCAAATATAACATCTGGAAATACAAATGCTCCTACAATTATGATTGCCGAAAAGGGTGCTGATATGATACTCAACAGTTAATGTTGACAGAGCAGATTCTTATTTTAATTCAAATAATTTTATTAGATTTAATTTTGGCTGGAGACAATGCAATAATAATTGGAATGGTTGCATCGCAATTTCCAAATGAGCAAAGAAAAAAAATTATTTTTTGGGGTATTGGAGCTGCAATTGTTCTAAGAATTATCTTTACATTAATTACCGCTTATCTTCTTCAAATTACTGGTTTAAGATTGATAGGAGGACTGCTTCTACTTTATGTATGTTACAAACTTTATGTAGACGTAGTTAAAGGAAATGCCACTAAAGAGGAAAATCCATCTGTAGAAAATACTAACTTTTTTAAAGCTATTACTACAATCATTATTGCCGATGTAACAATGAGTTTAGACAACGTATTAGCTGTAGCTGGAGCTGCAAAAGATCATTATTATTTACTAATATTTGGTTTAGTTTTATCTATTGCGCTAATGGCTGTTGCTGCAAATTTAATATCGCAGTGGATTAAAAAATATAAATGGATTGCATGGCTTGGATTATTAGCAATTCTCTTTGTTGCAATTGAATTGATTTATACTGATATAAAGTTATTCATATAGAATGTATTTAAAAAAATATAACTTAAAAAATAAAGTTGCATTAGTAACTGGAGCAGGCAAAGGTCTTGGTAAAGCTTGTGCAATTGCTTTAGCGGAGGCAGGTGCTAATTTAGTAATAATAAGTAGGACTCAGAAAGATTTAAATCAAGTCTCAAAAATTATAAAAAAATTTAGAGTAAAGTGTAGAAGTTTTGTTTGTGATGTAACAAATTATGAACAAATTAAATCAATTGTTAATAAAATTCCAAGAATTGATGTATTAATAAATAATGCTGGAACTAATTTTCCAGAGCATTTTACAAAAGTTAAAAGATCTAACATGGAGTACATGGTTAAAATTAATAATGTAGCTGCATTTAATCTTGCACAATTATGTACTTTAAAAATGTTGAAAATAAAGAATAGAAAGAAAATTGGGGGATCAATTGTAAACATGTCATCACAAATGGGACATGTCGGTGGACCAATCAGAAGCGTTTACAATATGAATAAACATGGATTGGAAGGATTAACTAAAGGAATGGCGATTGATTTAGCAAAATATAATATTAGAGTTAATACTGTATGCCCTACTTTTGTAGTTACACCTATGACATCAAAATTTTTAAAGAATAAAAAATTTAAAAAAGAAACCTTAAATAATATCCCTTTAGGAAGATTTGCAGAAATGTCAGAAATTGCATCAACTGTTGTATTTCTTGCTTCAGACGCAGCATCAATGATTACAGGAACTTCATTGTTAGTAGATGGTGGATGGACAGCAAAATAATAAAATACTTATTGGTTTCTATTTTTATTTTCTCAAAGGCTTTAGCCATTGAGTTTAATGGTAAATTTATGCAAGGGCATTTTATCGTAGGACAAACGGAAACTAATTCAAAAATATACATTGATAAAAAAGAGGTAAAAGTTTCAAAAGATGGTTTTTTTGTATTTGGCATTGATAGAGACAGAAAATTTGATTTAGTAGTCACAAAAATATTGAATGGAAAAAAAAGAAAAAATTACAAAAAAAATTTATAAAAGAAAATATCAAATTCAGAGAATTGATGGTTTAGATGAAAAAAAAGTAACACCTCCAGAAGAGGTTTATAATAGAATTAAAGAAGAAAATAACAGAATTGGAAAAGCAAGAGCTATTAATTCCGATTTAATTTTTTTCAAAAACCAATTTATAATGCCCGTAACAGGAATTGTAACAGGAGTTTATGGAAGTCAAAGAATATTAAATGGAAAACCAAAATGGCCTCATTATGGAATTGATATTGCTGCAAAAAAAGGAACAAAAATTAAGTCATCAGGTTCCGGTATAGTTACCATGGCTGAAGATGATTTGTATTACACGGGTGGAACAATAATCATGGATCATGGTCATGGAATTTCTACAATATATTCACATCTTGAAAAGGTGATGGTTAATGTTGGTGATGAAATTAACCAAGGAGAAATTATCGGAACGGTTGGATCGACTGGAAGATCAACAGGTCCGCACTTAGATTTTAGAGTGAATTGGTTTCAAACAAGACTAGATCCAATGACTATTCTAAACTAATAAACCGCATAGATTTAGTAAAAATTATCTGATATTTTTTGAAGAGCTATGCTTAAAAAAAAAATTAAAAAGTATTTATTAATCGGAGGATTTTCTTTCTTTTT
>CABZCF010000024.1 GCA_902524235.1 uncultured Pelagibacteraceae bacterium | reverse complement strand
TGAATTAAATCAAGAAACGGATATTCTAATTGATGAAATAGATAAATGGCAAATGTAAATATAAACTTCAATGGTAAAGACTTTTTATTGTCTTGCGAGGATGGACAAGAGGAACATCTTGATGAGCTAGCAAACATATTAAACAATAAATTTAATAAATTGAAAACTACTCTTGGAAACATAGGTGAGAACAAATTGTTATTAATAACCTCTATAACTGTTCTAGATGAGTACTATGAAACTAAAAAAAGAATAAATGAAAAAAAAATAGAAATTGATGAAATAAAAAATAAATTTAAAGAATTAAAATCATTAGTTTATGAATTTAAAAAAAATAAAGATATTCAAATACATTTATTAAATGAAAAACAAAAAGAATTAGAAATTGAAATTGAAAAAAATAAAAATAATTATAACTCTATTATTGAAGACACTACAAATAAATTAGAAAATTTTATTAAGAAAATTGATGTCAATTCATCATTAGATAAATAAAAGTGAAAAAATCAGATATCAGAAATAAAATTTTAAATATAAGACAAAAAAGGTTTGATCCTTTAAAAAAAATTAATTTTCATATTATTAAAGATTTTATTTTTAATAATAGTGCTAAACCAGTGATTGGCGGTTATGTTCCAGTAAATTATGAAATAGACTGTTTAAATATACTTAAAAAACTCGAGAATGAAAAAATTAAAATAAGCCTCCCAGTAATTAAAAATAATAATGATATGGAGTTTTATAGATATTCATTTAAATTTCCAATGAAAATAAATAAATATGGGATACCAGAACCTTTTAAGAGTAAAATTCTATTGCCTAATATTTTATTTGTTCCTCTAGTAGCTTTTGACGATAAACTTTATAGGATTGGATACGGTGGGGGATATTACGACAGATATTTAGCGAAATTAGAAAAAAAAAAGCTTTTCAAATCAATTGGATTTGCTTTCTCTTTTCAAAAGGTTAATGAAATTCCTATTAATAATTTTGACAAAAAACTAGATCTAGTTATTACAGAGAATAAATTTTATAAATGAAATTTTTATTCTTAGGTGATATAGTTGGCTTTGCCGGTTGTGAAAAATTAAAAAAAAATTTACCAGAAATAATTATAAAAGAAAAAATTGATTTTGTAGTTGTTAATGGTGAAAATTCCTTTGATAGCGGAGTAGGTATAACCGAAAACATTATGAGTGAATTATTATCATCAGGCGTTGATGTTATAACAACTGGAAATCACGTTTGGGATCAGAAAGAAACTTATGATATTATTAAAAATGAGAAAAGATTACTCAGACCTTTAAACTTAATTGGAGATCTACCTGGCAAGGGTTTTAATATTTTTAATTCAAAAAAAGGTTTCAAAGTTGGTGTTCTTAATTTGATGGGAAATGTATTCATGAAAAAGTGTGAAAACGTTTTTGAAGTTTCAAAAAATTTTTTAGATAATAAAAAACTAAAAGCTGACTATGATTTTTTGTTAGTTGATTTTCATGGCGAAATTACAAGTGAAAAAATGGCAATAGGACATTTTTTTGACGGTAAAGCGACCCTAGTTGTTGGAACTCATACACATGTTCCAACTAACGATTGTAGAATTTTAGTTAAAGGAACAGCTTATCAAACAGATGCAGGTATGTGTGGCGATTATAATTCTGTAATAGGCATGAATAAAGAAATTTCTTTAAACAGATTTTTAAAAAAAACTACAGATAAAAACTATCCGTCGAATGGAAATGCTTCTCTATGTGGAGTTATCGTAGATGCTGACGATAATAATGGATTAGCAAATAAAGCTGAAAGTTTTATTTTTAGTGGAGAACACCACGTAGGAATTTAATGGCGGGACATTCTCATTGGGCAGGTATAAAACATAAAAAGGATAGAGTTGATAAAACTAGATCTAAAATATTTTCAAAACTATCAAAAGAAATTACCGTAGCTGCAAAATTAGGAGATAAAGATCCAAACACAAATTCCAGATTAAGATCAGCAATTCAATCTGCTAGATCTGCTAACATGCCTAAAGATAATATAGAAAGAGCAATAGATAAATCAAAATTATCAAAAGACCATAATTTTGAACATTTACGCTATGAGGGCTTCGGTCCGAATAATGTAGCATGTATAGTTGAAACTTTGACAGATAACAAAAATAGAACAGCTTCTAATATTAGAACACTTTTTCAAAAAAATGGTGGATCATTAGGTTCACAAGGGTCTGCTTCTCATAATTTTAAACAAATCGGAGTTATTAAGTTTGATATCAATGAGATCAAAGAAGATGTTCTATATAATTATGTAATAGATTTAGGAATTGAAGATTTATTAATCAAAGATAATATTTATGAAATTCATTGTGAAAAAAATGAAATTTACAATGTTAAAAAAAAATTGGAAATTAAAATAAAAAATTTTATATCAACAAAAATTGAATGGATACCAATTAATTTAGTTATTCCTATGGAATATGAAAAACAAAATCTATTTGATTTTATAAATAGTTTAGAAGATAACGAAGACGTTCAAAGTGTTTATACAAATTTAAAATTTATAGATTAGAATATGTATGTAATAAGTATTGACCCGGGTATTTCAGGTGCAATCTGTTTTTTTGAGAATGGAAGTGTGGTGGATGTAATTGATATGCCATCTATGGCAGACGGCAAAAAAAATAAAAAACAAGTAAATGGCTCCCAAATCTATAACGAAATAAATTTAAAAATCAAAAACATCGATAAAAAAAAAATTTTTGTTGTTATAGAGCAGGTATCTGCAATGCCTGGACAAGGTGTGACCAGTATGTTTAATTTTGGTCAATCATTTGGTGTGATTAAGGGAATTTGTTCTGCAATGCAACTACCAATGTATTTTGTCCGACCTGCGAAATGGAAGAAATATTTTAACCTAATCAAGACGGAAAAAGAGGCAAGTAGAACTAAAGCTATAGAAATTTTTCCCCAAATATCCTCCAAACTATCAAAAAAAAAGGATAATAATAAAGCAGACGCAATTTTGATAGCTAGTTTTTTTAATAACACATATTTAAGTAACTAATATCTATATTACTAAAGTCAAATTGATGACACAATTTAGTGTGAATAAAGTTTTATGGAAGCAGATATTGCCTCACAGGCTGTTGGTTTAACAAGTACAGATTTTTCGATAGTTCAATTATTTTTAAGAGCAGATATTATAGTTAAATCAGTAATAATTATTTTAATTGCAGCATCAGTTTATTCTTGGGCAATTATTTTTGATAAATATAAATTATTTAAAAAAATAAATAAGACTTCTGACGAATTTGAGGAAAAATTTTGGAAATCGAAATCGGCAGAAACATTTTTTAACAATCTACCAACTAACATAGAAGATCCAATGGCAAAAGTTTTCAAAGTAACAATGCAATCTGTAATTAAGACACGATCTAAATCAAATTTATCTGAGAGACTAGGAAGTACACTCCAATCAAATATAGAAAAACAAATGAACATTATAGAAAAGAATTATACTTTTTTAGCAACTGTTGGATCCACAGCCCCCTTTATTGGATTATTCGGAACTGTATGGGGAATAATGAATTCATTTCAATCAATAGCAATTTCAAGAAATACCAGTTTAGCTATTGTTGCACCAGGTATAGCGGAAGCATTGTTTGCGACTGCTCTTGGTTTATTAGCAGCAATACCAGCAGTTATTGCCTACAATAAATTTAGTAGTGATTCTAAAAAGTATTTTCAAAAATTAGAAAATTTTTCAAAAAGATTTATTTCAATAATTTAAATGGCTTTTAATCTTAAACGATCATCTAGAGAACCAATGAGTGAAATTAATGTAACACCATTTGTTGATGTAATGTTGGTTTTGTTGATAATTTTTATGGTTACAGCTCCTCTTCTAACTGTTGGTGTTCAAGTTGATTTGCCAGAAAGTTCAGCAGACACATTGCCTGAGGAACAAGAGCCACTAACACTTACCATTAATTCTAAAGGAGAAATATATATTCAAGAGTCGAAAGTTGAATATGATAATATAATAGATAAAATTCTTGCTGTTTCAAAAAACAGAACGGATACTAGAATTTATGTTAGAGGAGATAAAACAATTAATTATGGTCGCGTTCTTGAAATTATGGGCATGCTTTCCGGCTCTGGTTTTACAAAAGTTGCATTAATATCTGAGCCTTATAAAGAGCGTTAAAGTGTCTAAAAGCATTCTATTATCATCAGCTTTTCATGCGTTAATAATAATTCTAACCATTGTCACTCTACCTTTTGTCGCTAAAAAACCATTAGACTTACCCCCTTTAATATCTGTTGAGCTAATTCAAATTTCTGATAAGACAAATATTCCTTTCGCACCTAAAGCAAAAAAAATAATTGAGAAAATCAAAGAGAAAGAAAAAAAACTTGTATCTGAGCAAGCACCTCCAAAAAAAGTTAAAAAAATTAAACCCGAAGCAATTCCAATGCCAGACCAAAAAGTTGAAAAAATTAAACAAATAGATGATAAGCAAAATCCTGAAGTAGAGGACACAAAAATAAAACAAGTATCTGAATTCGAAAAAAAAGAAATCTTTGATCCCACTAATATTGCAGCATTAATTGATAAGTCTAAAGAAAATTTAGCTGAGACTGATATAAAATCTAATAAAATTACTCAATCTCAAGATAAATCATTAAATAATGTAGGATTAACTTTAAGTGAAGAAGATGCATTAAAAGCCCAAATATTTGGATGCTGGAGCATACCTTTGGGACTACCCTATAACGAAAATTTAATGGTAAGAATTAAATTGAAATTAAAACCAGATGGCACGATAATTGACTCTGAAATACTAGATCATGCAAGAATGAATAAACCTGGTCAAAATTTTTATAAAGTACTGGCTGAGAGCGCTTTAAGAGCAATTCAACTATGCCAACCTTTGAGAGTTCCATCTACCGGATATGAAAGATGGAAGGATTTACAATTAAATTTTGATGCAAGAGAAATGTTAGAGGGGTAATGAAAAAAATTCTATTATTTATTTTATTTTTTCTATTTAATGTAAGTAAAGCATATTGTCTAATAGAAGTAGATATTACTAGAGGAAACCTAAATCCACTTCCAATCGCCGTATCTCCTCTATTTTCTGACAGTGATACCAAACAAGAACTCAAAAATGAAAATAACATTAGTAAACTCGGAGAGAAAATATCTGAAGTTGTTGAAAATAATTTAAGAAGGACTGGATTATTTAATCCTTTGGAAAAAAATGCTTTTTTACAAAATCCTGATGTTGCACATTTAAAACCAAGATTTGAAGATTGGAAATTAATAAAGGCCCAAGCACTTATAACTGGACAAGTTAAATTTGTAGATGAAAAGTTAAGAGTAGAGTTCAGATTGTGGGATGTACTAGCAGCCAAAGAACTTATGGCAATAGCTTTCACAACTGTACCAGAAAACTGGAGAAGAGTTGGTCATATTATATCAGACAAAATTTATGAAAGATTAACAGGTGAAAAGGGTTATTTTGACACAAGAATAATTTATGTTGCTGAACAGGGTCCAAAAACACAAAGAATTAAGAAACTTGCTATAATGGATCAAGATAGCGTTAATACAAAATATTTAACTTTAGGAAATGAATTAGTTCTAACGCCAAGATTTAATCCTACTAACCAAATGGTTACATATTTATCTTATTTCAAAAACTTACCTAGAGTTTATTTATTGGATATAGAAACTGGGATACAGGAAGTGGTCGGAGATTTCCCAGGAATGACATTTGCACCTAGATTTTCTCCTGATGGAAAAAAAATAATTATGAGTTTTGCTAAAGATGGCAATTCTGATATTTATACTATGAATTTGGAAAATCGCATTGTAAACAGAATCACCAATCATCCATCAATAGACACCTCTCCATCTTATTCACCGGATGGAAAATTTATTACATTTAATTCTGATAGAAGTGGGTTTCAACAAATATATGTTATGAAAAGTGATGGCTCTAATGTAAAAAGAATTTCATTTGGAAAAGGTCTATATGGAACTCCAGTTTGGTCTCCTAGAGGTGATCTAATAGCATTTACAAAATTACATAAAGGTAAATTTTATATTGGTGTTATGAGAACTGATGGCAGTGGAGAAAGATTACTAACTGAAAATTATTATCAAGAAGCACCATCATGGTCTCCAAATGGAAGAGTGCTAATTTTTTATCGAGAAACAAAATCTAATAGTGAGGGTAAAGGATTTTCAGCAAAACTTTGGTCTATAGATTTAACAGGTTATAATGAAAGACAAGTACCAACAGAAACCGATGGTTCAGACCCTTCTTGGTCATCATTATTGAGTAATTAATCCTAATTTGGACATAAAATATTCTATTAATTCAATTGATTTTTATGCTTGAAAGATCTATTTAGTTATGAAAACATTAAAATATTAAAGATTTAGACAATTAATTAAGGAGCAGTATGATATCTAACAAAATTTTTAAAAACGTATTCCTGGTATTTTTATTAAGCTTTGTTTTGTCTGCATGTGCAACACAAACTAGAAAAGTAGATACTCAAATGCAGGGAGACGTTTATACTGGAACTGACACTGTAGAATATTTAGCTAGTGGTGTCCCAGACAGGGTCTTCTTTGCAACCAATGAGTCAGTTTTAACAACTGCTTCTAGAGATACTTTAAGAAAACAAGCTGGATGGTTAAGAAAGAATTCTGACATCACAGTTGTTTTAGAAGGCCACGCTGACGAAAGAGGAACAAGAGAATATAACTTAGCATTAGGTGAAAGAAGAGCTAATGCTGCAAAAGATTATTTGATGACTTATGGAATTTCCTCAGATAGAATTTCTGTTATTAGTTATGGAAAAGAGAGACCAGTAGACTCTGGCTCAAATCCTTTAGCATGGTCTAAAAATAGAAGATCAGTCACAGTCAAAGCTAACTAAGATAAAAAACTAATCATTTAAGACCCTAGATTAAAACCTAGGGTCTTTATTTTGCCATTATTATTAATACTAATTAAGTTATAATGAAAAAAATTATATTTATAAGCAACTTTATTTTATTTTATGTATTTCTTTTGTCGTCTAATTCTTTTTCTGATAATCATAATCTCAAACAGATCCTAGAAATTATTCAAAATGATATTAAAACTCTTGAAAAAGCAGTTTATTCTGAAAATATATTAAGTAATGAATTATCAAATAACTCAGTTGAATTTAATGATAATGCCGAAGATGTTTTAACGAGACATCTATTAAAATTATCAGAAATTGAAACTCAATTTCAAAATTTAACAAACAGATTTGAGGAAATCAACTTTAAGATAGATAAACTTTCAACTAGACTATCAAAAGTACAGAGCGATAATCAACTAAGGTTTCAACAAATAGAGAAGTCAGTAAATAAAAATATCAGTACAGAGGCATCAAGTATAATATCTTCTTCTACAACTAATGATCCAAATATAATCTTACCTGGCTCAAGTGAGCCTCAAGACCTTGGTTCAATTTCATATAAAGATATGACTAGTAAGGAGTCAAATCAAGAGACACAATCAATTGATACTACAGCATCAGTGGTAACTGAAAATTTTATTGCAGAAGATAAAATTTTGCCTCAAACAAATCCACAAAAGCAGTACGAATTTGCAACAAGTTTTCTTAAAGTTGGAGATTATAATACTGCAGAGAGAGCATTTAGAGAATTTGTAAACTCAAATCCAGATCATAAATTAGCTGGCAATGCTCAATATTGGTACGCAGAAACATTTAGGATTAGGCAATTATATACTGACGCAGCTTCAGCTTACCTTGAAGGTTATAAAAATTATCCTAAGAGCGACAAAGCTCCAATAAATTTATTAAAACTTGGAGTTTCTTTAGTGCAAATTGGTGAAAAAGATCAAGGTTGTTTGATGATTTCGGGAGTAAAAAAACAATATCCCAACGCAAAAGAATCTATAATCCAAAAAGCCAAATATGAGGAAAAAAAGTTTGAGTGTAAAAAAGATAAGTCATAAAAAAAATCTTCTTAAAATATCCGATAAAAAAATAAATAATATTTACCAAAGATTTAAAAAAAATATTTTCTTATTGAATAATAAATATAAATTTTCTGCTGCAATTTCAGGTGGACCAGACAGTATGGCCTTAGCTTATTTTCTTAAACTTTATAGTTTAGAAAAGAAAATCAAAATTAATTATTATCATGTTGATCATGGATTAAGAAATAGCTCCCCATATGAGGCCTTAATGGTAAAAAAAAAATTAAACTTACTTAATATAAATTTAAAAATTTTAAAATGGAAAGGTCAAAAACCCAAGTCTAATATTCAATCCAAAGCTAGAAAATCTAGATACGATCTTATAAAAGGGAAATTAAATAAAAATTTAATTAATGTTATTTTCCTAGGCCACACAGAAGATGATTTAATTGAAAATTTTTTAATTAGACTGTGCAGAGGATCTGGATTAAAAGGTTTTGTATCGTTTAATTCAAAAATAATTAAAAATAATGGCATCTA
>CABZCF010000023.1 GCA_902524235.1 uncultured Pelagibacteraceae bacterium | reverse complement strand
TAATAAATATAGTCTCTTGTATTTGGGGTTGATAGTAATTTTTTACTAAGTTGAAATTGAAATACAACCTGGTCTCCCCATTTAAAGGCCATCTCACATCCTGCTAAATAAAATTCCCACATTCTGAAAAACCTTTCGTCAAACATTTTTAAGACTTCCTCTTTTTTACCTAAAAATCTGCTCTTCCAATTACTCAAAGTATGAGCATAGTGCATTCTTAAAACCTCCATATCAGCTATTATTAAGTCTGATTTTTCAATTGGTTTTGCTAATTCACTTAAGCTTGGAGTGTAACCTCCTGGAAATATGTATTTTGATATCCACGGATGTGGGTCTCTTGGAGTCATTACTGACCCTATTGTGTGTATTAATGCTACTCCATCCTCATTCAAAAATTTTGATACTGAATTAAAATATTTATTATAAAATTTTTTACCTACATGCTCAAGCATGCCTACGCTAACTACACGATCAAACTTTTCATTTAATTTTCTATAATCGACTAATTCAAATCTTACTTGATTTTCAAGGTTCAATTCTTTGGCTTTATTTCTGCTATATTCTAACTGATTTTCTGAGAGTGTAATTCCTAAAACTTCACACTTACTTTGTTTTGCTATTTCAAGTGCAAGTGTACCCCAACCTGAGCCTATATCTAAAACTTTTAAATTAGGTTTTAAATGAAGTTTTTTAATAATATGATTCATTTTATTTTTTTGCGCTTGTTCGATCGTTTCATTTTCATTTTTAAAATACGCACAAGAATATTGTCTATTTTCATCAAGAAATAAATCGTATAATTTTTCAGAGATATCATAATGATGAGCAACATTTGATTTAGATTTACCTACAAAATTAAAGTTTGTTATGTAGCTATAAATTCCCATAAGTTTTTTTATCACTGTTGCATAATTGCTTGTAGGACCTCTCCCTATATTTTTCATAGCAATTTCTAAAAATTCTGTCAGTGTACCATTTTCTATTACGGCAGAGCCATTGGCGTACGCCTCCCCAAAATAAAGATCAGGTAATAATAACAATTTATAGTGAAGACTTTTGTCTAATAGTTTTAATTTAATAGGTGGGTTTTTAAATGGTTTGCCAATAATGTATTGCTTTTTATTTGCGCCCTCTAACACAAATCCATCATCCTTAACAAGTTTTTCCAAAAATTGAGTTAAATTTTTCATAAATTATTAATAACTCATATTAAATTCTAATTTTTTTAATTCTTCAAATAATTTTTTTTCCTCACTTTCTGATAATAAATCTATTATAGGTAGAACATTTTTAAAAATTGGATCTTTTTGAGACATAAAAGAGTGTAAGCCAGATATTAAGTTAAATTGGTTGAATACTTTTCTAACTTTACAAAGTTTTTCATTAAGAGTTTGCGGTATGTTCAAATGGTAATCATCAAAGACTTTTCTTGCAATTGTAGAAGTAACGTTACAAGTGGCAGTTATCGCTCCACTACAACCGACCTTTAAACCTGACAATAATTTTTCCTCGGATCCCACCAAAATAGATAAGTCATTTTTTTTATATTTGTCATAGATATTGTAGGTGCTATCTTTGATTCCAACAATCTGATCAGGAAATCTATTTTTTAATTCCTCAACACAATTAAGACTGAACTTATATCCGGCAAGTTTCTCAAAATTATACAAAATTATTTTACAATCACTTACACTTTCAATAATTTTACTAAAATATTTAATAACATTTTTATCGGTATAATTATAATAGGCTGGAGGCATTATTAAGAAATGATTTAAATTTAGCGATATTGAAATTTTCATTAAATTTATAGTATCCCCTAAAGAATTAGAGCCAGTTCCAATTATAAATTTATCGAAATTTTTACTTTGAGGAATAGAACTTATTAATTTAATTTTTTCAGAAATTGAAATTAATTGAGATTGGCCAGTGCTGCCTAATAGAACTATACCATGACATCCATTATCAATTAGAAAATCAGCATGACTGATTGTTTTTTTAACATTTAAAGATAAATCTTGATTAAAAACTGTTAAAGAGGCCGCATAAATGCCTTGAATTTTGTTCATTAATAAAATTTATATAAATTTAATTTTTTAGTAAAGTTTAATAGGTATTATGAATATTTTAGTTGTTCAAAATCGAATGGGCATGGGTGATCTGGTAATATTTATGCCTTTTATAGAGGCGATTTCTAAAAAATATAAAGTGCCAATTACTTGTCTTGTTAAGAAAAATTCAAAGGCTAATGAAATATTTCAAGATAACGAATTTATAAAAGAGTTTATTTTCCTAGAAAGAGGAAATGGAAAGGGAGATCATGATGGTATAACTGGATCAATAAAACTCATTTCCAAGTTAAGAAGATATAATTTTGATAAGATTTTTATATTTAATTCGTCGCTAAGATTTTTTTTAATATCAAAAATTGCTGGTATCTTGGATGTATATCATTACCCACTTTTTAAAAAAAACCAACAACATATAATTCTAACCGCACAAAAATTTTTAAAAGACTCAATAAATATTGATGTAGAAAGCAATCCAGTGATTAATATAAGTGACGAAAAGATAAAACAATCAAAAGAAAAATTTAAGATAGATTCAAAAAAAACAAATATATTACTTGGTGTAGGTGGATCTGGCCCGACTAAAAGAGTTCCAGCAAAAATTTTTCTAGAGACAATGAATTTAATACAAAAAGATTATGATACTAAATTCTATTTAGCAACTGGGAAAAATTTTGAGGAGCAAAAAATATTAAATGAAATATTAAACTCAAATTTAAAAGATAAATGTGTGCCTTTAGATAATCTTAGGATTCCAGAAATTTTGCCTATTATAAAAAATTGTAAAATTTCAATCTGTAACGACTCAAGTTTTAGTCACTTATCGGCGGCATTAGGTTTGCCAACAATTGTTTTAATGACTGATACGCCGCTAGTATACGGAAGTTACAGTCCAAAAATGTACCCTATAATTCCCGATGGAGAAAAAACGGTAACACATAACACATTAGGAAAAGATAAGATTAACCCGAGAAAAATTTTTTTAAAATTAAAGGAAATAATTAATTAAGATATATCTTTAATAACTGTATCTTTTGCCTCATTTACTATGGATGCAAGTCTTGAAAGTTCTGGGCTAATATCAGGATGTATTTTTTTCATGATTTTTTTATAAGAATTCATTACGTGCTCCTTAGTATATTTTTTTTTTGGATTAAGATTAAGAATTTTATAAGCTTCCTCTAATGATATAGATTGATTATTGTAATTTTGGTTTATATTTCCAAAATTAAACCTTCCATAATTTTTTAAAACTCTGAGAAGCCCCCATATTCTCAAGAATTGTAACAAAGTAAGACCTGCTTTAGTTTTTATCATTGGCAAAACCATCATTAAAAATGGAAGAGAAAAAATATATCTACCTGCAAACGCCATCAAAATTGCCAATAAAATAGAAACAACTATAATTGATGATCTTATTGCCTTTGCAACCCTCTTTGTTGAGCTTTTTGCAAACCAATTAAGAAATAAGTAAATTAAGACAAAAATAACAAGTGTGATAATAAAAATATTCATATATTAAAAACTCGATGAAAGTACCACAACTTAAAAAAAAAACTGAACTTAAATCTTGTCACAATACTAGCTGGGAAGATGACTATAGCTGGGTTCATCAGTCAAATATTCTTGAGGTTTTAAAAGATAGCTCCAAGCTCGACCCAGAAGTAAGGAAATATCTTGAAGAAGAGAATAATTATACAGAACATCATCTTAAAGATACCAAAGGCATTCAAAAAACATTATTTGATGAAATTAAGGGTAGAATAAAATTAGATGACGAGTCCATTCCCTTTAAAGATAGAAATTATGAATACTGGACAAGGACGACTACAAAGGGAAATTATTCGATTAAATTGAGAAAAAAAATTGGAACGGATTTTATTGAAGAGTATTGGAATGGCGATGAAGAAAAGAAAAAATTAAATACCGAATATTTCGGAGTCGGCGATATTGAGGTTAGTTATAACGATAAAATACTAGGCTATTCTTTAGACTTAAAAGGTTCTGAGTATTACACAATTTATTTAAGAGATATAGAGACAAATAAAATTATTTCCGAGAAAATAGAAGATACTGCTGGCGGCATAACGTTTAGCTTAGATGATAAATTTATATTTTATTCTAAGCTTGATAAATTTCACAGGCCAAGAAAGATATACAGACACAAAATTGGAGACAATATCTCAAATGATAAATTAATTTTTGAAGAAAAAAGTGATGCCTTTACAGTTGGAATAAACTTAACTTCTGATGAAAAATATTTCATAATCACATCTTCTGATCATAACACTTCTGAGCAATACTATTTTAAATCGACTGAGGAAAATCCAGAACCTAAACTTATAAAAAAAAGAAACAAAGGTATAATTTATTCTGTAAACTCATGGGATAATCACTTTTATAATCACACAAATGAAAAAGCTGAGGACTTTAAAATTGATTATTGTAACGATTTATCAACACAAGATTGGAAGTCATATATACCATCACAAGAGGAAACTTTAATCGGAAGTTTATTTTTCTTAAATAATTGGATCTTAAGATCTGAGATTTCGAACGCACTACCAAAAATTTTTGTAAAGAATATAAAAACCAATCAAGAAGAGGAGATTAAATTTACTGATGAAAAGATCATCGATCCAGGTATATCATTTTATCAAAAGGACAGAGATACCGATTTAATTTATTTGAGTTACTCCTCGCCAAAAACTCAATCAAGAACTTATTTATATAATTTAAGGTCTAAAGAAAGAAAGCTTGTAAAAGAACAAGAGATACCATCGGGTCATAATCCAGAAGATTATATTGTTGAAAGACTTGAATGCAATTCACATGATGGAAGGAAAGTACCAATAACTTTAACTCGACACAAAAAAACTAAAGTTGATGGAACTGCAAATGTTTTACTTTACGGTTATGGTTCATATGGAAGCTCTATGTCTCCATCTTTTTCATCAACGAAATTTAGCTTGATAGATAGAAACATAATTTGGGTTACTGCTCACATCAGAGGTGGAATGGAGAGAGGAATGAAATGGTGGAAAGAAGGTAAATTATTAAATAAAAAGAATACTTTTGAGGATTATTTAGCTGTCGGAGAATTTTTAATAAAAAATAAATATACATCAAAAAAAAAAATCATCGGTTTCGGAGGCTCTGCAGGTGGTTTACTGTTGGGGGCTGTTGTAAATCAGAAACCAGAATTATTTTTAGCTATGATATTAGCAGTTCCATTTGTTGACTCACTTACTACCAATTTAGATCATTCATTACCATTAACAGTAGGTGAATTTGATGAATTTGGAAATGCTAAAGATAATAAAGAGCATTTTGATTATATTTATTCATATGCGCCTTATAATAACATTAGGAAAATGGATTATCCGCACATGTTAATTACAACAAGCTTAAGCGATAACAGAGTATTATTCGATGAACCGTTAAAATTTACCGCAAAACTTAGAGAGTATAAAACTGACAACAATCTACTATTACTGAAGACTGAAATGAATGCTGGTCATGGTGGAAAATCTGGTAGAGATGGTGCTATAGAAGAAATTGCACTTGATTATGCATTTGCTCTAAAAGTTTCAAAAAATGTTTAAATTAAAACTCTTGAAATATTAATAATAATACCCATATGAATTACGAAGTTGCCTTATGGGACTTCAAAATAACCTTGCTAACAAAGGAGGATAAAATGACAAGTAAGGATCTATCTATATTTAACTCACTAAGACCTTTTTCAATTGGTTTTGACGATATGTTCGATCAATTTGAAAATATGTTAGGTAATGGTAGTTTGAGCATGCAATCAAACTATCCACCATATAACATCAGAAAAACTGGTAAGGACAACTATTCAATAGAAGTTGCACTTGCTGGTTTCAACAAAAAAGATGTTGAAGTTGAATTCGAGGACAATTTATTGACTGTAAGAACTAAACAGGTTGATAAATCTGAGAATAAAGATGTAAATGGTGAAATAATTCATAAAGGTATTTCTCAAAGACAATTTGCTAGATCATTTACAATTGCAGATGATGTAAAAGTGAATGGTGCAGAATTAAAAGACGGTCTTTTAAGAATAGCTTGCGAAAGAATTGTGCCTGAACATAAAAAAAAGAAACTTATAGAGATTAAATAAGTATTAAACTTGCTTGTGGGGAATAGTCCCCACAAGTATTAAATACACCCACTTGAGGAAAAACCAATTATCGTTCCATTGGTATTAATTGTAAATTTTCTTTCACACGGAATGCCGTATTTTTTAGTTTTATAAACTAAGGTTTCATTACCTAGCTCATCAATATAATCGTCTGTGGGAACTCCTAATTCAGATTTGATTTCGGATGCCTGTTTTCCAACAAACTGACCAAATTTTTCATTTTCTCTTTCTGCAACCTCATCAGATTTATTTTTTATGGTCTGGCAACTATTTAGAAGAATTAATGACAATATCCCTACAATTATTATTTTAAATTTCATAAATTATTTAAACATTAAATTGTGTCAGAAATTTAAACTTTTTGACGCTTAAAATTAACTTCTTGGTTGAAAAAAAAGTTCCTTTAATAACATTCATAACTCATATCCCTATTAAACATAAGATTTTTAAAAAAGAATCGTTTATTTTAATTTTTTTGGAGGTTCAATGTTAGACAATTATTTTAATTATAAAAAATATAAAACTGATTTTAGAACAGAAGTTGTAGCTGGTGTTTCTACTTTTTTGACAATGGCTTATATAATGTTTCTAAACCCAGTGATACTGGCTGATGGAGGTTTTGATTTTGGTGGCGTATTTACAGCTACAGCATTAGCTACTGCCATAGCCTGTTTTATCGCAGCTTTTTATGCAAAAACTTGGCCTGTAGGTTTGGCCCCTGGCATGGGTATAAATGCTTTTGTAGCATATGGTGTATGTCTTGGAATGGAATACACTCCGGCAGAAGCACTTGGTGCTGTGTTAGTTGCAGGTGTAGTGTTTTTAATTATATCTCTTACACCTATAAGAGCTTGGTTAATAAACTCTATCCCAAAAAGTTTAAAATTAGGTATTGGCGCAGGAATTGGTTTGTTTTTAGCTATTATCGGTTTTGAAATCATGGGATTAACAGCAGACAATCCTGTTACATTAGTCCAGCTTGGGGATTTATCAAATCCATTGTTATTGTTAGGAGCTGGAGCGTTTATATCAATGATCGTAATGGAGAAGTTTAAAATTAAAGGTAATATTATTATTGGTATAATTGCCTTTAGTGCTATTGCATGGCTAACCGGAGTTGGAAAGTTTAACGGTGTGGTATCTGCGCCACCGCCTATGACCCACTTGATGACTTTTGATTTAGGTGCTGCATTAAGTGCTTCAATGGTGACTGTTATTTTTACTCTATTCTTTATAGATTTTTTTGATACGGCGGGAACGTTAACAAGCGTTGCTAACGTTTCAGGTAAAATTGGTAAGGATGGAAAAATAAAAGATATAGAAAAAGCAATGTTGTCGGATAGTGTATCAACAGTTGCTGGATCAATGTTAGGTACCTCAACAGTTACAACTTATGTTGAGAGTGCTGCTGGAGTAAAAGCAGGTGGAAGAACAGGCATGACATCACTTGTCATAGGTGTTCTTTTTCTTACATGTTTATTTTTCAGCCCTCTTGCAACATCTTTACCAAAAGAAATAGATGGTGCAGCATTGATTTATATTGCAACTTTATTTGTAAGAAATATTACAGATATTGAATGGGACGATATTGCTGAAAGTGCGCCAGCAGTCCTTGCAATGATCGCGATGCCTTTTACTTACTCAATTTCAAACGGTATTGCTCTTGCATTTGTTTCTTACGCATTGATTAAAATTTTTACAGGAAAATTTAATGAAACTAGTCCAGCTATTTGGATTGTAGCTGCGTTAAGTATTGTAAGTTTTATTGTTGGTTAATTTAATCTAAAAGGGCTGCACTATCCATGGGTCACCATCTAACTTAATCGGACAAAAATCTGGTATAAATTTTGAGGATTTTTTTTTCCACAGACATGCTGTTTTGATCTGTTCAATGTGTTTATTAATTGGCTTATAATTTTTTAACCACTCTATGCTTCTATTTAAAGTCAAACCAGTATCAGACAAATCATCTACGAGTAAGACTTTTTTAAAATCATTTGCGTTGGCAATAGAACTAATCTCTCTTGCAAAGACTAAATCACCTTGCTGATCTTCAAGACCTTTGCCGGAATAACTTTGAATAACAATGTATGCCGTAGGTAATTTGAATATTCTAGATAATATGTCAATAATTGGTGCTGCCCCTCTCATTATTCCAACTAATACTGTTGGTTTGTAATTATTATTTATATCAACTGATAGTTTTTCTACTGTATCAAGGTATTCTTCGAATGATATAATTAATTTTTTTTCCATTTAATAGTTTTATTATAGTATTTATTTTAATTAAATAGAATTATGAAAATTTTTGATTGCTTTATGTATTTTGATGAAGATCTAATATTGGATATTAGATTAAACACATTAGATAAATTTGTA
>CABZCF010000022.1 GCA_902524235.1 uncultured Pelagibacteraceae bacterium | reverse complement strand
GAAATGAAGGTCTCAAAACAGAATATAAAGAGGACAATACACCCGTAACTAATGGTGATATTGAAGTTAATAGAATTTTATGTGACAAGTTAACAAAGACAACACCAAATATTCCCTTGGTGTCAGAGGAAAGTACAAAAAATAAAACAAATAATAATTTAACAACATTCTGGTTAATAGATCCCATAGATGGAACTTATGATTATGTTAACAACAAAGATGAATTTACAATTAATGCAGCTTTAATAGTAAATAAATTACCTACAATTGGTCTAATTTATGCGCCAGCAAAAAAAAGAATGTTTTATACTTATGCATCAGGCGAGAGTTTTGAAATAATAAATAATAACGAAGTAAAATTGGACTGTAAAAAAAAAACTAAAGTAAATCAAATTAAGGCTGTACATTACTCAGATAAATTGAAGCCTGAAATAATGAAACTTCATCATAAATATGGAGTAACGGAACATCATAAAATGAAAAGTTCTTTAAAATTTTGTGTAATCGCGGCTAGTGAGTATGATATTTATATCACTGAACCTAGAGCCTCAGAATGGGATATAGCTGCGGGACATGCCATATTACAGAACGCCGGCGGCATAGTAACTGACTTTGAAAACAATCAAATTACTTATGGAAAAAAAGATTTTATAAATCCAAGTTTAATTTTGAGAAGAGGTAATAATTTATAATATGGATGAAACTGTCAGAGTAATATTAATTATAATAGTGTCTGTTAGTATATTTGGTTTACTATTATTTGTTTTTGTTAAAAACTATATGAAAAGAAAAATTGAATATTATTTAGAAGTAAAAAATAAAAAAAATGCTAAAGAAGATTAATAATTTTTAAATATTCATCTTTATCTATATCCATTACTCTTTTTGACGTATCAAAATCAAAACCAGATCTGGCTAAAATACCTATATCTTTCTTATAAAAGAGTGGTCTATTATTTTCATCTCGAGCAGGACCAATCCGTTTTTTTTTACATATTTTTATTGCAGAAAAAAAATCTTGATCCTCGTTATTTTCTTTAATTGTAGTTATGCTTTGATTGACATATTTTTCATTTATGCCTTTTGTAAGAAGATAGTTTCTAATTTTATTTATTGAACTACCTCTTTGTATCAAGTTTTTAGCTTTTGAGTCAGAATAGAATTTATCATTTAAAAACCTATTTTTTTCTAAATCCTCTAAAACTACCTCAATTAAGTCTTTAATATTGTTTTTATTTATTCCTGTAGAATTTAATTTTAAATATTTCTTAAGAAGATAGGTCTTCAACTGCTGTTTAGATGGAGAATACTTCTCAATATATGCGTACGAAAAGTTACGCATTTCATCTACAGTTGCCTCTAAAGTTTTTTTCTTATTTTTATTAGGAATCATAGAAAGATGTATTATATTATAAATTAATATGATCGAACAAATATCATCTTTTTTTAATATCGAAATGATTTATTTATGGTTAAACTTTGGTGTATTGCCTTTTTGGATAACATTAATTTTTTTTCCACAATCTAGAACTTGTAGCTACCTTGTGACGTCTGTATTTCCATTTTTCTTATTATCCTTGATTTATTCGTATCTATTATATTTATTCTTTATGAAAGGGTATGATTTTAGCAGTAATTTCTCATTGTATCTAAGTTTAGAAAACCTAAGTGCCCTTTTTACTGAAAATGGTTTTTTATTGTTACTTTGGATACACTTTTTAGCAGTAAATCTTTTTTGTGGATGTTGGATTGTTAAAGATAGTCAAAAATTTAATGTATCTAAATACTTAAACTTTTTTCCTTTATTGATAACTTACTTTATAGGTCCAATCGGAATATTTATTTATTGGTTAATCAGGATGATATCTGCAAAAAAAATAAGCTTATTTGATTAGATTATTTTTTTACTTTGAAACCCTCATTCTCCATTGCAGTAAAACCTCCATCAATGTGCGAAACGTTTTGATAGCCCATATCTTTTAGAGTTTTGGCTGCTAATGCCGATCTACCGCCTGCTGCACAAAATAAAACAATATCTTTGTTTGTATCAATTACATTGTTTTGAACTAGTGGGCTATTCGGGTTCAATGAGAACTCTAGTAATCCTCTTGGAATATGTGTTGCATTTTCGATATATCCAGTGTTTTCTAATTCACCTTTTTCTCTTAGATCAATTAAATTGCAATTATTACCACTTGATAATTTAAGAGCTTCTCCAGCAGAGATAGTTTTAATTTCTTTAGTAGCTTCTGAAATTAGAATTTGTGGTGTTTTAACATTCATATTACTATATTTATTATATTAAATTCTATGATAAAAAATAGTCTAAAAAAAATATTTATTAAAATATCGAGATTACTCGGATTTGAAATTATTGATCAAAATAGTTTTGTATCACCGACATTAAATAAAGAGCTAAATGAAAATTTAAGTGAATTTAATAAAAAGTCTATTATTCTTCCATTAGGAGAAGTTGAAATTAAAAGAAAAATTGAGTCCTTACTAATTATATTTAGAACAAATAGTAACGTTGATATATGGGATCAAAATAAGAAAAGAATTTTTGAACAAAATAAGATTATATATGTTGAAAA
This sequence comes from uncultured Pelagibacteraceae bacterium, assembly GCA_902524235.1. Taxonomy (GTDB): domain Bacteria; phylum Pseudomonadota; class Alphaproteobacteria; order Pelagibacterales; family Pelagibacteraceae; genus Pelagibacter. The sequence goes on along the minus strand of CABZCF010000022.1, from coordinate 6,165 downwards.
ATCTCTAAACTCTTTAATTAAAAGTATAAAGTTTGCAGAGCAAAATTTAAGCTCATTAGATATAAAATTAATAATTCTAGATGATAACTCAAACGATCAAAATTTAGATAAAATTAAAAAGATTTGTGAAAAAACAAGAATAAACTATGAATTAATAAATCATGATATTCAAATTAATAAAAATAATATAAAAAATCAAAAAACTGAAGAAACATATTCTAATTTATCAACTTTACTTACATCTTTTAACCTTGGTAAAAAAAATGGGGAAGATCTAATTTTTTTTGTCGAGGACGACTACATTCATTTTAATAACTTAATAATAGAATGCATTAAGACTTTCGAAAGAGTTTCGTCTCAAATAGGTAAGGATATATTTTTATGCCCCTCAGATTATCCTTATCTTTATATGAATAATGAAAAAACTAATGTTTTGATAGGTAACGATAGACATTGGAGAACTGTGAATAAAACATTATGTACTTTTTTCACAACTAAGAAATTATTAGATAAATATTGGAATAATTTTGAAAAAAACTGTTTGGATAGACATGACCCATTTGAAAAATATTTAAATCAAATATACGAGAATGAGATTTGTATATCTCCATTAAAAAGCCTGTCAATTCATATGGCAAATATTAATTCAAGCTATGGTTTATCACCATTTATTGACTATAAAAAAATTTGGGATGAAAATTAAAAAAAAGGCCCCTTTTTACAGGGGCCTTTGAGGGAGAGAAAAATAGTTTTTAGTCTCTTATTGCGTAAGCTATAACTCCAGTCTCAGATACATCGGTACCTTTCATTTCAGCTTCTTTACTCAATCTAATACCCATTGTAGCTTTCATTATCGACCAAACGATAAATGAAACCACAAATACAAATGCATTAATTGAAACAACTCCAAGAAGTTGAGCACCAAATGTAACTCCTGAATTAGTTATCGGCACTGCTAATGTTCCCCAGATACCTGCAAATAAGTGAGCAGGTATTGCACCTACGACATCGTCAATTTTCATAGAAAATAGTAATTTAGTTCCATAAACAACTATAACACCACCAACACCACCAATTAAAATCGCAGCGATTGGAGACGGCATTAATGGTTCAGCAGTGATCGCAACCAAGCCACCAATACATCCATTAAGCATTTGCACTACATCTGTTTTTCCAGTTAATCTAGTGACTGTTGCAGCGGCCATTACACCACCTGCACCCGCTAATAATGTGTTTATAAAGATTTTAGATACTGCTATAGCATCTGGTGCTGTTCCAATTGCTAATTGAGAACCACCATTAAATCCAAACCATCCTAACCATAAAATAAATACACCAATTGTTACCAGTGGAATTGATGAAGCTGCAAAAGGCTTGATAGGAGCTGCACCGGCTTTGGTAAATCTACCTAATCTAGGTCCTAGTAGCAATGCTCCTGCTAAAGCTGCTGCACCACCTGTAGAGTGAACAAGTGTTGATCCAGCAAAATCTGAAAATCCAGCTGCTGCTAACCAACCACCACCCCATTGCCAACCCATAACAATTGGATAAATAATTCCTGCTAAAATTGCAGCGAATAAAAAGAACGGCCAAAGCTTAATTCTTTCAGCCAATGTTCCTGACACGATTGAAACTGTTGTTACACAAAATACCATTTGGAAATACCAATCTGATCCATCTGCATAACCAGTATCGATTTTACTAGCGTCGCTCCATGGTATGAATTTTCCAATGTACCCTCCTTCTGGGATACCATATGCTAGGTTGTATCCAACTAACCAGAACATTATTGCTCCAATAGATACTAAACCTATATTTTTTGCACAGATAACAGATACACTTTTTGATGTAACCATACCTGACTCTAACATTGCAAATCCGCAAGCCATAAAAAAGACCAGGAACCCACACATTAAAAAAAGTAGAGTATTAAAAATAAACCCTATTTCTGCAGAAACTGTTGTCTCCGCCATACCCACGTTAGTCATGCTCATTAGAAACATGAAACTAATTGCGGGTGTGATAAATTTTTTTAAAAATTTCCCCATTTAACCTCCGTTGTTAAAGAAGAGGTTATAATTTTAAAAAAAATTAAGTGGAATCGTTTTTAACGAAAAATAGCTATGCGGTATTTGCATATAGTACAACCCTAATCATTGATTTGATTAGGGTTGTAAAATGTGGTTACTTATTGAAGATTTCCTTAAGTGCTTTCGCAGGTAAAAACTTAACCTTTTGAGAAGCAGCTATCTGAATTTGCTCCCCAGTTCTTGGATTTCTACCAATTCGTGCTTTTCTTTTAGCCACTTTATAAGTTCCAAAACCAGCAATTTTCACTGAATCGTCATTTTTAAGTGCGTCCAGTATAGTGTTGGTAATAGTGTCAAAAGTACGCTCAGCATCTGCTTTACTTTGATTTAAAGAACCAGCCAATTTAGCCACTAATTGTTTTTTGTTCATTTTAGCTCCGGTTTAAACGTTAATTCATACTTTACAAAATCCCTGATAATTCAAGCTTTTTTTTAGTGTTTTATTAGATTATTTACACAACATATGGTAGCCAAAAAGTGTTGAAATTGCTTGTTTTTTGAACTTCAAAAAAGCCTTAATTTATAAGGGCTAACCTAATATACTCTTTAAATCGTTAATTGTCGTGAAAAGTATTAAAGTTCCAAGGATTGCTATTCCGATTCGAAAAGAAATTTCTATAGTTTTCCTATTATACTCTTTTCCTCTAATTGCCTCAATTGTATTAAGCGTGATATGCCCTCCATCCAATAAAGGTATTGGAAATAAATTAACCAAACCAAGACTTATTGAAATATAAGCCATAGTCATTATAAAAGGTAAAAAACCAAATTCAGCAACTTTGCCTGAGATTTGTGCAATTTTAATTGGTCCACCTAATTGATTAATATCTCCATAACCCTTGCCCCACATTTTTTGAATTAAGCCCCACATATATTGTAAAGATTTTATACTGATAAAATAAATTTCTTTTATAGCAAAATATGTTGCCTTTGCTGGCCCAAGTTTAACATGATCTATATTGTCATTGTAAGGTGTCAATTGAATTCCGACTATTCTTTTTTTGATTGGATTTCCAAATTCGTCCTTAGTCTCAATTTCATTTGGTTTTACTTTTGTTTTAAATTCAATATCGTTTCTTAGAACAGTAAATTTAATAAATTCAGTATTTGAAAGCATTATAAATTTTGATACATCTAGTATGCTGTTTACCTTTTCATCATTTATCTCGACTATTATATCATTCTTTTTTAGACCATAAATTTCTGCTGGACTATCCTTCTGAACTTCAGCAATTGAAGGCGTTGTAAAATCTTTTCCTACAAACATAAATACACAAACAAATATTATAAAAGCCAAAATAAAATTTGCTAATGGACCTCCGAATAAAATTAAATTTCTTTGATACAAGGGTTTAAATGCGAATAATTTTTTTTGATCTTCCGCACTATATTTTTTTCTTAATTCCTCGCGATTGTAATCACTAAAGATATTGTGATCACCAAAGAACTTTACATACCCACCTAGAGGTATTAAAGAAAATTTCCATCTTGTCCCAGATTTATCTGTCCATCCAAATAATTCTTTTCCAAAACCTATTGAAAAAGCTGTAACACCAACACCATATTTTTTTGCAAAATAATAGTGTCCATATTCATGAATAAACACTATGATTGATAATAAAACTAAAAATGGTATTACATAACTAAACATAAATATATAATAAACATTTTACTTAATTTTCCAAGTTATTACAGGAGCAAATGTTGCGGTTAAAAATGACAGAAATAATAAAGAATTAGATATAAATTCAGGAAAGTAATTAGATGGGATTAACAATCCAACTAATATAGATTTTGAAAAATCTTGACTAGGAAATAGCAATAATCCAATTGTTAAGCCAAATATAATAGATAAATAAGCACTTTTTTCAGAAAAATTCCTGTTATAGAAACCGTAGAAAACCGTCATTACACCCGCGCAGCATAATAAATCAGCAATTAAAAATAAGTATAATATACTTATTCCTTGAGATGCAACTAAAAACGCAAATAAACATATAATTATAATTATTTGTTTTGAAATTAATAAACTATTATTAAATTTTATAATTTTTACACCATCAACAATTATTAAACTTGAAATTGCGTTTATAATTGTATCGATGCTGCTCACAGTCAACGATATAGACAAAAATATTACAATTATAGAAATTGTAAAAAATTGATCTTTTAATAATAATTCAAAAAATGCCAAATCAGGAACAACATTGCTCTTTGCTGATATTGCAACTAAGCCCGAAAAACCCATCAAGAAAACAACAGGAATTATAATTAAAGATGAAAATATTAAACTGTTTTTTAATACCTTATCGTTTTGTGCAGCATAAACTCTCTGCCAGTTACCTTGATGAAAAAGATTTGTAGCTGCTACAGCTATAAAAAAAGTTATACCGGCTGTGAAATTTGGAATGTAGTTTATACTTAATAATGATGGGTTATTCTTATTTATATAATTAAAACTAAATTGATCTTGATTAAATGAAATTAAATATGAAAAAGCTAAAATAATTAAAATTAGTAAAATAATAAATTGTATATTATCTGTAAATATCGAAGCTCTCAGCCCTCCATAAAGTGTATATATTAGGGAGCTTGATATTATAATTAATGCAGTAATCCAAAGTTTGGTTCCAGAAATGTAATTTAATAACATTGCAACTGCAGTGACTTCTGCGATTAAAAAAATTGTCATATAAAATACAGATAATAACAAAATTAATTTATAAAGATTTTTTCCATACTTAAGTCTAACAACCTCAATTAGTGTTCTGCAATTTGGATAAAATTTTCTAAACTTTTTGGATAAAAAAATTAACGCGAAAAGTGGAAATGCTGTACCCAGAGAGTATCCAACAACTGCCCCTACTCCACCCCATGTAGCTGCGGATGCTGGTCCAAACAAGATCCAGGTACCAAGTGCCGAAGAAACTAAACTTGCAGTTAAAGAAAAAATTCCAACCGATCTATTAGCCAACAAATAGTTATTAATTCCTTGGTGCTTCTTAGAATAATAAATTCCAAAAATTATAAATAAAAATGATAAAACTAAAACTAATGATATTGTGATTGATTGACTTAAAAAAATTTGTTTCTCCATATTCCCTTTCTGAATTACCGGACAGGTTCCATGGGTTTAATCTCAGTCTTTCGACACCCCATAACTTATTATATCCGAAATAAAAAAAATTATAAATAATTTTATATTAAAAATTTCAATATTTAAAAACAAACTAAATGTTTAATATGTATAGGATTTTTAATTCCAAACTTGTCATTTATTTGGTGCTGATGGACATGATGGGAATGGACAAAAACTGAGATATTTTTATTACTTTTTGTTTTTAAAGTATAAATAAAGTTTGTACCCTTAAACTTTTTATCTACCACATCTAATTGTAAATTACTTTTATCATCGTGTTCTAAGTCTTCAGGTTGTAAAAGAAGTTTAACTTTTGTACCAACCTTATGTTCGTTAACAAAATTTCCCTTTATTAAGCCAAGATCATCGTTTTGGAGAGTATATTGACCGGTCACTTTTGCTGGGACTAATACTCCTCTATTTAAAAAATTAACCACATTTATAGAGTTTGGATAATGATAAACATTATAAGGTTCATCAAATTGTTTAAGTTTTTTTTCTAATATAATTCCACATTTATCACCTAAATAAAAAGCCTCGTAGGAATCATGTGTAACTATAATGGTTGTAATTTTATGGTCTTTTAAAATTTGCTTTAATTTAACCTGAATTTCTTCTTTAAAATTTTCATCTATGTTAGATAAAGGCTCATCCAATAAAAGTAAGTCAGGGTTAGATACGAGTGCCCTTGTAAGTGAAGCTCTTTGAGCTTCTCCAGCACTTATCTGATGTGGGTATTTATTTAATATTTTTTCAATATTTAAAATTTTAATAATTTTTCTAGGATCAATTTTCCTTACTCCATTTCCTTTATTTCTATCTGCTCCAAAATATATGTTCTTTTTTAAAGTATAGTGAGGAAACAAAGCGTTTTCTTGAAAAGAAAGAGCTATATTTCTATTTTCAGGCTCAACGTATTCATTTTTAGAAGAGAGC
>CABZCF010000021.1 GCA_902524235.1 uncultured Pelagibacteraceae bacterium | reverse complement strand
TTTATTAATTTCTTGTGATACTTCTTTATTATCCTCAAAAATTATATCTTTATATTGATTGGCTGACTTTATTTGTTTATTTTTAGACCATATTCCACTTTTATTATCTATTGAGCAACCAATTAAAAATATAAAAAAAATAATTAAACAAAAATTTTTATTCACTAAAGTCTCTTTGGATTCTTTTTCTTGCTTCAAGCTTTATCTGAGAATTACTATTAGTTTTTGAAACTATTGATTTATAATAGGTTAATGACTTTTCCTTGTTCCCTTTTGAATAATAGTATTCCGCTAATAAATACATAGCATGCGACTGCCATATGTTTTCATTTTTTAAAATAGGCTCTATCATTCGTAATAGTTCGTTTTCAGTTAAACTATCAGCATTATAAAGAGTTTTTTTATATATATTTAGATCGACTAGATGTTGATCTAAGCTTAAATCATTTATGATTATGTCAAAATATTTGTTTATTTCATCTGTTGATGAAATTAAATTATTATCTAACAAGTAATATAAAGCCAATGGTGAATATGTTTTGTCATTTGAATTAATGATTTCAACCATATTATTTAGAATATTTTCATTATTATCTATTTTATGTGAATTTACAGAATTATTAAATTTATTTGCTAAATTTGAACGTTTATTATTTAAGTAAATTTCATAAGAAAAGAAACCTATTACACAAAAAATAAACGATAAAATTAAAACAAAAAAAATATTTTTATTTTTCTTAACAAAATCAATAGTTTTTTGTTTTTTTGTCTCTCTATTTATAATGTCGAATTCTTGATCATTCATATCATGTTTCTAAGAACATATTGGAGTATTCCCCCATTTTTGTAATATTCAAGCTCGTTCTTTGTGTCTATTCTGCAAATTGTTTCTATAATTTTTGTATCTCCAGTAGCATACTTAAATTCTACCTTCACTTTATCTGTTGGATTAATTCCCTTTTCGAAGTCCAAAATAGTTATCAACTCAGAACCTACTAAATTTAATTTATTTCTATTAAATCCATCAGTAAATTGTAATGGCAAAATTCCCATACCTATAAGATTTGATCTATGTATCCTTTCAAAACTTTCCGCTATAACAACTTTAATTCCTAATAATTTAGTGCCTTTTGCTGCCCAATCTCTTGAAGAACCAGTCCCATATTCTTTGCCTCCTATTACAACTAAATCTGTACCTCTTTTTTTATATTCTACCACGGCATCATAAACTGGCATGACTTTGTTTTCTGGATAAAGTTTTGTAAATCCTCCCTCAGTACCAGGAGCCATCTCATTTCTAATTCGAATATTTGCAAACGTGCCTCGCATCATAACTTCATGGTTTCCTCTTCTTGATCCATAAGAATTATAATCTTTTGGTAATATTTGATTCTTCATAAAATATTCACCAGTTGGACTTTCTTTTTGTATGGATCCTGCGGGAGAAATATGATCTGTTGTTACCATGTCACCTAAGATTAGAAGTGGTCTAGCATCTTTAATTGATTTGAACCCCTCTGGTTTATCTGGTAAGTTATCAAAAAAAGGTGGCTTTTTAACATATGTAGAGCTTTCATCCCATTTATAAATACTTGAAGGTTCTGTTTTAATTTTTTGCCACTGAGATGGTCCCTCCAAAACATTTGAATATCTATTTACAAACATGTCTGCACTCAAAGAACTTTGTAAAATCTCCTCTATTTCCTTGTTACTAGGCCAAATATCTTTTAGAAATATTTCTTGGCCGTTTTTACTTATACCGATTGCATCTTTGTAAATATCTACCTCCATATGGCCGGCAATTGCATAAGCGACAACTAAAGGGGGTGAGGCCAAAAAGTTGGCTTTAATGTGAGGTGATATTCTTCCCTCAAAATTTCTATTTCCTGACAATACTGATACTGTGTAGAGATTATCTTTTTCAATCGCATCAACTATTTCATCGGAAAGTGGACCTGAATTACCAATGCAGGTTGTGCAACCATATCCCACTAAATTAAATCCTAATTCATCTAAATATTTACTTAAACCTGCTTTATCCAAATAATCGGTAACAACTTGTGAACCAGGTGCTAAAGATGTTTTAACCCAAGGCTTTGTTTTCAAACCTAAATCTGTCGCCTTTTTTGCTAATAACCCTGCTCCTATTAATACATTTGGATTAGATGTATTTGTGCAAGATGTTATTGCTGCAATCAATATTGATCCATCAGAAATTTCATAATCAGTATTTATAACTTTTGAAGATTTTTTCTGTTTTCTTTTAGTAGTTTCATTAAAAACTTTTGTAAAATTCTTACTAGCCTCACTTAATAGAACTTTATCTTGAGGTCTTTTAGGTCCAGAAATAGTTGGAACAATTGAAGACATATCAAGCGAAACTGTGTCAGAAAATTCGATATCATTAGATGACCATAAACCTTGCTCTTTTGCATAGCTCTCTACAATTTTTAGTGTTTTTTCATCTCTTCCTGAAAATTTTAGATACTTTAGAGTTTCATCATCAATTGGAAAAAAACCACATGTAGCCCCATACTCTGGTGCCATATTTGCTATCGTTGCTCTATCAGCAAGTGTTAAATTCTTTAATCCATCGCCGTAAAATTCTACAAATTTACCAACTACACCTTTGTCTCTTAATATTTTAACAACTGTTAAAACTAAGTCTGTGGCAGTTGTGCCCTCCGGCATTTTATTAAATAAATTAAAACCAATTACTTCAGGTATTAACATTGATATGGGTTGTCCAAGCATACCTGCTTCAGCTTCAATACCCCCTACCCCCCAACCTAGGACCGATAAACCATTTACCATTGTGGTATGACTGTCAGTACCTACTAATGTATCAGGAAACAAATATTTTGTACCATCAAACTCTTCACTCCAAACAACTTTTGATAAATATTCAAGATTTACTTGGTGACATATTCCTGTTCCAGGAGGAACTATTCTAAAATTGTTAAATGCTTGCTGCCCCCATTTTAAAAAGGAATATCTTTCTCCATTTCTCTCGAACTCTATGTCAACATTTTTTTCAAAAGAATTTTTATTCGCGAACTTATCTACTTGAACCGAGTGATCAATTACAAGATCTACTGTAGATAATGGGTTTATAGTATCTGGATCTTTCTTCTTTTCTTTTACAGCTTCTCTCATTGCTGCTAAGTCGGCAACAGCAGGAATACCTGTATAGTCCTGAAGCAAAACTCTAGCAGGTCTGTATGCAATTTCAGTTTTTGACTTTTTATTTTTTAACCATTCATGAATAGCATGTATTTGTGACTTAGTTACAGAAACATCATCCTCATATCTTAGTAAATTCTCTAATAAAACTTTGAGTGATTTAGGTAATTTAGATACTCCTGTTAAGCCATTTTTTTCAGCCTCTGAAATTGAATAATATTTATAATCATTCCCATCTACTTTCATAGATTTTAAAGAGTTGTAAGAATTTTTATTTCCCGGTTTCATAATTAATAATAAAATGTTGCTATGCAACCTAATAGAAGCACTGACATAGCATAATTAAACAACTTAATAAATTTTTCATTTGTCGCAAATTTCCTTAAGAATTTACCTATCAAAGTCCATAAATTGATACTTATTATAGCACAAATAAAAGAAACACTAATTACCCATATAGAATGATTTAGAAAATTTACCCCAGTTTCTACATAAGTTGAAACGCATATGATTCCTATAATTACACCTTTGGGATTTAAAAATTGAAATAAAAAAGTTTCAAAAAACTTTACAGGATTTTGCTCATGTTCTTTATCAATATTTGTTGAAAATGCAATTTTATATGATAGATAAACTAAAAAAATAGATCCTGAAATCTTTAAAATTTCTTTAAGCAAAGGATATATTTTAAATATATTTATAAGTCCGAAATTTAAAACACTCACCATCATTGTAAATCCAAGTATTACTCCAAGCATGTGTGGTATGGTTTTCATTATACCAAAGTTGAAACCAGAGTATGATGCAACTATGTTATTGGGCCCAGGAGAACATCCTGTACCAAGCATAAATAAAAAAAGTGACAATAGTTCAGGATGCATTTATCTATGCTATAGGTAGTCCATCTTCAGCTTTTTGGGAAGGATGAAGCAATGTAACCTTTCCCTCTCTGTCAATAGATCCTAATATAAGCACCTGTGAAACAACCCCAGCAATATTTTTCTCTGGAAAATTACAAACGCCAATAACTTGTTTTCCAACTAAATTATCTCTGTTATAAAAATGAGTTATTTGAGCCGATGATTGCTTTACTCCAATTTCTGAACCAAAATCAACTTTTAGTACCAATGAAGGTTTTCTTGCTTTTTCGTTTTTTTCTACAGAAATAACTGTTCCTAAACGAATATCGACTTTATCAAAGTCATTGAAGGTTATTTGTTCTTTCATAATAATAATATATAAATAGATTGTGGCAAATATAGATAACAAATTATACGAAAAATCAATAAAGATTCTTAAGGATCTTATAGCTTTCAAAACAATATCAGGGGAAAATAATTCATCACTGATTAATTATTGTGAAGATATTCTAAAAAACCATGGAGCATCCTCTTTTAAAGTATTTGATGAAAACAAAAAAAGAGTAAACCTTTTTGCTACATTAAAAGCAAAGGAACCGAATGGGGTAGAACCAATTATTTTATCTGGACATACGGATGTGGTGCCTATTTCAAAAGGCTGGTCGACTGATCCTTTTAAGGCAGAGATAAAAGGTGATAAACTTTATGGAAGAGGATCTTGTGATATGAAGGGTTTTTTAGCTTGCTCTTTAGCATTTGCTGAAGTTTTTTCAAATTCAAATCTTTCAAGGGATATTCATTTTTCTTTAACATTTGATGAGGAGACTGCTTGTATTGGGGCACCTCTTTTAATTAAAGAATTAAAAAAGAGAAATATAACAAATGGTATTTGTATAGTTGGTGAGCCTACAAAAATGAAAATTATAGACTCACATAAAGGTTGTTATGAATACACAACTTATTTCGAGGGTCTTGCTGGGCATAGTTCAAAGCCTGATGAAGGAGTTAATGCAGCGGAGTTTGCAACAAGATATGTTAATAAACTTATTTCATTAAGAAAAGATTTGGAAAATAGACAACTAAAAGATTCTATATTTGATCCTCCTTACTCAACATTATCTATTGGGGGAATTTTTGGGGGTATTGCACACAACGTAATTGCTGACAAGTGCCATGTTAATTGGGAGACAAGACCTATAAATAAACAAGATGGTTTATTTTTAAATGAAGAGATAGATAAATATGCTAGTGAACAATTATTACCAGAGATGAAAAAGATTTATACACATTCCTCAATTAAAAAAGAAATAATAGGAGAAATAATAGGATTTAATAGAGTTAATGATTCTAAAGCATGTGAGTTTGTATCAAGTATTACTGGAGACAATGAGAGAGAGGTAGTATCTTTTGGTACAGAGGCAGGATTGTTTCAGGAGATTGGAATTAGTACTGTTGTGTGTGGACCTGGTTCAATTGAACAAGCGCACAAAATAGATGAATTTATAGAATTAAGTGAAATAAAAAAATGTTTATTTTTTTTAGAGGGAGTAAAAAATAAATCTATAATAAACTAACTCCAGCCACCTACAGATTTTACTTCTAAAAATTCAAGAAGTCCGTCTTGCCCTGCTTCCCTTCCTATTCCAGAATGTTTAAAACCTCCAAATGGAGCATCTACAGCAATGCCAGCACCATTAACATCAACCATTCCCGACCTTAGTTTCCTTGCAACTCTTTGAACTTTAGCCTGGTCTTGTGATTGAATATAATTTGTTAATCCATAAGCGGTATCGTTCGCAATTGATATAGCTTCTTCTTCAGTTTCAAATGGCATCACTGATAATACGGGTCCGAATATTTCTGTTTGAGCGATTTCCATATTGTTTTTAACATCCGCAAATACTGTAGGTTTGACATAATAACCTTTGCTCAAACCATCTGGCTTTCCTAGTCCTCCAGCAACAAGATTGGCACCCTCATCTATTCCTTTTTGAATTAAACCTTGTATTTTATCAAATTGTGTTTCTGAAATTACTGGACCAATATGATCTCCCTCTTTTGTTGGATCGTCTACTTTAAAATCATTTGCGAACTTAATTAATCTATCAACTGTGGCTTTATATATAGATTTTTCAACCAACATTCTTGTAGGCGCATTACAAGATTGTCCGGAATTTCTAAAACATCTTGTTGCGCCTCTTTCTACTGCATCTGAATCAGCATCTTTAAAAACAATATTTGCTCCCTTACCACCTAATTCCAAACTTACTCTTTTAAAATCATTTGCTGCATTTTTTGAAATTAATGCACCTGCCCGTGTTGACCCTGTGAATGAAATCATATCTATATCTGGGTGGCTAGTTAATGCATTACCGGTTATTTCACCATTACCATTAACCAAATTAAATACACCGGAAGGGAATTTCGTTTCATCAATAATTTCAGCAAGTATCATTGAAGATAATGGAGCAAGTTCAGATGGTTTTAAAACCATTGTACATCCTGCGGATAAAGCTGGCATAATTTTTAAACAAACTTGATTCATTGGCCAATTCCACGGAGTAATAAGAGCACAAACTCCTTTAGGTTCATATAATAATCTTTGATTAGGAGCATGTTCTCCTAAAGGTTTTTCAAATTCAAAATTTTTTAAATATTTAATAAATGATTTCATATGGCTCGCACCAGTTCCAGCTTGAAGTTTTGTTGCGAAATCTTTTGGAGCACCCATTTCCATGGTAATTGCATTTGCAAAATCTGCCCATCTTTTTTTATAATTCGAATATAAGGTTTCTAATAATTTTATTTTTTCCTCTTTAGAAGTAAACGCCCATTCATTAAATGCATCTTTTGCTGACTTAACTGCTAGATTTATATCTTCTTTACTACCAATTGAAATTACAGCACAATTTTCTTCTGTAGATGGATTTATGACATTGCAATCGTTAGGTTTTATTGGGTCTACCCATTGACCATTAATATAAAATTTTCTTTTATTTAGCATTTTGAAAAATATCCTATCTTTTTATTTTTGCAAACAAGTTTATAAGCTCATAGACTATGGTAGCTGCTGCTAGGGAAGTAACTTCAGCATGGTCATAAGCTGGTGATACCTCTACCACATCTGCTGAAACTAAATTTAAGCCTGAAAGACCTCGTAAAACATTAACCATTTCTCTACTTGTCATTCCTGCTATTTCTGGAGTTCCTGTTCCTGGTGCAAATGCTGGATCCAAAACATCTATATCAATTGACAAATATAATGGATTATCGCCCACTCGTTCCCTAATTCTTTTTACAATTTTATCTATGCCCTGGGATTGAAATTCATCGCAATGGATAATTTTGAATCCGAAGTCCGCATCGTTCTTCAAGTCATCTCTACTATATAAGGGTCCACGTATGCCTACATGCATAGAAGCATTATCGAGAAATAAATTTTCTTCTCTCGCTCTTCTAAAAGGAGTACCGTGAGTAAAAGGTGCTCCAAAATATGTATCCCACGTATCAAGATGAGCGTCAAAGTGAATTAGAGCAACAGGGCCTTTAAATTTTTTGTTGACTGCTTTAAGCAAAGGAAATGCAATAGTATGATCTCCTCCGATGCTAATTAGTCCATCAACTTTATCTAGTAAATCGCTAGCACTTTTTTCTATTTGTTTTATTGCTTCATCAATTTTAAAAGGGTTACAAACTAAGTCACCTGCATCAGCAACTTGAAGAATTTTAAAAGGCTCTTCGTCATAATTAGGATGATAATTTGTTCGTAAATGTCTTGATGCTTGTCTTACACTTTGAGGTCCAAACCTTGCTCCTGGTCTAAAGCTAGTTCCAGCATCAAAAGGAATACCAACAACAGCTATATTGCATTTATCTACATCTCTAATTTCCGGCAATCTCGCAAAAGTAGAAGGTCCAGCAAACCTAGGAACTTTTGTTCCATCAAGTGGTTGTATTGTTTTTTTATTTTTATTAGTCATTATCAGTCAAACCAGCTCCCGCAGCAGAATTTTTTAAATTGTCTGACTCAGGAACAAATGTATCCTCAGACAACTTATATAACTCCCTCCACTCTGTATCTGTAAATGAATTTTTGTTTTCCCCAAATTCAATTATTAGCTCTTTAGCACTTTTAAAATCATTAATTTTTTCAATATTTGTAAGAATAGTTTTGTTGCTATTAAGTATATATTTTCCTTCATCTAAAATTACATATATTGGTTTGTTAATAATCTCTGACGATCTACTTAAGAATGGTATGATTAACAGAGGATAATTTATATTGAAAAACTTAATTATATTAAAATTCTCTAATTTTCTACAATTATCTAAAATACTTACACCAGTATATATAGGGCAAAGCTCGTCATCTGATTTATTAATTTTTAAAATATTTTTCAATTTTTTTGGATGATTATTTTTTATTTTTTTAAAATATTGACTCAAAGTTGAAATACCAGGTAGATTAAACATTTCAAGAACTCTAATTGATTTTCCAATCTCTTCAGAAATTCCCCAAGAATATCCTATTGCTTTTGAAGCACGTTTTGAAACAGTTTCTATTTCACTAAAAGACATCATAACTAATTTATAGAATTGTATATCCAGTTATCATCTGAATTTTTTAATTCATTTACTAATGGAGCTCCTTGATACATACAGATTCTTAACCATTTATCTGACCTTGGATCAAATTTTTGTGCCCCAAAAAAAGACAATTTAAGCCTTAACATGTCTATTGGTACTAAAGACTCACTAATGGTGTTATCTTGAATTTCAGAATATTGAAATTTTTCAGAAATAAAAATTCTTCTTACTACATGTCTCAACTCATCATTATCAACCAGGAAATCTGCAACGGTTATTGATAAATTTTGATCAGAAATCTTTTCGTATAATTTTTTAATATCTCTAGCTATAGCCAATGGTTGTTCAAGATCAGAGCCATACTCTTCAAATCTATTTGCTATTCTTGGCTCCTCTTTATTCTTTGAAATAAACCAAAAAAAAGTATTTGATTTTTTGTCCTTAAAATTAATATTTAAAATTAGTTTGTATTTAGTTTCAATAATTTTTTTTAAATCTAATAATTTTCGACCTGAAGGTAT
>CABZCF010000020.1 GCA_902524235.1 uncultured Pelagibacteraceae bacterium | reverse complement strand
CAAAAAAAAAGATTAAAAATTTTAAAAGAAAATTATTACGGAAAAATAATAAAACTGAAGTATTAAAAAAAAATAAAAGTGGAATAATTCTTAATATAATAAGACTACAAAACAAATTCAAAGATAATTTTTCTTTTAAATTTAGTTTCAATTTTCTAAAAATAGATCAGGCAATACAATCTTTTTTCCAAAGAGTAGATGACAAAATAATAGAATATAAAACTTTAAAAGCTGATGAAAACAGAAGGATTAAAATCGAAAAAATAGAGAAAGAAAGAGAGGAAAAAGAGAGAATCGAAATTGAAAAAAAAGAAATTGAGGAAAAAATTTTAAAAGAAAAAGAAAAACAATTAAAAGATGAGGAGAAATTAGAGAGGGAGCGGGCTAAAGATATAAAATTATTTTTGAGAAAAGAGCAGGCTTTACTTAGAAAAGAACAGGCTGAAAAACAAAAAAGATTTTTACAAGAAATTAAATTAGAAAAACAAATTGAAAGATTTAGAATAAGAGAAATCAAGGAGCTTGAAAAACTCGAAAAAACATCTCTAAAAGAACAAAGAGAAGATTATTCAGGTCTCCAGGAAAGAATAGAAAAGCTTAAGGAAAAATACAGATTAATTAGAGATCAAAAAATAAGAGAGAGGGTGGAGGCATTAGGTGTTAAAACATCTGAAACTGATGATAGAGAAACTCTTTTAAGAAAAGAAAGAGAATACTCTCTTGAAAGACAAAAGATAGAGCTGTCTTTAGAAAGTTTTTATAGAAGTGCATCTAGTTTAGTTTTTCAATTAAATAAACGACATATAACAAGGCATATGTCAATTTTTAGATGTATTGATCGAAGATTTGAAACAGGAGAGATTTTTATCAAATGGGACGAGTCAAGTGATGAGGATTGGCTAATACTCATTTATATTAAAGATAATGCACCTGATAAAGGTATAGTAATTGAGGACAAAACAAATCCAGAGAAAAACCTTTCAAATGAATATAAATCAACTGAAATATTTAAAGCATCTGATGCTATGGTAGACTCTTTAACTCAATTATTATCTAGGGAAAGATCGAAAAAAAAAAATAGCTAGTTTATTCTGTGACGTAGACTGATACACCTCTATTATTTATATCAACATCAAATTTTTTATGAAGCGGCGGAAATGCTCTTTGTGAACAATCTAATCTGTCACATGTTCTACATGATACTCCAATTGGAATTTCTGATTTTTTATCACTAAGGTCCATATATTCAGTGTAAATAAAATCTTTGGCATATTTCGCTTCACATCCTAGGCCGATTGAAAGCATACTTTTTTTTTGACCATATTTTCCTACTCCCTTTTCAACAGTTCTTGCAATACAAACATATTTTTCACCATTGGTCATCTTGCTCACTGCTGCTTGAATAACACCAGGTCTTGAAAAAGCAGAGTAAACATTCCAACGTGGACATGCGCCTCCATACCGCGGAATTTCAATTCCAGATAATGAAAATCTTTTAGATATGTTGCCAGCAACATCTACTCTTAAAAAATGAAAAGGAATACCAGGTAACTTAGGATCTTGTAAACAAGTGACTCTATGTGCAATTTGTTCAAATGTACAAGCAAATGTATTTTGTATTAATTCTAAATCGTATTTCTGTTTTATACATTCATTATGAAACATTTTATACGGCATTAAAATTGCTGCACCACAGTAATTTAATAGTGCAACTTTTGTTAATTTTTTCGACTCTTCGGACGGAAATTTAAAATTTGAAAGATATTTTTCTATAATATTTATTGCTCCTTCCTGAGCAACTTGAGCTGCCGCATAAAGTTTTTTAGTTTCAAGTGCCACATAATCACTCAACAAAAGTTCTCTATTTTTTTGATCAAAAATTTTTGAAAAAGGTTTACCTTCCTTAGGTAAAACATCTTTTACTTTTACAGCGTATTTTCTTTTTAAATAATTACATAATGATAAGTATGTAGCTCTATTATTTATTTTGATTTCATTAAATACATCTTCAGCAAATTTTTCTAATTCTGGGAAATAATTTTTATTTTCTTGTAAAAAATCCGAAACTATTTCCCCCGGAAATGCAGCTTTTCTTTTATCAATAATTTTACCTGAGAAATTTTCCACTTTATTTACTATTTCAATATCTTTTTGTTTAAAATTATCACCTAATTTTATTAATGCTTTTGCAATTTTAGGATTTGATGCAACTAAATCTTTTACTTCAGGACCTAAAATATCTAGATCTTCGAATAATTCATCACTTAAAAGTTCTGATATGTTATTTTCAAGATTTACATCAGATTTGCTTGTTAAGTCAGAAACATTAATTTTTAACTCATTACAAATTTTAATAACTAAATTACTATCAATATTTCTTTTTCCGCTTTCAATTAAATTTAAGTAACTAGCTGATATACCTGTTTGCTCTGCTAGTTTATTTGCTTGGATACCAAGTTGCCGTCTAAATGCTCTAATTTTTGGTCCAATTTTTAAATTTTGAGATTTTAGATCTTTTTTATCTAAATTTTTTGAAATAGCACTTTTAGAGTTATTTAAAGTAATTATGTTATCATCAACTAAATCTGATATCTCTATTCTTAATTCTTGACACATCTTTAAGAGCAAGTCCCCGTCCAATTTTCTTTTTCCGTTTTCAATTAGATTTAAATACGTTGGAGAAATACCAACAAGTTCAGCAAGTTTTTTTGCCTGCAGTCCTAGTTTCAGTCTAAAACTCTTTATTTTATTACCAATTTTACTATCAATATTTTCTTGCATTATGTAAATTTTGTAAATTTAATTTTACAAAAAATTTATCAAATTTACAAGTATTTCAATGTTTTTTATAGATTTTGTAAATATTGTAAATTATATTATTCTCATGAACGACAAAAACAATTTAAATACGCAGGAAAATAAGGCTCAAAACAGCCACCAAGACACTTCCGATAAAAGAAATAAGTCAGGAATCTATTTAAGAGACGACCATTGTGATTGGGGTTCAAGTGGTATGAATGAGTTTACTAACGAATTTAACAACAACTAGTTCATTATCATCACGTAATATATTCAACATTTAAATTGAGGGGTTTAAATGAGTTCAGAATCAAAAGTTTCATATGATCTAAAAAGATTTGCGGGCATTAAAAGAGATTATACACCGGAAGAGGTAGAGCGTTTAAGAGGTTCAATAAAAATACAGTATTCAATGTGTGAACAACAATCTAAAAAATTGTGGAACTTACTTAACACTGAACCTTACGTAAATACATTGGGTTCACTGTCTGGGAATCATTCGGTTCAACATGCAAAAGCTGGTTTAAAAGCTATTTATGTCAGTGGGTGGCAAGTAGCTGCTGATGCAAATACTGCTGGAGAGATGTATCCTGATCAATCATTATACCCTTTTGATAGCGCTCCAAAACTTGTGGATAGTATTAATAATGCTTTAGTAAGAGCAGATCAAATTCAACATATGGAAATTAAAGATGGTGAAATGGATTCTAAAGATAGAACAGATTATATGTTACCTATTATAGCCGATGGTGAGGCTGGTTTTGGTGGTCCATTAAACGTTTTTGAATTAACTAAAAAATTTATTAAAGCGGGCGCAGCTGGTGTGCACTTTGAAGATCAGTTAGCAAGTGAAAAAAAATGTGGGCATATGGGTGGAAAAGTTTTAGTACCAACTGGAACCGCAGTTAGAAATTTGAAAGCTGCAAGGTTAGCTGCAGATATTGCAGATGTACCATTAATAATTCTTGCAAGAACTGATGCTAACGCCGCAAAATTAATAACTAACGATCATGATGATAATGATAAACCTTTTTTAACAGGGGAGAGATCACCTGAAGGATTTTATTATGTTAAAGCTGGAATAGAACAAGCAATTTCTAGAGGACTTGCTTACGCTCCTTATGCAGACTTAATTTGGTGTGAAACTGCAACCCCTAATTTAGAGGAAGCTAAAAAATTTGCTGATGCAATTCACTCAAAATTTCCTGGGAAATTGTTAGCTTATAATTGCTCCCCATCTTTTAATTGGAAGAAACATTTATCTGATGATGAAATTGGAACTTTTCAGAGAAAAATTGGTGAAATGGGTTATAAGTTTCAATTTATAACTTTAGCAGGATTTCATACTCAAAATATTGCGATCTTTGAACTTGCTGAAAAATATAAAAAAGATGGAATGGCCGCATACTCTAAAATTCAACAGCAAGAATTTGACAGAGAAAAGGATGGCTACACTAGTGTTAAACACCAAAGAGAAGTTGGTACTTCTTATTTTGACGCAGTATCTAACACTATAAGTGGTGGTAAAAGTTCTACGACGGCAATGGAAGGCTCAACAGAGTCTGAACAATTCTAATTTTTTTTTAGTTTTTGAATTTGATCCCATGCAGAGTTTATAGCTCTCATTGTCTTTTTACTTTCCTGAATTACCTCTTCAGGAACTCCTTTACTTAAAAGTAAGTCTGGATGATGTTCTTTAGATAACTTTAAATATCTTTTTCTAATTGTTTGTAAATCATCGTCAGGGCTGCTTTCTAAAACCATATAAGGGTTTAACTTATCTGATGATTTTCTACTTTCTTTGATACTATTATATTGTGTTTCACTTAATCCAAAAATATAGGCTATATTTTCGATCATTTTTGTTTCTTCAAGGCTTACCTTTCCATCGGACTCTGCTATATAAAATAGAATATTAATAACTTCCTCTAGAACGTTTAAATTTCCTTTATAAAATTGTGCAATTTGTTGGGCGTATGGCTCGTATCCAGTGCTCTCATCTTTTGCTCGATTAAATATTTTACCCACTTCATCTAACTCGTTTTCAGGAATTTTTAACTTATCTTTTACGGCAATTAATTCCTCACGACTTACTTGACCATCTGCCTTACTTAGTTTTGCAGATAAAACAATTAGTGATAGCGCAAAAATTTTTTGGCTTTGACCAATAGCGGAAAAACCTCCTTGAGCCCTCGCTCTTGAAATTTTTCCACCTAAAATAGAACCTAAAAGCATTCCGAAAGGACCTCCTAGTGAAAGGCCAATCATTCCTCCTATTAAACTTCCCCAGATAGACATATTATAATTTTTTAATATAATTTAATTATTATGACCACAACTATTTTTGTATTAATCATTCTTTATGGAATTTATAGATGGTCTGTATCTTGGATAGAATATTATAGTAAATTAGATACCAGACTAGGATCATCAATTTGGAAGTATAGTTATGATTATCATGTAGTGGGCAAAAGAGATGTTACATTAGAGGATGATAAGAATTTAGTAATTTTAAGAAGAAAAAGAAATCGAGCTGTTACATTTATGTACTTTGTTTTTTTTTTAGGTTTTGTAATTTTTATGTCTTTTATGAATCAAATTCTTTTAAGAATTCTTAATATTTAATTTTTTTCGAAATTTATTACGTTATATTCCCAATAACCCATCTTGTCATATACGATCTTTAAAATTAAATTTTCATCTTTGTTATACCAAATATCAAAATTGAGCTTCTTATCCTCTGGTGTATTTGGGTCTTTAGATTGTAATTTATAATGTTTGGTTAAATAATTCTTATCATTTATAATAATATTTTCTTCTCCTATAAATTTAATTACTTGTGGTTTTATACTACCAGATAAAGGACTAATTTGATTATCTGCTTCTAAAATGTCATGATTCCACCAGTTACCTACAATACTATTAATACTAACATTTCCTTTATAGGAGGATCCAATAATTTTAAATTCTTTCTTATTTTCACTTAATTTTAAATCCACAAATTTTCTTTTTTTATTTTGAAAAGTTTCAGAATTAAATGAGATAAGTAAGTTTTTATAATATTTCTCAATACCTTTGCTACTGATTGTAAATAATTTAACACCTAGGAGTTCTACTTCAAATTTAGTCTCATTTCTAACCTCTAAAAAATCATTTTTATATTTAAAGAAATATTTACTAAATCCTATTAATTTTCCATCTCTTAAGACTTCCATCTCTATTACTTTAAATTTTTTATAATCTTGTGGGTGTGAAATCGAATAATCTGGATATAAAAATAAGATTAAAAATATAAGAAAAAATTTAATATATCTATTAATAGAAATAATATAACAATTCATAAATAAATATTAAAATATATAGTCATAAAATGTTTTTAACTATAAGAAATATACCTAAAGTATCATGGAGTTCTAAGAAGCCTTTAAATTTTAAACCAAAAATTAGCACTTTTTTCTTCCTTTGCTTTGGATTAACTCTTTTCGGGATAGGTGAAGGCTTACTTTTAGTTTCGTTTACAGGAGCTTCACCATGGAGCGTTCTTGCTCAAGGAATTTCAAATTATGTTGATTTATCTATTGGAATCATAACCTTTTTAATAAGTCTTTTTGTAATTTCTTTGTGGGTTTTTTTAAATCAAAAACCAGGAATAGGGACAGTATTAAATGCAATAATTATTGCTGCAATGATTGATGTTTGTTTAAAATATATATCAACACCAGAAAGTTTTGAGTTAAAAATTGTGTTAGCAATATGTTCTGTATTAATTACTGGTATAGGAAGTGGAATTTATCTAATTGCAAATTTAGGGCCCGGTCCAAGAGATGGACTTATGACTGGTTTACAAAAAAAAACTAATTTACCCATCGCATTCGTTAGAGCTTTTTTAGAAATATCTGTTGTTTCTATTGGATGGTATTTAGGGGGTACAGTTGGGATAGGAACTGTATTATTTGCCTTTGGAATCGGTCCTTGTGTTTCTTTTGGACTATTTATTGTGGATAAAATTTCTACCAAAAAGTGATTCATACAACTTCTCAATTTTGATATAAGAGCATATGTGGTTAATAAAAAAAAGACTGCATAAATTTGTTAGATTAACGTTTCATCCACCCTGAAGGGTTAAATATTAGTTAATCTAATATTTAGATTTTTCAAATCTCTTCCTCTCATTCGCATCTAGAATCAGCTTCCTTAATCGGCAAGACTTTGGTGTAATTTCTAGCGCTTCATCACTATTTAAAATACTCAACTGTTCAGCTATTGACATTTTTCTTACCGGTGTAAGCACTACATTCTCATCAGTACCTTGAGTTCTCATATTTGTAAGTTTTTTTCCTTTCATAACATTAATTATTAAATCTCCAGGTTTTGGAGTTAACCCAACAATCATACCCGCATAAACTGGATCGTTATGTGTTACAAACATCTCACCTCTAGCCTGTAAATTAAATATAGCGAAAGCCACTGCTTTCCCTTTATCCATAGAAATTAATGCCCCATTTTTTCTGCTATCCATGTCGCCCTCAAAGTCTCCATATGAGTGGAAAATTCTATTAATAACACCTGTTCCCTTTGTTAGAGTTAAAAACCTACTCGTGTATCCCATCAATCCTCTAGTTGGAGCATGAAAAATTAATCTTTTTTTATTTTTTCCAGTATCTTTTAAATCAATTAATTTTCCCTTTCTTCTATTCATCGAGTCTATAATTCTAGACGAAAATTCCTCGTCAAGATCCAATGTTATCTCCTCAATGGGCTCCTGTTTTTCACCTTTGTCATTTATTTTGAATAAAACTTTAGGGGGGCTAACTGTTAGTTCAAATCCCTCTCTCCTCATTTGAGTTAATAAAATTTCAAGCATCAATTCTCCTCTTCCACTTATCTCGAATGAATCTTTATTGTCATTCTCAGAAAAAGAGATACCTACATTGTTCTGCGCTTCACTAATTAATCTGTCTCTTATTTGAGTACTAGTAAGCTTACTACCCTCGGTACCAGCAAGTGGAGAACTATTTACAGTAATTTGAATTGCCATTGTTGGAGGGTCAATTGGTGTTGCTAGTATTGGATCATTGATATCAAGATCACATATAGTGTCAGCTACATTTGCTTTTTCTAATCCTGCAATAACTACAATGTCTCCTGCTTCACCTGTATCTATTGGGACTTTCTTCGTTCCCTCATATCTAAAAATTTTTGTAAGTCTCCCTTCATCAACTTTATTCCCTTTTAAATCTATTGCCTTAATATACTGATTTGCCTTTGCAGTACCCTGTGAAATTCGCCCGATCAAACTTCTTCCTAAAAAACTATCTGGATAGAGAAGGGTAGATAGCATAGCAAACGGTTTTGATTTATCGAACATTGGTGGACTTACGTGTTTTATTATTAAGTCCATTAACGGATGAAGATTTTTTCTTTCTCCATTTATTTCTTCACATGCCCATCCAGATCTTCCGCTAGCATATAAAACAGGAAAATCTAATTGTTCTTCATTTGCCTCAAGGTTAACAAATAAATCAAAAGTTTCGTCAAGCACTTCATCTGCTCTTTGATCTGGTTTGTCTAACTTATTAATTATAACAATTGGTTTTAAACCTTGTTTAAGCGCTTTTGATAATACAAATTTAGTTTGTGGCATTACACCCTCGGTTGAATCAATCAATAATAAAGCGCCGTCAGCCATACTTAGAACTCTCTCAACTTCTGCAGCAAAATCTCTGTGACCTGGAGTATCTATTATATTTATTCTTGAATTTTTCCAATTAATTGAGGCAGGTTTTGCAAGAATTGTAATTCCCCTCTCTTTTTCTAATTCGCCTGAGTCCATCAATCTTTCATCAACTACTTCATTTTCTCTAAATGAACCGCTTTGTTTCATTAAACTATCAATTAAAGTAGTTTTACCGTGATCAACGTGGGCAATGATTGTTATATTTCTTATTTCTGAATTCATAGACGCGCTTTATATATATTTATTAATTTCATACTAGTTTTATCTGATTCTTTTAAAGACAAAAAAAAAGGGCAGTAAAAACTGCCCTTTTTGAATTTTTGTTTGAAATTAATGGGGATTACATTCCCATTCCACCCATGCCACCCATGCCACCCATTCCTCCAGGAGGCATTCCAGCTGGTCCAGCATCCTTCTCCTCAGGTTTGTCAGCAATCATAGCTTCTGTTGTAACTAATAGACCAGATATAGAAGCAGCGTCTTGTAGTGCTGTTCTAACTACTTTAACAGGGTCAATAATGCCTTCTTTGAACATATCTACGTATTGTTCAGTTTGCGCATCATAACCGTTAGAGGTTTTATTTGTCTCAAGAAGTTTTCCAACAATAACAGATCCGTCAACACCCGCATTTTTTGTGATTTGTCTTATTGGGGCTTGTAATGCGCTTTTTACAATATCTACTCCGGCTTTCTGATCATCACCTTTTACTTTGACAGACTTATCTAAATCTTGTGATGCATATAACAATGCACACCCTCCGCCAACAACAATACCTTCTTCAACTGCAGCTCTAGTAGCATTGAGCGCATCTTCAACTCTGTCTTTTCTCTCTTTGACCTCTACCTCAGTTGCGCCTCCGACTTTTAT
>CABZCF010000019.1 GCA_902524235.1 uncultured Pelagibacteraceae bacterium | reverse complement strand
TGTAAAATACCACATATCTTCTTACTATTAATAAGAATATCATTTGGATATTTTATAGAGATATTTTTTTTATAACAGTTTTTAATGTTTTAAATATTAATAAACAGTTTTTTTGGGTAATTTTTTTTAAATTATAATTTGAATTTACCTTGTAAAAAATTGTTGTGAATAAATTTCCTTTCAAAGAAATCCATTTATTACCAAATCTGCCTCTGCCTTTTTTTTGCTCATTTGTAATTATGATTCCTTGCTCAATACCACTTCTTATTTTTCTTATAGCAACATCATTTGTACTCATAACTTTTTTATAAGTAAATTTTAACAGTTTCATTACAAAATTACTATTTTAGAGATTAGTGCCTGTAAAGGACTTGGATAAATAAAATAAATTAAAATTATTACGGTAGAAACTAATAAAGAAATCTTAAGTCCAATATCATGATTAATATCGAATTTTTCTGTTTGACTATCAAAGTAAATAGTTTTTATTACTCTTAAGTAATAAAAGGCTGCAACCACCGTTGAAAGCAATCCAACTATAGCCAAAAAATACATTTCTTCTTTTATAACTGCTAAGAAAATATAAAATTTTGCAAAAAAACCAGCTAATGGTGGTATACCAGCTAATGAAAACAATGAAATTAATAGACATAAAGCTAAAATTGGATGATTTTTTGATAAACCAGATAAATCACTTAAATCTTCATGGTAGATATCATTTCTTTTCAACATAAATAAACAACTAAAAAAAGCTAAGTTCATTAATAAGTATATAGAAATATATATAAGAGAACTTTGAATTCCCTCATTAGTACCTACTGCTAGTCCAGCTAATGCAAAACCCATATGACTTATAGAACTATAGGCCATTAGACGTTTTAAATTTTTTTGTCCTATAGCTGCAACCGCCCCAAAGACCATTGAGGCAATGGATACAAAAATAATTATAGTTTGCCATTGATCTATAAGATTAATAAATGGAACATATAAAAATCTTATAAATACTGATAAGGCAGCTATCTTAGGAAGAATAGCAAAAAATATTGTAACAGATGTTGGGGAACCTTGATAAACATCTGGTGCCCACATGTGAAAAGGAACCGCTGAAATTTTAAATGCTAAACCAACCAGTATAAATACTATTCCTAATGTTAAACCATACTGTACCTCAGAAATATTGTTTGATATTTGATCAAAATTTGTGGATCCAGAAAAACCATAAATTAAAGAACATCCATACAAAAGTAATCCAGATGATAAAGCGCTCAAAACAAAATACTTTAACCCAGATTCTGAAGAAAGCTGATCGTTCCTTTTAAAAGAGGCTAAAACATATAATGCAAGAGATTGTAATTCTAAACCTAAATAAAATACCATTAAATCGTTAGAACTAATCATAATAAACATACCCAAAATTGAACTTAACAACAAAATTGGATACTCGATTTTGAAAATTTTATTAATTTTTAAATATTTAGATGAAGAAAGCATAACAAATATTCCAGAAACTATAATAAGAACTTTCATAAAATTTGATAAGTGATCAACCTTGTATGCTCCATTAAAAAGGTAAAAATTATTAAAACTAAATAAATTTAAATTTATCAAAAGAGACAGGAATAAAGTAAAAATTGATAGATTGTATACAATGCTTGAACTATTATTCTTAAATACGCCTAGAATTAACAATGACATTAATGACAAAGAAATAAATATTTCAGATGTAATTAAGTTTATATTTTCCATTAATTTTTACCCGCAAAATAGATGTCTAAATTTGCATTATATGTCTGAATTAAACTGTTTATAGAAACATCTATTGTATTAAAAATTGGCTCTGGGTAGAAACCATAGAATATAGATGGTACTGCAAGTGTCCACAAAATTATTTTTTCAGACTTATTAAGGTCAACAATATTTTTTAAATCAGCATTAACAATTTTTCCAAAAACTACTCTACGATATAGCCAAAGCATATATGCAGCGCTTAATATTACGCCAATACTTGCAAAAATGGCAACTATGAAACTCTTTTTAAATGCACCCAATAAAATCAAAAATTCCCCTACAAATCCTGTTGTGCCAGGAAGACCTACGGCACCTAAAGTAAATATCATAAATAAAATTGCGTATTTAGGCATAACTGAAACCAATCCACCGTAATCTTTAATTTGTCGGGTATGTCTTCGATCATAAATAACTCCTACACATAAAAATAAAGCTGCAGATATCAATCCATGACTAATCATTTGTATTATACTCCCTTCGATACCTTGTTGTGTCATTGTAAATATTCCAAGAGTAACAAAACCCATATGTGCTACTGAAGAATATGCAATTAGCTTTTTCATATCGTCCTGCATTAAAGCAACTAAAGAGGTATAAATAATTGCAATAATACTTAAGACGTAAACTAGTGGTACAAAGTATTCTGAGGCAACGGGAAATAATCCAATAGAAAATCTAATAAAACCATAGCCTGCCATCTTAAGCAAAATGGCCGCTAACAGCACTGAGCCTGCAGTGGGGGCTTCGACATGTGCATCTGGCAACCATGTATGTACAGGCCACATAGGGGTTTTAACTGCGAATGAACTAAAAAATGCTAACCATAACAAATTTTGATATTTTTGATCAATTCCTATTTTATAAAGTTCTTGTACGTCGGTTGTGCCTGCAATCCAATATATGGATATTATAGCAACTAACATTAATACAGAACCGAGCAATGTATAGAGAAAAAATTTAAATGCGGAATAAACTCTTCTTTCACCACCCCATATACCAATTATAAGAAACATTGGAATTAAACCACCTTCAAAAAAAAGATAAAAAACAACTAAATCAAGTGAACAAAAAACACCAATCATTAGTGACTCCATTATCAAAATAGCTATTAAAAAATCTTTTAGTCTATATTTAATTGTAGAAATTACAGAAATTACACATAGAGGAGTAATAAAAGCAGTTAGCATTACAAACAGAATAGATATTCCATCAATTCCTACTTTATAATTAATAAGTCCTGATATCCATTCTCTATCTTCAATAAATTGAAAATCTGGGATGCTTTTATCAAAAATATACCACAGATATAATGACAGCAAAAAGTTGGATAAGGTTATAAAGATTGAAACATACTTAATTGTTTTATTTTTTTCAGTAGACTTATTAAAAAATATAAAAACTGATCCAATTAGAGGAAGTAAAATTAAAGAAGATAAAATTGGAAAATTCATTAATTAATTATTAAAATTGTTAAAAATACAGAAAATCCCAATAGCATTATAAAGGCGTATTGATATATAAAACCAGATTGAAATTTTACAGCTCTGTTTGAGATTTTTTTAATTAATAGAGATATTCCGTCTGGTCCAAATTTATCAATTATTGAGCCATCAATTTTTTTCCAAAAAAACAAACCAATTTTTTTTGATTGTTGAACAAAAATAAAGTCATAAAGTTCATCAAAATACCATTTATTTTTAAAAAAATTATAAAGTGGCTTATTAGCTTCAGCTATTAATGATGGTATTTTAGTTTTTTTTACAAATATATAAAAAGTAAATGGTATACTCAAAGTAACTATAATTGGGGTTGTTAATAAAAACCATAATGGAGGATGTTCTAAACTAAGTGGATTTATTAAAAAGATTGAAGATTTCCAAAATTTGTTAAAACTATCTGGTCCTATAAACAAATCTTTAAATATAAATCCTATAAAAATTGATCCTAATGCCAAAATCATTAAAGGTATGATCATTACCGCAGGTGATTCATGCATTTCATTAATTGACACATTTGGGTTATTATACTTACCGTGAAATGTTTTAAAAATTAGTCTCCAAGAATATATTGAAGTTAGTAAAGCAGTAAATATTCCTACACTTGCTGCAATATAACCTAGATTTGTTCCCTTAAGATAAGCAAACTCAATAATAGCATCTTTTGAATAAAATCCTGAAAGTAAAGGAAAACCTGTCAATGCAAGTGTTCCAATTAGCATCAATACATACGTGTATGGAAGTTTTCTGTTCACTCCACCCATTAAATTTATATCTTGTTCATCTTTAAACGAATGTATTACAGAGCCTGCTCCTAAAAATAAAAGTGCTTTAAAAAAAGCATGCGTAAAAAGATGAAACATCGCCACATTATATGCGCCTACTCCTGCTGCAAAAAACATATACCCTAATTGACTACATGTTGAATAAGCAATTATTTTTTTTATGTCATTTTGGACTAATGCTATTGTTGCAGCAAATAAAGCTGTAGTCATACCAACGATCGTCACTAATGCTAAAGCTAAAGGTGAATACTCATAAATTGGAGAGCATCTGACAACAAGAAAAACTCCTGCTGTAACCATTGTTGCGGCATGAATTAATGCAGATACTGGTGTAGGTCCTTCCATTGCATCAGGTAACCAAGTGTGTAAGAATAATTGTGCAGATTTACCCATTGCACCAATAAATAAAAGTACGCAAATAAGATTAATTGGATTTAGATTTATACCCACAAAATTGAGTTCGCTCTGACTTAGTGTAGATATTTGTTGAAAAACCTCATCATAATTAATTGTTCCGCACATATAAAAAATTAAGAATATGCCTAACGCTAATCCAAAATCACCTACTCTATTTACTAAAAATGCTTTAATAGCAGCAGCATTAGCAGTTTCACGTTTAAACCAAAATCCAATTAGAAAATATGAACACAATCCAACTCCTTCCCATCCAAAAAATAATTGTAAAAAATTATCTGATGTAACTAAAGTTAACATTGAGAAAGTAAACAAAGATAAATAAGACATGAATCTTGGTTTATGAGGATCATGAGACATGTATCCAATAGAGTAAATATGAACTAGAGATGATACAAATGTAACCACTACAAGCATTACAGAGGATAATGCATCAATTTTGATAGACCAATTTACATTGAGTGCTCCCGAATTAATCCATTTAGCAACTATTAGGTTGCTTTCGTAATTATTTGTTAAAACATTATAAAAAATTAAAATTGAAAATATTGCCGAGATAGATACAAAAGCAGAGGTTAAAATTTGAGAGAATTTATTACCTATTAAATTTCCAAAAAAACCTGAAAAAAATGCACCTAATAAAGGTAAAAATATTACAATGTATTCCATCTTATCCTTTTAATTTATCTATTTCCTCAACACGAATTGTTCCTGCATTTCTGAAATAAACAACTATTATGGCAAGTCCAATTGCAGCTTCGGCAGCAGCTACAGTCAAAATAAAAAGTGTAAATATTTGACCTGTAAGATCGCCTAGAAAAACTGAAAAAGATACTAAATTTATATTTACAGCTAAAAGTATAAGTTCAATACTCATTAAGATAACAATAATATTTTTTCTATTTAAAAATATTCCAGCAACACCTATTGTAAAAATAATAGCGCTTAAGGTTAAATAGTGTCCTAAATTTATTTCAAACATCAATTTTTACCCCTTTATTTTTATCGACATTAACAATTTCAACTCCACTTATTTTTTCTCTTGAAATTTGTCTAACATAGCTCTGTCTTTTCAAGCCAACTCTTTTTTTATAAGTTAAAACAATTGCACCGATCATTGAGACCAATAATATCATGCCGGAAATTTGAAAAAGATGAATGTAGTCGGTATATAACACTGATCCAATTGAGTGAGTATTTGTAGTGCCTAACATAACTTCAGGTTTCAAATTAGAAAATATTTCAGGTTTAAGCTTCCAACCACCAATTACCACGATTAATTCAAAAAAAATGATTGTGCTAATTAAAAAACCAACAGGTATATGTGAGCTATTTTGCTCTTTACTTTTTTTACTCTGAAACCATTCATTTTCCTGTTGGGCAACATTCAACATCATCACAACAAATAAAAATAATACTGCTACTGCGCCAACATAAACTATTAACATGATCATACCGAGAAATTCTGCACCACTCATAATAAATAGACATGAAATACTTACAAAATCTAATATTAAAAAAAAAACTGAGTGAACTGTATTTCTAGAGACAGTTACCATTATTGCAGAAATGATAGCAATTAGTGCGAAAATATAGAAAAAAATTCCTTGAATCATTCGATCATCGATGAGCATTATCAGCTTTAATATTAGCAGCTAATATATTTTCCCATCTGTCACCATTTTCTAAAAGTTTTTCTTTATTATAAAACAACTCTTCTCGAGTTTCTGTTGCAAACTCAAAATTTGGACCCTGAACAATTGCATCAACTGGGCATGACTCCTCACATAGACCACAATAAATACATTTTAACATATCAATGTCATATCTTGTTGTTTTCCGACTTCCATCAGATCTTTCTTTAGATTCTATAGTAATTGCTTGCGCAGGACACACGGCTTCACAAAGTTTACATGCAATACATCTTTCCTCTCCATTGGGATATCTTCTTAGCGCATGTTCACCTCTAGCCCTTGGACTGATTTTACCTTTTTCAAATGGATAATTGATTGTTTTTTTCTTTTTAAAAACCTCTTTGATCGCAACAGATAGTCCGATTATAAACTCAGTCATAAAAATTGTTTTTAAAAATCTTTTTAATTTCATAATTAAACTTTTGGTAATAAATCAAAATATATTAAAAAACTCGAGGTCAAAACTACATATATTAAAGAAAAAGGTAAAAACATTTTCCAACCTAATTTCATTAATTGATCATATCTATATCTAGGAACTATTGCTTTAACCAGTGCAAATAAAATAAATAAAAACAACATTTTTATTATAAACCACACTACTGGAGGTATTAAATTTAATGGATACAAATCAATTGGTGATAGCCATCCACCTAAAAATAAAATAGACCCTAACGCACACATCAAGAGAATGTTGGCGTACTCACCAAGCCAAAACATTGCATACATCATTCCAGAATATTCTGTTTGATATCCAGCAACTAATTCGGCCTCAGCCTCTGGTAAATCAAATGGAGGTCTATTTGTTTCAGCCAAAGCAGAAATAAAAAATATTACAAACATTGGGAACAAAGGTAGTATAAACCACATATCTTTTTGAGCTAAAACTATATCGGTTAAGTTAAGTGAGCCAACACAAAGCAAAACATTTATAATTATTACTCCTATGGAAACTTCGTAGGAAACCATTTGGGCAGCAGATCGGATTGAGCCAAAAAAAGGATATTTAGAATTGGATGCCCATCCACCCATTATGATCCCGTACACACCTAAAGATGAAACTGCAAACAAATATAGTATACCAACATTTATATCTGCTAAAACTAAGTTCTCATCAAAAGGTATAACTGCCCAAGCAATTAATGCTAAGGTCATTGTAACAATAGGTGCAAGTATAAATATTATTTTGTTTGAAGTCGCCGGTATTATGATTTCTTTAAAA
Organism: uncultured Pelagibacteraceae bacterium; assembly: GCA_902524235.1. Taxonomy (GTDB): domain Bacteria; phylum Pseudomonadota; class Alphaproteobacteria; order Pelagibacterales; family Pelagibacteraceae; genus Pelagibacter. The sequence continues at coordinate 2,648 of CABZCF010000019.1, read as the reverse complement.
ATATATTTTAAAGCATCAGCAAGCGACTGTAGTAATCCAAATGGTCCGACCACATTGGGGCCTCTTCTTTTTTGCACAAATGCCCAAACTCTTCTATCTAGCCATACTATCAAAGCAACTGCTGTAAGAACTGGCAAAACTAAAAAAATAATTTTATAAGTTTCTATTAACAGTGTTTCTAAATAAAATAATGACATTTATCCCTCAGTACCGGTCTTTTGAAAATCAATTTTTAAATTTCTGCACTCAGACATTGTCTTTGATGCCCTAGCAATTACATTAGAATAATAATAATCAATTGGTACGGTAATTACTTTCTCATCAAAAAATTTTCCTTTAACACTTTTTTCAAAAATATCTTTATTTTCTTTTAGGTTTAAATTTAAATAATTTAACATATTATCAATTAATTGGTCTTTGTTGTTAAAAAGATTTTTACTTTCCAATGATTGTGAAATTTCATTTATTATAATCCATTCTTCTTTAGAATTACCAGTTGGATATGATGCTTTAAATGCTTTCTGCATCTTTCCTTCTAAGTTAGTATAAAAACCATCTTGCTCCGTATAAGCTGGAGAAGGAAGTATAATATCTGCACTTTCAGCACCTTTATCACCATGGCTTCCTATATAAATTACAAATTCTTTATTTTTTTTAAATTTTATATTGTCCTGACCAAATAAAAAGATAATTTCTAATTTATTCTTATGTAGTAAATCTAAAGTATGATTAAATTCGTCAGACTCTCCTACTATCTTCAAATCATATCCTCCAACATTGGCTGCATCTTTAGAAATAATATTTAAAGGTATCCAATTTTCATCCATGTTACTTATATGATCATTTAAAAATTCTTTACATTTATTTAATAAATATTTTGCAGATTGTAGTAAGAAAAATGAGTAACCTAAAATAATTAAGGGTTTTTTTGCCTTTTTAAATTCATTGTAAATAGCACTTTGTTTTTCGAAAAATTCACTAACATCTCCCGTCGCATTACCAATAACTTTATATGGATATGTTAAATCACCTTGATCACCTATAGAATAAATATTTGTTTTGTTGTTTAAATAAGTTTTTCTAATTCTTGCGTTTAATATTGTGGCTTCATATCTTGGATTTGTTCCAATCAACAAAATAAAGTCACTATCTTCAATCCCGTTAATTTCAGAATTAAAAATATAATTAGATCTATTACTTAAATCTAAATATGTATAATCATGTCTAGAGTCTAAATTTTTAGATTTCAAAACTTTACTAAAAAATTCTTTAGCAGAATATTGTGTTTCCATATTTGTCAAATCGCCTGTAAAACCACCAATATTTAAAGGATCTGTACTAATTATTTTTTCTTTTATTATTTCAAGAGCATTACTCCAATCTGTCTCCTTAAAGACACCATTTTTTTTTATAAATGGGGTATCTAATCTTTGACTTTTTAATCCATCACACGCGTATCTTGTTTTGTCTGAAATCCACTCTTCATTTATATCGTCATTAATCTTAGGCAGTATTCTTTTTACCTCCCATCCATAAGTGTCAATTCTAATATTTGAACCTACTGCATCCATTACATCTATACTTTCTGTTTTCTTAAGCTCCCAAGGTCTTGCCTCAAATACATAAGGTTTTGATGTTAGTGCTCCTACAGGACATAAATCTATCACATTAGCAGACAGTTCAGATTGCATTGATTTTTCTAAATAAGTTGTAATTTGCATATCTTCCCCTCTACCTATTGCACCTAATTCAGGTACCCCTGCAACTTCTGTTGCAAATCTAATACATCTTGTGCAATGAATACACCTGGTCATTTGAGTTTTAATAAGTGGACCCATATATTTTTCAGGCACATGTCTCTTATTTTCCTTAAACCTCGATTTATCAATTCCATAAAACATAGATTGATCTTGTAAATCACATTCACCACCTTGGTCACAGACTGGGCAATCTAATGGATGATTTGCTAATAAAAATTCCATTACACCTTTTCTAGCTTTCTCAACCTTTTCAGTATTAGTTCTTATTATCATGCCCTCAGAAGCAGGCATCGCACATGAGGCTACTGGCTTAGGAGATTTTTCCATCTCAACCAAACACATCCTACAATTTCCAGCTATTGAAAGTTTTTCATGGTAACAAAATCTTGGTATTTCAACTCCAGCCTTTTCACAGGCTTGAAGAACTGTTAAACCATCTTCAATTTCGATATTTTTATCATTTATTTTTAATTTAATCATTATTTATCAAGTAAATGTTGGTCCACTAAATATGGAATATTTCTGTCCTTCTTAACTAAAGGATTAAAATTATTTCTTTCTTCAATCTCTTTTTTAAAATGTCTAATTAAACCTTGTACCGGCCAAGACGATCCTTCACCGAAGGCACATATAGTGTGTCCTTCAATTTGTTTTGTTACATCCATTAACATATTTACTTCTTCTTTAGATGCTTCACCTTTAGCCATTCTTTCTAACATTCTCCACATCCAGCCAGAACCTTCTCTACAAGGTGTACATTGACCACAGCTTTCATGCTTATAAAACCTGGCTATTCGTGCCATACATTTTATAATATCTTGGTCTTTATTAATAACAACAATTCCAGCTGTTCCTAATCCACTTTTTTCTTTAACCAACGAGTCAAAG
>CABZCF010000018.1 GCA_902524235.1 uncultured Pelagibacteraceae bacterium | reverse complement strand
GTTTGTCAGCACTTTTTAAAAAACTATTTGTTTGAATAACCGTATTTACGCAGTCTAACATCGCCAGTTCTTGCATGAGCTTCCATACCTTCATATCTTGAAATTCTTGCGGCAGCTGAACCGACCTCTTTAGTAGACTCTTTAGTCATTCTTTGGAAACTCAAGGTTTTAATAAATTTTCCAACGAATAAACCGCCAGTATATTTTCCAGCACCTTTGGTTGGCAAAATATGATTTGTTCCTGAGCATTTATCACCATAAGCTACAGTAGTTTCTTCTCCAATAAATAATGATCCATAATTTTTTAATCTTTCGTGAAACCATTTGTCATTTTTAGTTTGTACTTCTAAATGTTCTGGTGCGTATTCATCACTTATTTTAGCCATGTCTTCATCATTTTCACATAGTATTACTTCACCGTAATCTCTCCATGCAGCCTCAGCACTAGTTCTTGGTAATTCAGGTAATTCCGAAATTAATTCTGGTACTCTTTTCATTACCTCATCTGCAAGTTTTTTACTTGTGGTATAAAGCCAAGCAGGAGAATTATATCCATGTTCAGCTTGTCCAACTAAATCAACAGCAACGATTTCTGGATCTGCTGTTTCATCCGCTATTATTGCGATTTCAGTAGGTCCAGCAAATAAATCTATACCAACTTTTCCAAATAAAATTCTTTTTGCTTCTGCCACAAACTGATTTCCAGGACCGACCAACATATCCGCTGGTTCATTTCCAAACATGCCATATGTCATTGCAGCGATTGCTGGAACACCACCCAAGTTTAAAATTTTGTCTGCTCCACATAAATTAGCTGTGTAGATTACATAAGGATTTGCGCCGACCCCCTCTTTTGGTGGGCTACATGCAATAATATTTTTAACACCTGCAACTTTTGCTGTTGTAACACTCATTATAGCTGAGGCTATATGTGCGTATCTACCTCCAGGTATATAGCATCCAGCAGTATTTACAGGAATTAATTTTTGACCAGCATATAAACCTTTTGAAAGCTCAACTTCAAAATCTTGACCATAGTTTTTAAGTTGTGCTTCAGCAAACTTTTTAACTCTGTCGTAAGAAAATTTTATATCATCTTTGGTTTTTTGATCTAAAATATCACTTATTTCATTAATTTTTTCTTTTGAAACTATTATATCTCCATCATATTTATCAAATTTTTTTGTTAATTCTTTGCACCCTTCTTCTCTTGATTTTTCAAGTTCATTTAATAACTTTTGAACAATTTCTCTTGTCTTTATGTCATCAGAAGAGGGTTGTTTTGGTGATTTTTTTAAATAACTTATTCCCATACAAAATTCTATTTCATTAATTAATCTAAAGCAACTACAGCCGCTGCAATCGAAGCTAACCTAGCAGTTGCCACATCTGATCTTGATGTAATAACAACTGGAACTTTTCCACCAACAACAACACCAGCTGCGCATGCGCCCATAAAATAGACCATAATCTTAACTAATGCATTACCTGCTTCTACATTTGGTACTAGCAAAACATCCGCATCTCCCGCAACAATATTTGTTATACCTTTAATTTCTGCAGATTTTTTTGAAATACTATTGTCAAATGCCAAAGGTCCAAAAACATCAGCTTTTAAATTTTCTTTTTTTGCAATTTCAGTGATCTCTTTTGCATCCAATGAACTTTGAACACTATCAAGAACTTCCTCTGTGGCAGATAAAATCGATACTTTAGGTCTTTCATTTCCAATTCTATTACAAAAATTAATTACGTTTTTTAGGATATGCATTTTTGTTTTTACATTTGGGCTTACATTTAATGCTCCATCTGTAATTATTAGAGGTTTATCTTCCTTATCTAGTGTCATATGCCAAATATGACTTAATCTTGTTTTACCAATTAAATTATATTTTTTTTTGATTACTTCTTTCATCAATACATCAGTGTGAATATGGCCTTTTACAATGATTTTAATTTTTTCTTTAGAAGCCAATTCTGCTGCTATTACTGCTGTTTTATTTTCATTTTTTTCATCTAAGATTTCAAATTCAGATATGTCAAAATTTAAGTCCAAAGCACATTTTTCAATTTCCTCCTTATTTCCAATAAATGTTGGAGTGATTAAATTTTCATTTACCGCATCCATAACAGACATCATAGTTATAGATTTACCAGCATTAACAATACCAGCCGAGACTCCTTTTTTTTGATGGGCAACATCCAAAAGATTATTCGGACATACAATTTCTTTATCTGATAGCATTTAATTGGTATTTATATATTAAGTTAATATGGCATAAAATAGAAATAACAGTTAAAATTGGTCACTTTGATGCATTGGAACATTTAAATAATTATTTAGATAGAAAATATGAGTTCAGAAACAATTAAAATTAATTGGAATTGTAGACACACATGGAGAAAAAGTTCTAAAAATACTGCCTGGTGTTTGCTAGGTTGTTCTATTGGAGATTTTGGAACAATTTTGTTTTTTCAAATATCTGAAATTCCCTTTCCGGTATTGGGTATAATGATACTAGCCATTATTAATGGATTAATAACAAGTATTGCTCTAGAGACTATAATATTAATTAAACAGAAATTCAGTCTCAAGAATGCAATTAAGACAGCATTCGGGATGAGTTTTATATCTATGATCAGTATGGAAGTAGCAATGAACTTAACAGATTATTTGATCACTGGTGGAGCAGTTTTAAACTGGTATGTTATACCAATTATGCTTGCGGTCGGATTTATTACACCATTGCCATACAACTATTATAAATTAAAGAAATATAATATTAGCTGTCATTAGAGATGGAAAATTTAATTCAAAATATTTTAGCAATAAGTTTAGGAATGATGATTTTTTTTTCATTTGTGTTAGCACCGATGATATTCAAAATACTAGATGCTGAAAATGCAGGAAAATTTGTTAGAAAAATTTTTCCATATTATTATTTAATAAATCTAATTTTTTTATCTATTGCAGTTATTTTGTTCATAATTATTTCTTCATTAGGATTAAGTTTTTATATAACTTTATCTTTGGCTATATCTTTTGTTTTTGCACAATTTATATTAATGCCAATAATAAATAAATTAAAAGACAACAACGAAGAAAAAAAATTTAAATATGCGCACGGAACATCAGTCTTAATTAATTTCATTCAAATGATAGGATTAATATATCTCTTAATTTAATGAGAAAATTATTAATACTATTTATCATTCTTATTCCAAATACTTCATTTTCAAATGAAAAATTCGTCAGTTATTTAAAAGAAGGAAAAAAGATTATTTTTATGAGACATGCTCTTGCACCAGGAACCGCCGACCCAAATAATTTTAATATTAATGATTGTTCAACACAAAGAAATTTAAATGAAGCGGGTAGATCACAATCTAAAAAAATTGGTAATTTTTTTAAAAAAAAAAATATTAAAATTGATAAAGTTTTATCAAGCGAATGGTGTAGATGCAAAGAAACAGCTAATATAGCATTTGGAAATTTTCATACATTTAGTGCATTAAATTCTTTTTACGAAGCAAGGTTTGCCAAAAATAAGTCAATGCAGATCAAGGAATTAAAAAATTTTATAAATAACTGGGAAAGTGATTCTAATTTAATAATTGTTACCCATTTTGTAGTAATTTCTGAAATGCTTAATAAGGGGACTTCTTCAGGAGAAATGATTTTAACCGATAAAAAACTTACTATATTAGGTAATTTAGAAATAAATTAATAAATTGAATTATAATTTAAAAATGATAACTCTAACTTTATATGGATAACATTACTAAAACTTTACAATTAATTCTGCTAGGAGTAATTCTTGTAAGTACGGTAATTGCTGTTGGTATCGAAATAAGAACCATGTTCTTGAATCAAAGTGTTACATTAGCTGATCTACTTTTAATGTTTCTGTATTTAGAGGTCATGGCTATGGTCCGAGTATTTTGGGAACAACAATCTATATCTATCTCGTTGCCTTTGTTAATTGCAATTACTGCACTAAGTCGATTTATTATACTTCAAGGAAAATCAATGGATCCATCGGCATTATTATATGAAGCAGGTGCTATATTATTAATTGCTGCTGCAATTGTTGTTTTAAGATTAAGACATAGCGAAAAACTTGGTTTATCAAAAAGAAAAAAATAAATTCATTAACCTGTAGTAATGAAAATCATTCTCAATAAAATTTAAAAATAATTTTTTTTTTACTAAGTTTTTTCTGATAATGATTATCATTTTTAACAAAAGTAATTGAAATAAAATTTTTTCAGATTAAATAATTTTATATGGAACTCGAAACTTATAATTGTAGAAAATGTGGACTAACAATTTCGTCAACTTGTTCAAAATGTCATAGAGTTGTGGATGTAAAAAAACTAGATGATGGTTGTATAGTTCAAGTAACGAAATGTGGAGATTGTGCTAATACACCAGTCATTAAGGATATTTGCGCTTCGTCCCACAAATAATTTAACTAAGTAAGCTTGCCTAAAATATCTTAGACATTTAAGGTATTGTATGGATATAGTTACTAAAGTAGCTCCTTTAGCACTTGCATTAATAATGCTTGGCTTAGGGTTAGGTCTTACTGTAAACGATTTCAGAAGAGTTTTACAAAACCCAAAAATTTTTTTTGTAGGTATCTTTTCTCAGATCGTTCTTTTACCAATAATTGCCTATATTTTACTTTTGGTAATTAAAGTACCAGCTGCTATAGCATTAGGAGTGATGATTATTGCTGCAGCACCTGGAGGAGTAACTTCAAATGTAATGACCAAATTTGCTAAAGGAGATGTAGCTTTATCTATTTCATTAACTGCTGTATGCAGTTTAATTAGCATAATATCTGTACCGTCAATTGTTTTTTCATCTGCAAAACTTATTGGAATTTCAAATATATCAGAAGAAATCACTATGACCGGGATAGCTTTAAAAATGGCAGGTGTAGTTACTTTACCGGTTTTTATTGGAATGATAATTAGAAAGTTTACTGAAAATTTTATTTCGAATAATATAAAATTTATAGAAAGAACGACAGGATTTTTATTTTTAATTGTATTTGCAGCTATTTGGATAGAAGAGAGAAATAATATTTTGTCTTATTTATCTCAAGCGGGCGTTATTGTATTAACTCTTAATATCGTGATGATGATATTTGCATATTATTTAGCTAAAATTTTTTCATCCAATATAGAACAAAGAAGATGTATAGCAATTGAGTGTGGTTTACAAAATGGTACGTTGGCAGTTTTTGTTGCAACACAAATTTTTAATGACATTATTTATTTAATACCTACTGCAGCATATGCATTAATAATGTATATAACAGCATTTATATTTATGTACTTGTTAAGAAATTCTAATTAATATTGATCTGATTGAAAGTTCTAGTAATAAAGACACCCAAATCATTAATAGTTTCATTTTGTAATTCTGAAGTCTCTTTATATGATTTGTTATTAAACTTAACATTAAGAAGTTTATTTTTGTCCATTTCAATCATATTTAATTTAATTAAAGAATTAACCTTTCTTATAACTGTTGGTCTTGGTATACCTGTAATTTCAGATATAGACATTGCATTAATACCACGAATATTATTTTGAAGAATTTCTTCCCTCCATTTGTCAATATATGATTCTATGCCCTTAAGTTTTACAGATGCTGTAGTAACTGAGTTAAAGGCTATAGTAATACCTATCAACATAATTTCTAATTCTCCGAAGTATTTTCGCCATCTGTAACAATATGAAAATATAAATTTAAAAAATTGATACCAACAAAAAGAAAAATTATTTTTAATTAATTTTGATACTTCGGTTCTATCGAACGATTTTTTAATTATATTATTTTTTTTTGATATTTCTGAGAATTTACTTAGTAATACAGACACATTTTTTATAGTATTAATAGGTTCTTGAGATACATACGCTGATCTATCTAAAAAGATTTTCTTCCCTTTTTTCTTAATAATACCCTTTTTCTCAAGTTCAGAAATTTTTCTTCTAACACTCTCTTTAGGTATATTTAAATCTTTTGATATTTGTATAAGATTAATTTTATTAATTTCTAATGTTTTATCTTTATAAAAATTTTCGTAAGTTATATTTAAATTATTTCTTCTAAAAAACTCGAAGTCAGTATTTATTAAATAAATTAGTATTAAAAATTTGTCTAAATCTTTAAAAATTTTATAAGCATCAGACATCCACTCTGTAATTAACTTATAAAAATAAGGGCTTATTGAATTAAAATTATTAAATAAAAATTTGTTTACCTCTACATTGTTAATTTCAGAACTTATACTTGGTAGTTTCTCCATTATATAAAACCCAAATTGAACACAATTAAAAATAAAATCAACCCAATTTGAACATTTGTCTCATAGTTAAAAAATTTAAATATGATTTAATTAATTATGAGCATTGAAAGCTTTAATAAGCCATCTATTTCTGAAAACTATACATCAAAGAAGACCCACAAAAAGGTTAATATAGATGTTCTTAAACGTAAAATTTATGAGCAGCAAAAAAAAGAAAAGATGGTTGGAAGGATAGCTATATTTACTTTTTTTAGTTTTATTTGTGTTATAGGTTTTATAATTTCAGTTTAATAACTTTTTTCCATTTTCCAGAGGGCTTTCGTTGTTAAAATAAATATTTTACCTGTTTTAGGTTGGATCTGAATATCTCTAATTCTGCCAATTTCATTTTGAAATATTATTTCTTCTAAAACTTTGTTTTCTTTTTTATCTTTAAAATCTAATTTTCTTAATGACATATCTTTCAATGATGTGATCAATGCATGTCCATTCCAAGCAGAAAATTCCTCTCCATTGTAAATAGTAATTGCGCTTGTGGCTATTGATGGTACCCAATATTTAATTGCTTTTGTGTATCCTGGTTTCCATTTAGGTCCAATCTCAGACCCACTATAATTTGTACCGCCCCAACCTAAAATTTTCCACCCGTAATTTTCAGATTTTTTGACTTCCCCAAACCAGTCGCCACCTTTCGCTCCATGGTTACTCATGTAAACTTTATTATCAAAAAATGAAAGCGCCATACCCTGAGGATTTCTTACTCCAATTTGATAAATTTCAGGTAACCAATCTTTTTGATCCTCAAAATGTGGATTATCAATTGGAACTGTACCATCTAGATTTATTCTAATAATGCTTCCGGGATGTTTACTTGGATCCTGGGCAATCATCCCCATTCCTCTTTCTCCAACAGATGCATATAAATGATCATTCTTAATTACTAATCTTGATCCAAAATGGTAACCAGAGTCTATAGGAGGCTCTGCTTGAAAAATATTTACAAAATTAATTTGTTTTTTATCAAATTTACCTTTTGCTATTGATGTACTTGTTTCCCAGTTTCCTCTGTTTTCACTATAGGAAACCCAAACATAATTATCCTTATAAATGATATCCAATAAACCACCTTGTCCATAAACCAAAATATCAAGATTATGTTTTATTTTAGTTATTTTTTTAGAAATTAAATTTATAACTTTTATTTCACCTTTTTTTTCGGTTAAAATCAATTCATCTTTGTTAATAAAAGTTGAACCCCATGGAGCATTGAAATCTGCTATCTTTTTTAAAGAAAATTCATAAGCGGTTGAATAATTTGTTAAAATAAAAAAGTTAAATAAAAAAAACAGAAATCTAATCATTTAATAATTCAAATAGTTCATTTTTAGTTTTATTGGAAATTAGTATATCCTTATTTAAATTTATTTTATATTTTTTAAATTTTCTTTGTCCTGGATAAAAAATTTCATTAACGCCTTTTATTTTAGGGAGTTTTTTAACATTTTTAATATTTTCTTTGATTCTATTTAAGTAATTATTTATAAATATATTGTGTTTTAAAACCAAAAAAAAATGACCAACATTTTGAGGACCAGTAAAATCGTCGAAAGGATCTTTTACTTTACCAGAGTGAGCAGATCCAGTTAACACTCCGCTTAGAATATCTACCATCCAAGCTAAACCCGAACCTCTAAAATCGGCAATAGGCAATTGTACACCCTCCAAAGCTTTTTTCGGATCACTTGTAATCTTACCATTTTTATCTAATGCTACATCAAAAGGAATTTTTTTATTCATTTTTGCTGCAATTCTTATTTTGCCTCTATTTATTTTAGACATTGAAGAGTCGAATATAAATGGAGCTTTGGATCCTGATGGAGTTCCAAAAGAAATTGGATTTGTTCCAAATAAACTTTTTCTTGCTCCATAAGGAGCTATAGCTGGAGGCGCATTCGTAAAACACAAGGCTAAAAAGTTTTTCTTAACAGCTTGCTCTATATAATATCCAGAAAGCCCGTAATGTCCGCTATTTTTAACTCCAACAATTCCTATTCCGGTCTTTTTTGCAAGTTTAATTGCTTGTTTTATAGCAAAATCTGCAGCCACAAAACCTATAGAGTCATTAGCATCTAAATGTAAAATGGAATTAGAATATTTTTTGATTTTAAATTTAGGCTTAGGATTAATTAAATTTTTTTTTATTCTATCACAGTACATTTTCAATCTTGATAATCCATGAGAATGTGCACCGACTATTTCTGCTTTAATTATTGCATCAGCACATATATTCGAATGTTTGTGAACCAATTTATGTTTTTTAAAAATTTTAAATATTATTTTTTTTAATTCGTTTTTTTTCATTAAAAATTCAAATATAACCAAGTTCCTTCATCTCAGTATTAAATTCGTTATTTATTTCATCAATATAGTTTTTATTTAATAACTCTCTCCAATTATTTCTTTTACCTAAATAAAAAAAATCTTTTTTTGACATGCCATCTGCAACTTTCTCATTAAATTTACCCTCTTCTTCCTGTCTTTTTAAATTTTCAAAGGAATTAGTTTTTATGCTATTTAAAATTTTATTTTCATCAAAACTTAAATTTAAAAATTTTGATACATAACTTGATATTTTTTTAAATTCAGTCTCAGGATTGTTTAACAAATTTTCATATTTAATTAATAGATAATTCTTGTTAACTTTCTTCCAAGAATTATAATGACCTTTCCAAGAGCTAATTATTGTTGGGAAAACATTTTCTGTTATATTGTTATTTTTCGCAAAACCTATACAATTTTTTTTATTAAGTATAAATTTCAGTGCATCTTCAAAATCATTAATGTGATAGTGATTTTTAATTGATGTAATAACATTTCTTGGATCTCTTACGATGTGGATAACACCCTGTGTATTTTGTAAATTTGTAAATTCATACTCATCGACTTTACAATTTAGGTGATGGGTTTTAAAAAATTTTACTTTATTATCTAAATTTATAATATCTTGCGACGGTATCCATTTTTTCTTAATTTCGTGCATATCCTCATAGTTTTTTAAAATTCCACTAAAAAAAGATCTAGCAGGGTATTGCGGGATTGATTTTAAATTCCTTAAATCAGAATTTCCATCTTCTGTTGCCATTAAAGTTGAAATGAATGATCTTACCCATGTGTTCCCACTCTTTGGATAAGACGCTAACCATATAATCATTTTATTTTTCTTTCCATTTATTAATTAGATTCATGCATATTACAGATTTATTAATGTCAAATAAATTTAAATTATTTTTTGATCTTCCTAAAAAAAAATCTGAAACGTTTTGTATTTGGTTTGCGTAAGTCGAATATTCTGAATTTATAAATTTTCTATAATAATTTTTCCCTGTATATATCTCTATGGATGATTTATTTTTTGGTATCCAAGGATCTGATATTATTATTTTACCTCTGGTTCCTTGTATAATACATCTATTATCAAGATTTGAACTAATACTTACTTTTATTTCAATATTAATATTATTATCATATAATATTTTTGCTTCCGCATATTTGTCCACACCTGTCTCTGCTAATAAAATTTTTTTGTTTACAAATTTGAATAAATCAATGTCTTTACAAAATAACATTAAAAAGCTGATTGGATAACAACCCAAATCAAGTAATGCTCCTCCTCCAAGTTCTTTGTTGTATATCCTTGAGTTAGGTTTAACCCTTGATTTATAACCAAAATTACTTTCTATTTTAATAATTTCTCCAATATCATTCTGCTCAAATATATTAATAATCTCAGTTGTTTGTGGATGAGAATAATATGCTATAGCCTCAATAAATTTTGTGTTTGTAAATTTTATTTCCTCACTTAATTTTAAAGTATCTTGGAAATTTGTAGTTATTGGTTTTTCACACAAAATATTTTTTTTTTCTTTACAAATTTCAGAAATTAATTTTGAGTGTGAATTATTTAATGTGGCTATATAAATAGCATCAATATTTTTATTTTTTATAACTTCCTCATAATCATTAGTTATATTTACATCTGATTTGTTTTGAGACTTACTTCCTATAGAAATTAATTTTGAATTAGATGTTTCTTTTATTGCTTCTGCAAAAATCGAGCCCATACGCCCAAAACCTAATATACCCCAATTAATCATTATTTTATCTAAATAACATTATCCTTTGCCTCTCCAAGGAATAGTCTTATCTATAATTTTCCTTAAAGTAACATCAAATAGTAATCCGAGCATACCCATTATAAAAATTGTTATCCAAATAACCTCGTATTGGAAATATTTTTTTGCAACATTCTCAACAAATCCTATACCAGTTGTACCAGCTAAAAATTCAGCAGCAACCAAAGTACCCCAACACATTCCTACTGCAACCCTAATACCAGTTAGTATTTCAGGAAGTGAATTTGGAAAAATAACATATCTTAATATTTGTTTTTTTGATGCGCCTAGTGAATGAGCAGCATGAATTTTTGAAAGTTGTGTTCCTGAAGCCCCAGCTCGTGCAGAAATAATCATTATTGATAAAGAGACCATAAAAAGTAAAAATACTTTACCTGTATTATCAATTCCTAGTACAGAAATTATTAGTGGTGCCCAGGCTAAAGGAGGCACAGGTCTATAAAGCTCAATCAAGGGATCAAAAAAACCTTTTGCAAATCTATTAAGACCCATAAATAGTCCTAAGGGAACACCAATTAATATTCCAAATATTAAACCTAAAAATACTCTCATGAATGAGTCCCAAATATGCCCGTATGGAACAGGAATTCTAAACAATTTAAAGTCGCCAGTTACAATTTTTAATACTTGACCTTTAAAATTTTGTTCAACTATACCGTTTTTATTATGAACAGGATAATCTCCAGGCAATATATCTGCAATCCAGTCTGGTAGGATAAATCCAATTATTTTACTTACATCCATCATATCAATCCAGA
>CABZCF010000017.1 GCA_902524235.1 uncultured Pelagibacteraceae bacterium | reverse complement strand
CTATCTTAGTAAATACTGCCATTAATTCAATTTACCAGGAATCTTAAATACAACGTCCTCTTTAATTATTTCTGACTCTTCAATGGTAATATTATATTTATTTTTTAAATTGTTTATAAATCTTTCAACTAAAATTTCAGGAGCTGAAGCACCAGAGGCTAAACCAATTGTTTCACAAAAGTCTATTTTATCAAATGGAATAAAACTTTCAGAGTGCATTAACATAGAATTTGAACATCCCGAATTTTTCGCGACCTCAACTAATCTTACAGAATTTGACGAGTTTCTGCTTCCAATTACAAAAAACATATCACACTTTTTCGCTATATTTTTTACAGCTGCCTGTCTATTAGTGGTCGCATAACAGATATCTTCTTTTTTAGGCTCTTTTATTTCTGGAAATCTTTTCTTAAGTTGTTTTATTATATCCCTAGTATCGTCTACTGAAAGCGTAGTTTGAGTTACAAAAGCTAATTCTTTGTTTGTTTTTTTTTTATAATTTAATGCATCGTTTGAATTTTCAATTAAATCAATACATCCCTCAGGTATTTGGCCCATTGTTCCAACCACTTCAGGATGATTCTGATGTCCTATTAGTAAAATGTGATATCCATCTTTATGTAAATTTTCTGCCTCTCTATGTACTTTAGAAACTAAAGGGCAAGTGGCATCTATATACTCCATTTTTAAACTTGAAGCTTCTTCAGGTACATTTTTTGGAACACCATGAGCCGAAAAAATCACAGGTCTTGTCTTGTCATCAATTTCACTTAATTCCTCAACAAATATAGCTCCAATTTTTTTTAAGCTTTCTACAACATGTTTGTTGTGAACTATTTCGTGTCTAACATATACAGGTGATCCATACTTCTCTATGCTTTTTTTTACAATTTCTATTGCTCTATCTACACCTGCACAAAAACCTCTTGGAGCTGCTAGTAAAATTTTTAGGTTTTTTTTTTTCATACTTTATCTTTTTTAAAAAAAGGTATCAAAAATACCAGACAAGCTACAAAAAAAAATAAACTACCAAACATAGCCCAAAAATTTCCAATACTTGATATTAAAAATCCAATAGCAGATATTATAAATAAAATCCAACCTAAAAGATTTATATTCCTATTTTTCATTTTTATCGATTAAATACTCAAGCAATATATGTGGAAAAGTTAAGGACGCCAATCCTATAAAAATTACTTTATATATGGCATTATTTAATTCTAAAAAGTTATTAAGACTGTAAATAGATACTAAATATAAAACAGCAGTTATCAAAGTTAGAGGTAAAGCTTTTTTTAAAAATTTTAAAAATCCAGTGCTTAAATTTTTATCTAATTCAAATATAAGCGTCAGACTATGTCTAATTGAGTGCAAAAAACAAAAATAAATTGTAAATGCCAATATTGGGTTAAGAAAGTAATTTATTAATATAATAGATGAAAAATCCATAATTGATAATGTGCTATCATCAATATTTTTAAATTTTGATAAAGTCAATCCTGATAAGAAACTTAAAAAAATTAATATAAACAAAATTTCTTTAGAAATCATAAATTCAGAAAACAAATTAAAGTTTAGTATTAAAAAAATTTCATTAGTTTTGACATAATTAAAAAAAAGTGGAGCAGTGATAACTAAAGAGCCTTTTAAAAGAAACAATATATCTTTCTTAAACCCTATGATTTCTGATTTATAAACCGTATCTTCTTTTCCAAAATGGTAACTTGCAATTAAAAGAAAAATTACTAGTAAAAGAGTTGGTAATAATATCCATAACAAAATTACAAAAATTGATAAACAAATATAAGAAAAATAAAATTTTTCTATTTGTTTTATTTTATAAATCTTTAATAATTTTTTCCCTTTTAAATTATCTAAAGACCCATGTGATATCCCCAATGACATAATTAAGAACAAACAAAAGAGTAAAAAGTTTTGATTTTGAATGAAACTAATAGCAGACAACATAATACAAAAATTAAAAAAAATTAAAGAATGTATAAAATCAATTTTTTTTGACATCTTTAAATTAACTCTTTAAGAAAAACCATTTTAGGCATTTTCATAATTATATGTATATCGTCAATAAAATTACTCTTATTAGATAAAAATTTTACAACTTTTTCACTATTCGCTGTAAACATATTATAAAAAATTCCAGGCATTAACTTTGGATTTTTATATAAAACCTTTAAGAAAATATTATCCAAATATTGGTATTTTTTTCCAATTTGAAAATTTTTAATTTTGGCTATATTTTCGAAATTTTTACATATATATTTGCTGTGCTCTTGAATGTTTAAAAACGTGTAACCAGTGCTAAGTCTAGTCATGCCTCCTGCGGTACCAATAGAAATTTCATTATCTTTTTCAATTATTCTTGGATTAAAAAGAGGTATTTTACCTTTTTCTTTATATTTAATTTTGTAATTTTTAATATTTAATTTTTTCTCTATATAATTTACCAATTGTTCTTCATAATTTTTTTCAGTTTCATCTTTCATATTTGATAACCATGTAGTCTCAACAAGTGCCTTTTTAGTATCAAATGGAAGTGTGTAAAAAAAATGAACACTATTTTTTTGATCGCAATCAAAATCCATAAGGTTCATAATTTCACTATCAAATATTTTTTTTTCTACTTCAATCTCAAAGCCCGCAAAATGTTGCCAAAGATCGTCTTTTTTAGGACTAATATCTGCCAAACTATTGAATATGAATGATTTACCTCTTTTTAAGTTCTCAATTGTTTTTAAAAAGTAAATATTTTTGTTTTTTCTTAATTCAGCAATTATTTTTTTATAAAAAAGCCCACTATCTATAGTCTGATATGGCGTTTTAAAACAATTTATATAATTAGTTTTACCTGAAATATTAATTGAAAACTCTCTCCAGCTTTTAATAACACAATCTTCAAAATTGTGTGGATTGACTTTCCAAAATGACCATGTTTTATCTCTTTCGTAAATTTCTCTAGGCTCAATTATAGCCAAAGTTTTATTCTTAATTTTATTATTTATCTGCAATTCATAAGCAAGAGATAAACCTGCACAACCACCACCTATAATAATGTAATCAAAATCTATCATCTAAATTTATTTCTCTCCGTATCTTAATGTGATGAAAATCAAGATTATGGTTAATAGGTTTCAAAAATAGTAATAAAATAAAATCGTAAATACTTAAAAAAGTTTCTTTTACTTTTCCTAATTTTGTGACAAATATTTTTCCTGATCGTTTATAATCTTCAAAATCTCTTTTCTTTATAATCTCATTCCCAATTTGTCTATACACACGCCTAGCTACTAAAATTGCAAATCTACAAGAAATAGGTATTTCACTAATTGATCTAAATGAACTATTATAGAAAGTATCAGCTAATTTTATTGTTTCCTTAATTTTGTTAAAATTATTATCAATATACTTTCTGTTTCTACCTGCATCTTCAATCACATCTCTAGCAATATTTGTTAATTGCATGGCAATTCCTAAATCGATTGCTGAAGTTAATGCCAAATTTGACTCAACCTTTAATATTTTTGCCATCATTAATCCTACTGTCCCTGCTACTCTATATGAATAAATTAATAAATCTTTTTCATTACTTAATAAAACTTTTTCCTGCAAATCGGTTTCAATCCCATCGAATAAATCGTCTATTATTTTAGTAGATATAGAAAACTCATGAATTAGTTTCCACATATTTCTTATTTTAATTGAACTAGGGTCTTTTTCATAAAATCTTTTTTTAAACTCTTTTAGATTTTTCTTCTTAACATCTAAGTTTTCCTCTTCATCAGCGATATTATCTACAGTTCTACAGAAATCATACAAAGTCGAGCAATTATTATACTTTGATTTTGGTAAAAAAAATCCAGCCCAATTAAAAGACTTTGCGTAGATTGATAAATAATTTTGTGACATTAAATAATTTTATCTAATACCTTTGCTGAAGACAGAACACCAGGAACGCCCGCTCCCGGGTGAGTACCAGCTCCTACAAAATATAATCCTTTGCATATTTCAGATTTATTATGAAATCTAAAATATGCTGACTGACTAAACTTAGGCTGAATCGAAAATCCAGATCCATACTTTGTATTTAATTCGCTTTCAAAATAATCAGGAGTTAAATAAAAATCTTCAACAATATTTTCTTTTAATTCTGGAAGTAAATGATTTTGCATTTTTTCTATTACTAGATTTTTCATTCTTTCACCTTCATCGCTCCATTTTATTTTAGATTGGTTATTTGGCACTGGAACTAAAACATAAAAGCAGTCATGTCCCTCAGGTGCCATCGATTTGTCTGTTGCTGAAGGTCTATGGAGATAATAACTAATATCATCGTTTAATTTTTTTTTTTCAAATATATCATTTAAGTGCTCTTTATATTTATTCCCAAATTTAATTGTGTGATGAGCTACTTTCTCATAAACTTTTTTTGTACCAAAGTAATAAACAAATAATCCCATTGAGTAATCCATTCTTTTTCTTTTCCATTCAAATAAGGAATTTTTTTTGTTACTTATCAATTGATCGTACACATTTGGTGGATCCGCATTACATATCACATTATCAGCATTTAATTTGTTTGAATTATTAATTTCTACAGATGTAATTTTTCCATTTTGCATATAAAATCTAGTTGCCTCAGAATTTTTAATAATTTCAATTTTTTCCTCTAACATTAATTTCTCTAGCCCCTTAATTATTGCGCCAGTACCACCCATTGAGTAATGAATTCCCCATTTCTTCTCCAAGTATAAAATAAGTCCATAAATAGAAGTCGTGGTAAATGGATTACCTCCAACTAATAAAGGATGCATACTTAGCATTCTTCTTAGTTTTTCATTTTTAACATATGACGAAACCAAAGAGTAAACAGATCTATAACTTTTCAGGCTGAACAAGGATGGCAATTGTTTCATCATGAAAAGTGGTTTATCGAACGGCACATCTGATAATTCAGTAAAACCTTTATCAAAAATTCTTTTTGTAAAATCGACTAGCTTTATATACCCATTCAAATCTTTTTTACTTATTTTTTCTATTTGGTCTCTCATTGAATTTTCATTCCCTGAGTAGTCAAAGCTAAATCCATCTTCAAAGACAAACCTATACCAAACATCTAATGGTTTTATTTTGATATAATTTGATGGATCTTTATTAAAAATTTCAAATAATTCATAGATTAAATGTGGGGCTGTTATTACAGTTGGACCTCCATCAAATTTAAATCCATTCCTCTCAAAAACTCTCGCTCGACCACCTAAATCATTATGTTTTTCAACTAATGTAACTTCATGTCCTTTAGCTTTAAGTCTTAAAGCTGCAGCAATACCACCAAAACCTGAGCCGATTACAATTGATTTCATAACATTAATTTATATTATTTTAAAAAAAAGTAACGAAATTACTTTCTAGGAATTTATTTTTTTTATTTGTTCTTTTGTTTCTTTAAGATTTTTTGCAAATAAAGCATCTAATTTTGTTTTATCAACTGAACTAGTAATCACTTTTTTTACAGAGTCTATTGCAATTTTGATTGATGTATTTTTTATATCTTTAATAGCGTTATCTTTCATTTGGTTTATTTTATTTTGAGTCAAATTCTTTTTCAATTCTGATGATTTATGAAATTTATCATTCATTTCAATAATCAAACGCTCTGCATCACTCTTGGCGTCGTCGATTATTCTCTTTTTTTCTTTTTCTGCACTATCCAGTTTATTTTTTGCTTTAACTAAAAGTTCTTTGGATTCTTTTCTAAGTTTTTCACTCTCATCAATTTCATTCTTAATATCAAAAATCATTTTAGTCAAAAGATCGTTAACTTTTTGAGGAACTTTTAAATAAATTAATCCAACAAAAAATATAACAAATGATATTGCTACCCAAAATGTTGCATCAAACTCCATAATATTTGCCCTTTTCCTTTTTGGATAAATCTTCAACTATTGCTGAAATATTACTTTGATTTACATCTGCTCCAATTAATTGTTTTAGTAAATCCGAAGATGTGCTTATAGCAATTTGATTAATTGTATCTGGAGAACTTTTTCTTAATTCATTTATTTCATTTTCAACAGTTTTTATTTCAGAATTAATTTCGTCTTCAAGTTGCTTTTTTTTGTTATTTATATCTTCACTTATCTTTTTCTTAGCTTCATTTAGAATATTTTTTGCTTGGACTTTGCTCTCATAAATAATTTTATCAAACTCTTTAATTTTATCTTCACTCTCTTGTCTCTGCACTTCTGCTTTTTCAATATTTTCTAGTATTTGTGATTTTCTATTCTCCAAGTTAGAACTGATATTGGGTAAGATAAATTTTGATAAAATAAAAAACAATAAGCCGAAGGTGAAGATTAACCAGAAAATTTGAGAAAACCAAAATTCAGGGTCTAGTTGAGGCATACCCCCACTTTCTGCACTTAAAGCTGTCTTAATTAAAGCGCAGTATAAAATTACACTAAATAAAGTTTTCTTAACAAACATCAACTATATTAAAATGCAAATAATATAATTAATGCAACAACTAATCCAAACAAACCAGTAGCCTCAGCCAGTGCAAAACCTAAAAGTAAATTAGGAAACTGTTTTTGTGCTGCAGACGGATTTCTCATAGCTCCAGATAGGTAATTACCAAAAATAATTCCTATTCCAACACCAGCTCCTGCTAGAGCAATCGCTGCTAATCCTGCACCGATCATTTTTGCTGCTTCTAATTCCATTATATCCTCCTTTTATTTAATGGTGTAAATTTAATGCATCATTTAAATATATGCATGTTAAAATTGCAAAAACATATGCTTGAAGAAACGCAACTAGAATCTCTAGCCCTGTAAGTGCAACTGAAAAACTTAGAGGCAACCAGCCTCCAACTATACCTAAACTAACTACAAAACCTCCAAAGACCTTCATCATTGTATGCCCAGCCATCATGTTAGCAAATAATCTTACCGACAAACTTATTGGTCTACTAAGATATGAAATTATTTCTATAATAACAATAAGAGGCAATAAAACTATTGGCACTCCACTCGGTACAAACAATTTTAAGTAACCTAACCCATGTTTTAAAAATCCTATAATTGTTACTCCTATAAATATAAAAGCTGCTAAAACGAATGTTACTATAATGTGACTTGTGACAGTAAAAGAATAAGGCACCATGCCTAACATATTACAGAACAAAACAAACATAAAAAGTGAAAATATAAATGAAAAATATGGTTTAGCCTTAGTTCCAGCGGTATCACTAATCATCTTTGAAATAAAACTATAACTTAACTCAGCTAATAATTGAATTTTGTTAGGTATTATAATATTTTTTTTTGAACCAAGTTTGAATATTATTAAGACTGTTAATGCACTTAAAACCATAAATAAACTGGCATTAGTAAATGATAAATCTATATCACCTAATTTAATTTCGGGTCCAATTCTGTAAACGTTGAATTGGTACATTGGATTTGCCGCCATAAAATTTTTCTATTTTTGCAATTTTTTTGCAGATTTAATTACATTCATTATTCCAGCAATTACTCCTACAAAAAAAAATAATAAAATTAACCATGGTTTAGTACCAAACCATTTGTCTAAAATAAACCCAATAATTGTCCCAACTGCAACTGCAGATACTAGTTCTGTACTCATTTTGAAGGCTTGTCCTATATTTGAAGAGGGTTCTTGGTTTTTTTTTTCTAGTTTATTTTTAGCTTTCTCTTTTGCAATTTTAAGGCGAGTTTTAAACTGATTTTCAGGCATGTCATGCGACCATACTTTCTGCTTTTTGCAAGTCAACCGCAACTAATTGACTAATGCCTTTCTCTGGCATTGTTACACCATATAACCTATCCATTTTTGACATAGTTAGCGCATGATGAGTTACAATTATAAATCTTGTCGAAGTAATCTTGGTAAGTTCATCCAACAAATTACAAAATCTGGTGACATTAGCATCATCTAAAGGAGCATCAACTTCATCTAAAACACATATTGGAGATGGATTGGTTAAAAAAACTGCAAATATTAGTGATAATGCTGTTAAAGCCTGCTCGCCACCTGAAAGTAATGTGATTGATTGCAGCCTTTTTCCTGGCGGACTAACAAGCATCTCAAGTCCAGCATCTAAAGGATCATCAGAATCTACCAGCTCTAATTTTGCGTTGCCTCCGTTAAAAAGTTTTGTGTAAACCTCATTGAATTTTCTATTAACTTTCTCAAACGCATTTAATAGTCTTTCTCTACCTTTTTGATTTAATTCGTTAATACTCTCTTTCAACTTTATAATTGCACTTACTAAGTCTTGTCTATCTTTTTCCATTTTTTTAATTTCATCTTCGTATTTACTTGTCTCCTCATCAGCTCTTAAGTTAACAGATCCTAATCTATCTCTTTGTCTTTTTTTCTCATCAAGTAATTCTTCTTGGGTTAATGCATCTGGAAATTCATCTGCTTTTTCTAAATTAGAAAAATTTAATAATTCACTCTCATTTAAACTTAGCTCATCTTGCACTCTGTCCAACAAGTCTTGTCTTCTTTTGTTTAAGCCTTCGACTGTTGCTCCAGAACTTGCTTTTCTCTCTCTAATCTCTATTGAACTTTCCTTAGTAAAATTCAAATTTTTTCTTAACTCAGAAATTTTTTCATCTAGATCAATTATTTTTAACTCATTAGCACTTTTTTCTTGTTCAGAAATTCTCAAATTTTCAGAAATTTTACCTTTCTTCTCCGCTTGTGATTGAGGTTGGCTCTCAAATTCATCTAATTTGTCATTAAACTTTATTTTTCTTTCTTCAAGCTCGTTAACCATTTTCTCTGAGTTAATTGTCAAATTTTTCCAACTCTCAATTTCAGTCTCTATCGTTTTAATTCTTTGACTTCTTTTAATAGAATCTTTTTTAATATTTTGATTTCTACTATAGCTATCTGCATATTCCTCAATAAGATTTTTACATTTATCTAAAAGCAATATAGCTTCACCATTTTTATTTGATTTTATTAATTCCTTAATATTTTCAATTTCGTTCTGAAGTTTATTTTTCGAATTATTTAAATCTTCACTAGATTTTTTCTCTGTCTCGTAATATTTTGAATCAATATCAATTAATTCACTTTTTTCTTCTTTTAGTCTTTTCTCATTTGAGTTGGCATCAATGATAATACTTTTTTCTCGATCTTTATCCTCGGAAATCATTTTAAGAGAATTTTTAATATTTTCCATTTCACTTTTTATTCTCTCATTTTCTTCATCAATATTTTTTAATTCTAAATTTAATCTTTGTATCTTTGATAGATCTTCCATATTCTTTTCTCTAATAGGATTAACTTTTTCTAAATTTAAATCTATTTCGTCTTCAATTTTTGCTAATTCAGTATTAAATTTTTCAACTTCTTGTTCTGCTTCTAGATTAATTTCATTTTCAATTTTTATCTCGCTATCTATTTCTCTTAATTTTAAAAAATATAGGCCAGCTTCAATTTTTTTTATCTCCTCTGAAATTAATTTATATCTCTGAGCCTCCTCTGCCTGCTTTTGTAAATTAATCAATTGTTTTTCTTGTTGTCTTCTTAATTCATCTGCTCTTTTGAGATTATTTTCAGCCGCTCCAAGTCTTAATTCCGCCTCGTGTCTTCTTACATGTAATCCTGCAATACCTGCCGCCTCTTCTAATATAGCCCTTCTATCTGCTGGTTTTGCAGTCACAAGAGCTCCAATTCTTCCTTGACTAATTAACGATGGTGAATGTGCACCTGTTGATAAATCAGCAAAAAACATTTGAGCATCTTTTGCTCTAACTTCTTTATCATTAATGTAAAATTTAGAACCTTTATCTTTTTCTATTTTTCTTCTTATCTCTATTTCATCTAATTCCTTAAATTTTGCTGAGCTATCTTTATTATCGTTTGTCAAATTTATAGATACTTCAGCTAAATTTTTTGAGGGTTTGTTAGAGGTACCTGAAAATATTACATCCTCCATTCCTGATCCTCTCATACTTTTTGCAGATGTTTCACCCATGCACCACCTGAATGACTCCACAATATTTGATTTTCCACAGCCATTAGGCCCAACAATTCCTGTTAAACCTTCTTTTATGTCAAAAGTAGTTTTTTCGGCGAAAGACTTAAATCCGTTTATCTGGATTTTTTTAAACTCCATCAATGAGTTATATCATTTTTTCCAAAGTTTTTTTTAAATTTTTATAATTAAGCTTTTTATCGAACTTTTTATCATTTATTATAAGGGTAGGTGTTGACTGTATGTTATATTTTTTTGCACCATCGATTCGCTCCTCTAAAATACGGTCCTCTAAATTTTTGTCATTAACACACTTTTCAAAATCAAGATTGAAATTGCTTTCTTTTAAACTATTTTTTAAATTATTATTAATTTCAAGAATATTGCTACCTTTAATCCATTGATTTTGTCTTTTATATAAATAATGAAGAATTTTTGGGTCTCCATTATTTTCACAATGTGCGATTTTTGAAGCGTTCAAAGCAGCGAGATCTAGTGGAAAATTTCTAAATTCAATATTAATTAATCCGGTATCAATAAATTCTTTTTTAAGTTCCGGATAAACTTTTGTATGAAAGTCTCCACAGAATCTGCAAGTTAGTGACTCATAGGCAATTATTTTAATTTTTGCGTTTTTGTTTCCCTCAATAATGGGTACAATATTTTCAGCGATAGCTAAACTCTTAAAATTTAGAAATATTAAAATTATAATTAATACGAAATTTTTCATCTACTTTTAAATATATCACTCATTTTTTTTAAAGATTTTTTAATATTATCATTTTTTATAGTATTTATTTTTTTTGAAAATTTATTTTTTGTCACAACCATTATTTTATCTTTTTTGGTATTTACAGACGCTCCATCAAACGTTTTAATTCTAATATCGTTTACAACATCATATCCAAAATAATAATTTATTTTGTCTATTATTTGTTTTTTCGAGTATTCAACATCAACTTCATGTCCGTGTTTTACCATTATACTCAAACTTTTGCCTTTGAAATTAGATTTTTTGTAAGATTTTGGGTAACAAATATTAAATAAATCTTTACCTACTAAATATTTCCAATTATCTAAAGTTTTAGAATAAATTTCTCCTTTTTTAGAAATTATTTTTTTAACTTTTGTGGGTAAAGTGTTTTTAAATGATCTTAATCCTTGAATGGAATTATATCTCTGCTTAGTATCAAATTTCATATGACTACTTTAAACATATCAAATAAAATTTTAAATTGGTATGATAATAACAAAAGAGATCTTCCTTGGCGTCATCCTAAATCAAAAAAACAGTCTCATTATTTTACTTTAATCAGTGAATTTATGTTGCAACAAACTCAGGTAAAAACAGTAATACCATATTTCAAAAAATTTGTTCATGAAATACCAAACATAAACAGTTTATCTAAATTGGATGATAGAAAGTTACTCAAATTATGGGAGGGATTAGGCTATTACTCTAGAGCAAAAAACCTTAAAAGGACTGCAAAATTAATTTTAAAAAGAAAGAAGCATTTACTACCAGATACATTAAAAGACTTAAAGGAATTACCCGGCGTCGGTGATTATACGTCTCGAGCTATATTAGCTTTAGAGTATAACCGAAAAGTAATTCCATTAGACGGTAATATTGAAAGGTTAATTAAAAGAATTTTTTATTTGAGGAAAATTAATGAAATAAAAAAAGAGAACTTAATGCTAAAAACACATCTACTCGGATACTCTTCTAGGCAAAGAGACTACGTGCAGGCTTTAATGGAATTAGGATCTTTAATATGTAAACCGTCCGACCCTTTATGTAATAATTGTCCTATAAATAATAAATGTGCTTCGTTTAAAC
>CABZCF010000016.1 GCA_902524235.1 uncultured Pelagibacteraceae bacterium | reverse complement strand
TTGGCAGCTTAAGAACCACATTTTTAAATTATAAAATTGATACAGATTATTTTTATAATAACGAATTAATAAAGTTTATTCCTGAAAAAGCCAATAATCAAATAGCTACAATTGGTGGAGTAATTGAACTAAGACCTTTTTCACTGGATCTTGATATAAACATTAATGAACAAAATATAAATTCAATAATAAATAGTATTTTATACAATTATTATTTTAATAAAGAAAATATTCATAAAAATTTAAATGGTGCTGTTAGGCTTAATTTCGAGGATATCAAAAATGCGTATTTTAAATCTGGATATATCGAATTTGAAATGTCAGATACTAAAATAAATATTTTAAATAATAGTTTAAATATTAGAAATATTGGCAACATTAAAATGTTAAAAAGCCTTTTCTTTGAGCAAAAAAGTGAAATTTTTTTTACATCTCTGATTGAGCTTAATGTATCAAATCAGGACGAATTATTTAGAAGATTTTCAATCCCAATCAAAAATAGAAAAAAAGTAGAAAAAATATTCTTAATTTTCGAAAAAAATATAGATAAAAATATATATTCTATTTCTGAATTAAGTTTCAATAAACCAAGTGAATTTGAATTTAAGTTAAAAAATTTTAATTTATTAGATAGAAAAACCTTTGACAATTTTCAAAAATTTAGAAAAATTATAAAAGAGGAATTTGTTCTTAAAAATTAGGTTTTATTAATTTTTTTGGGTCAACAATATTATTATATTCTTTTTCTGAAATTAGTCCCGATTTTATTGCTTCATCTTTTAATTTGGAGTTATTCTTTAGTGCTTTTTTTGCAATTGTAGCCGCATTATCATAGCCTATATAAGGCGCCAAAGCAGTCACCATCATTAAAGAGTTATCCAAATATTCTTTTATTTTAGTTTTATCGGCTTTAATTCCTTTTACACAATATTTTGTAAAATTTTTAATGCTATCGCTTAAAAGATCAATTGATTGTAATACATTCTCAGCAATAAGAGGTTTAAATACATTTAATTCAAAATGACCGCTAGAACCAGCAATTGTTATGCCACTGTGATTACCCATAACCTTTGCACAAACCATCGTTATAGCTTCTGATTGAGTTGGGTTAACTTTTCCCGGCATTATTGAAGATCCAGGTTCGTTAGATGGTAAAATTAATTCTCCATATCCTGCTCTTGGCCCAGATCCTAAAAATCTTATATCATTCGCAATTTTTGTTAAAGATACGGCTAAAGTATTAAGAACTCCTGAAAAATTAACTATAGCGTCATGTGTTGCCAATGCCGAAAACTTGTTCTTAGCAGGTTTAAAATTAATTTTTGACTGTTTTTTGATTTCTTTAATTATTTTTTTATCAAAATTTTTTTTGGTATTAATTCCTGTTCCAACAGCCGTTCCACCTTGAGCTAAGAAGTATATTTCTTCCAAAGAATTTCTAATTCTAGAGATACCTTCCTCTACTTGATTATTATATCCTGAAAATTCTTGACCTAAAGTAAGAGGTGTTGCGTCTTGAAGATGGGTTCTTCCAATCTTTACGATATTCTTAAATTTAGAAACTTTTTTTTTTAATTCTTTACTTAACAAAACCAATGATGGTAACAATTTATTTCTTGTCTCCGTTGCCACTGCAATATGTATTGCTGAGGGAAATACATCATTTGTTGACTGAGATTTATTAACATGATCATTTGGATGTACAGGTTTTTTCGTACCTTTTTTACCACCCATTATCTCGATAGCTCTATTTGAAATTACCTCATTTACATTCATATTCGTTTGCGTGCCAGAACCTGTCTGCCAAACCTTTAGAGGAAAGTTATCTTCCAACTTACCAGAAATGATATCTTGAGAGGCCTTTATAATAGCATTGGCTATTTTTCCTTCAATTAAACCATCTCTTTTATGAACTATTGCTGCTGATTTCTTTATTAGTGCGATCGATTTAATTAATACAGGTCTAACTTTAATTTCTCCAATATCGAAATATTTTTTAGATCTTTCTGTGGACGCCCCCCAATACTTATCCCTAGGGACATAAATCGAACCAATACTATCTTTTTCTTCTCTTTTTTTCACAATTTGAATCAAATATTATATTTAAATTTTATACAATAAATGTAATTAAATTAATAGCATAGGTAACACTAAACTAAGGAAGGATTATGACAAATTTTGAAAAGGTTGGTATTTTCATGAAAACTTTTGGTCAAGAGTTAAAAACTAAATCTGAGTTATCAACTGAAAAAATTAATAAGCTGAGAATAAGTTTAATCGAGGAAGAATTGGATGAATTGAAATTAGCAATTAAAGAGAACAATATAAAGGAAGTAGCTGATGCATTGACTGATATATTATATGTAACATATGGTGCTGGTCATGCTTTCGGAATAAACCTTGATAAATGTTTTGAAGAAGTGCAAAATTCAAATATGAGCAAACTCGGTGATGATGGAAAGCCAATTTATAACGAGCACGGAAAAGTTATGAAAGGTCCAAGTTATTTTAAACCTGACCTTAATAAATTTATAAACTAGTCAAATTTAAACCAATAAGGTTTTTTGATTTTAATTGAAGCAGTTCCACATTTAAATATTTTTTCAAATTCGAAATTCTTGTCTTTAAATTTTATAATTGCGAATGGAAATTTATTATTTATTAAGACCTTACCTAATTCTGTATTTTCATGATGAATAATATTATCCTTACTTAAATCACCTTCAATTACCTCGACAGGAAAAAGTCTTTTAGAAATCTTATCTTTTAATTTTATTCTTGCAGTATTTTCTTGACCAACATAACAGCCTTTTTTAAAATCAATACCATTTAGCTCATTTAAATTACATTCAATTCCAAATAAATTATTTTGTAATTTATCTGTATTAATTTGTGGAATTCCAAGTTTATTACTAACAGAATAGTATTTATCTAAATTTGAAGACTTAAGTTCTAATAATTTTAAAGATAAATGTAATTTTTCTAAGTTTGTAATCAATCTTGCGCCTAAATCTTTGTGTCTTGGATCTAAATAAATTGGATCTTCCCTGAATTTATTTGTGTACCCAAGCACATCCTTACTGTTTTCTAAAGTTAAAAATTTTTCTCTACTCAAAACAGCAACTACGAATTCATTGCTTAAATTTAAAATCTCAACTTTTGATCTAAACTTATATGAATTGAGTTTTGTGAATAACTCATCTATTATTTTTTTCTCACATTCAAGAAAATATCCTTTTTTATGTTTTGTAATTATAAATTCAAATAAATATTTTCCTTGAGGTGTCAAAAGTGATGCAAAGCAACTATTTGTCTCGCTAACTTTTTTAATATCATTTGAAATAAGATTTTGTAAAAAAGTATCTTTATCTTCTCCACTAATATATAAGACACCTCTTTCCTCTAATATAAATACTTCATTTATTTTCATAATTGATTGTTTAATAAATATAATATAATTACTTTTTTATTAAATGTTAGATCTCATAGTAAGAAATGGCACGTGTTTTATTGATGGAAATCTGTCTAAATATGATATTGGCGTTCAAAATGGTAAAATTACACATATAGGGGATTTAACAAAAGAACAATCAAGCAATACAATAAATGCTGACGGAAAAATAGTCTTTCCTGGTTTAATGGATACTCAAGTTCATTTTAGAGAACCAGGATCTGTTGATGCAGAAGATTTACATTCTGGCAGTAGAGCAGCTATTGTCGGTGGTATCACTAGTGTTTTTGAAATGCCTAATACAAACCCACCTACAACGAATTTTGAGGAATTTCAAAAAAAGATAAATATTGGAAAAAGAATGTATTGTAATCATGCTTTCTATTTTGGTGCAACTGCTGAAAATTACGAAGTATTAGAAAAATTGAAAAATTTAGAAGGATGTTGTGGAATAAAATTATTTGCCGGTTCTTCTACTGGTAATTTATTAGTTGATAAAGAGGAAGATATAGAAAAAGTTTTTAAGTTCGCTTCAAAAGTAGTTGCTGTACACTCAGAAGATGAAGAAATACTTAAATTAAGAAAAAAATTAATCCAAAAGGGTGATGTAAAGACTCACCCCGTTTGGCGAAACGAGGAGGTGGCAATATCGTCAACCAGAAAAATTGTAAAGATTGCAAAAAGATTAAATAAAAAAGCACACATTCTTCATGTTACAACTAAAGATGAAGTGGACTTTCTTTCACAGAATAAAGGAAATATTACTTTTGAAATTACACCCCAACATCTAACCATGTATGCTCCTGACTGCTATGATAAATTAGGAGCTTACGCTCAAATGAATCCACCTATCCGAGATAAATCACATTATGATAGATTGTGGTATGCTATAAGAAATGATTACAATGATACAATAGGTTCAGATCATGCTCCGCACTTGAAAATTAACAAGGAGAAACAATACCCAGACTCTCCTTCAGGAATGCCAGGTGTACAAACAATATTACCTGTTATGCTGAACCACATGAATGACGGAAAAATTCAATTAAATCAAATCGTTAAATTCTTATGTGAGAACCCAGTTAAAATTTTTGGTATTAAAAATAAAGGATATATAAAAAAAGATTTTGATGCAGACTTCACTATAGTAGATTTAAACAAAGTAATAGAAATTAAAAACGAAAATATCGAAAGTAAATGCGGATGGTCTCCATTTGATGGATATAAATTTAAAGGTACACCAATTTATACAATCATTGCTGGAGAAATAAAAATGCACGACGGTAAAATAATTGGTGAACCAACTGGTAAACCTCTGAGTTTTAAATAGCTTTAGAAGAAAAAGAATTTACTAAAACGACACCAACTATAATCAAAAATAGTCCTAAAATAGCTTGCCAACTTAAATTTTGCTTAAAAAAAATATATCCTAAGATTGCTATAGTAAAAATTCCTAGACCACTCCAAACACCATAAACAATTGCGATTGGCAACTTATTTACTACAAAAGTTAAAAGGTAAAATGCAGATAAATAAAATACTGCTAGAAAAAAAGTCGGTATTGGTTTAGTGAAGTTTTGACAAACCGGTAACAGCATTGTGCCACAAACCTCACAAATTATTGCACCTGCCAGAAATAAATAAGTTTTTATCATTATTTAATAATTTTGTGGGTTATTAAATCATTTTTTATTTCATCTAATATTGCTGGATCATCTATAGTTGCTGGCATTTTATAAGCTTCCTTATCAGCAATCTTTCTTACCGTTCCTCTTAAAACTTTTCCTGATCTAGTTTTTGGAAGTCTTTTAACTACAATTGCTGTTTTAAAAGCTGCAACAGGTCCAACTTTATCTCTAACCATTTGAATACATTCCTTGGATATTGTATCATTATCTTTAGCTACTCCAGCTTTTAAAGCTATTAAGCCAATAGGTAATTGACCTTTAAGCTTATCTGCAATTCCTATCACAGCACATTCAGCTACAGACTGATGCTCAGATAATACTTCTTCAATTGCACCAGTTGATAATCTATGACCAGCTACATTAATAATATCATCCGTTCTTGACATTATCCATATGTAACCATCTTCATCTATGTGTCCCGCATCATATGTTTGATAATACCCATCGTAATTGGACATGTAAGTATTTTTATATCTCTCATCTGCATTCCATAAAGTTGGAAACGTTCCTGGAGGCAGAGGTAACTTTACAACAATGTCACCCATCTCATTCGGTTTTGCAATAGATTGATCCGATTTTATAATTTTTACATCATAACCAGGAACCGCCCTGCAAGCTGAACCATATTTAGTTTTCATCATTTCAATACCTGTGCAGTTAGAGCTAATAGCCCAACTCGTTTCTGTTTGCCACCAGTGATCGATTACAGGAACTTTTAATAATCCCTCTGCCCATTTAATGGTATCTGGATCTGCTCTCTCCCCAGCTAAAAATAAACTCTCAAAAGAACTAAGATCGTATTTTGAAAAGAATTTGCCTTCAGGATCCTCTTTTTTTATAGCTCTGAAAGCTGTCGGTGCAGTAAAAAGTGATTTAACTTTATATTCTGAAATAATTTTCCAAAATGCGCCAGCATCAGGTGTACCAACTGGTTTGCCTTCAAAAAGAACTGTCGTGCATCCTTTAAACAAAGGAGCGTATACAATATAAGAATGACCAACTATCCAACCTATATCACTAGCAGACCACCACACATCTCTTTCGTCAATATTATAAATGTTCTTCATCGTCCATTTAAGAGCTACTATATGACCACCTATGTCTCTGACTATCCCTTTAGGAACTCCAGTAGTGCCAGATGTATATAAAATATATGCATATTCATTTGAATTCATCTCTACACAATCTACATCTTTAGAATTTGATAAAGCTTCGTCCCAGCTTATTTCGATTGGAGGATTCAACTTAACCTCATTCCCTTTTCTTTGAAAAAAAATTACTTTTTCTACTTTATGTGTTGCTAGTTTCATTGCCCCATCAACGAGAGGTTTGTACTCAACTGTTCTGGATGGCTCGAAACCACAAGAAGCTGTAATTAAAATTTTTGCTTTACTATCATCTATTCTACTTGCAAGTTCATTTGAGGCAAATCCTCCGAAGACAACAGAGTGAATTGCTCCTATTCTACTACATGCAAGCATTGCTATTACCGCTTCAGGTATCATTGGCATGTAAATTATTACTCTGTCACCTTTGCTGACTCCTTGATTGACTAAAGCACCTGCGAATTTAGATACTCTCTCTTTTAATTCCTTGTAAGTGTGCTTTGATTTGTTTCCGGTAATAGGACTATCATAGATTAAAGCTATTTTATCACCATTGCCTTTGTCAATGTGAACATCCAAAGCATTATAGCAAGTATTTGTAACACCATCCTCGTACCATTTGTAAAAAGGATGGTTTGATTTATTTAAAATTTTAGTAGGTTTTTTGAACCAGAAAATATCCTCTGAATTATTTCTCCAAAATTCCTCAGGATTTTCTATTGATTTGTTATAAATTTCTTGAAAATTCTTTCTCATACTAAATTGATTCCTTACGACTAAAATATATTGATTTTATGTTACAGGTTGTATTTAATTTTAAAAAGTCAATAAAATCAATACTTATTAAAGGTAAAAAAGTCTTCAATAAACTAAATTAATTTGCTATTTAGCGACCATTATGGGTTTGTTGCGGAATAAACCTATAGTTTAAATTTAAACTAATAAAAACTAACTAATGAGGGAGTTTTTTTATGAAAACATTAAAAACGTTAGCATTTGCTGCGATAGCTCTAATTGGAGCATCTACAGGTGCTAATGCTGCTGAAGTATTCTTAGCTACAGACGATTTCGTAGGTATTTCGTTTTGGTTAATTTCAATGGGTATGTTAGCAGCCACTGCGTTTTTCTTTATGGAGCAAGCTAATGTTAGCACTCAGTGGAGAAAATCAGTAAACGTAGCTGGACTAGTAACTGGTATAGCATTCATTCACTATATGTATATGAGAGCGGTTTGGGTTGAAACAGGTGAGACTCCAACTGTTTACAGATATATTGACTGGTTAATTACTGTACCTTTACAGCTAGTTGAGTTTTATTTAATTCTTGCAGCAGTAAGAAAAGTGCCAACTGGAATATTCTGGAGAATACTAATTGGTTCTATCGTGATGCTTGTAGGTGGATATGCAGGAGAAGCAGGATTCATTAATGCGATGCTTGGTTTCATTATCGGTATGGCTGGATGGATTTACATTCTTTATGAAATATTCTCAGGTGAAGCAGGCAAATCAATGGCTAAATCAGGTAACAAGTCTCTTGTTACAGCTTTCAGCGCATTGAGAATGATCGTTACTGTTGGTTGGGCAATCTATCCACTAGGATATGTATTTGGATATCTAACAGGTGGAATAGATGATAACTCTTTGAACGTAATTTACAACTTAGCTGACTTTGTGAACAAGATCGCTTTTGGTCTAATCATCTGGTCATGTGCAGTTGCAAATTCTGGAAAAAGCAGAGCTTAATTAAAAGATAACTAAACTTTTAAATAGGGCAAGTTTCGTACTTGCCCTATTTTTTTTTGCACCTATATAAAAATTATGGCAAAAATCACTTACGTTGAGCACAATGGAAATTCACATACGGTTAATGTGGAAAATGGGTTATCTGTCATGGAAGGTGCCGTTCAAAATAATATACCAGGAATAGATGGGGATTGTGGAGGCGGCATGTCGTGTGCAACTTGCCATGTTTACGTCATAGAAGGGTGGTTTGATAAACTAGAAAAAAAATTAGATGGCGAAGAAGACATGTTAGATCAAGCTTTTGAGCCAAAGAAAAATAGCAGGCTCAGTTGTCAAATTACAGTCACTGACGAAATTGATGGATTAATTGTAAATATGCCAGAGAAACAAGTATGATAAAAACTGATGCATTAATTATAGGAGCAGGTCCAACAGGATTATTCACAGCTCATCAACTTAAAATTATAGGATTAGATTGTGAGATTGTTGATAACCTTGATAAGGCAGGTGGTCAATGTATTGAGCTTTATCCAGATAAACCTATATATGATATTCCAGCAATTCCTGAGTGTACTGGAGAAGAACTGACAAAAAATTTATTAGATCAATTAAAACCTTTTAATATTAATTTCCATTTAGGTGAAAGAGTTGATGAACTAAAAAAAAATGATGGAAATTGGGAAGTCAAAACTAACAAAGGAAAAACTTTTTTAACTCCTAATGTAATTATAGCTGGTGGAGTAGGGTCTTTTGAACCAAGAAAATTTTCACCAAAGGAGTGCGAACAATTTGAAGATAAATCAATTTTTTATTCAATTAAAAATAAAAAAATATTTGAAGGTAAAACTGTTTCAATCTTTGGGGGAGGGGATAGTGCTCTTGATTGGGCTGTAGAATTATCAAAAAATTCTAAGGTAAATTTAATACATAGAAGAGATGAATTTAGAGGTGCACAGGCTACTTTGGATAAAGTGCATGAGCTTCAAAAATCTGGTAAAATTGAATTATTTACAAAATACCAGTTAAAAACTGTTAAAGGTAACGGCAGTTTGGAGAGTATTGATATTGAACACGAAAATAAGGAAATAAAAAATCTTAAATCCGATTATGTATTAGGATTTTTTGGATTAATAATGCAACTTGGTCCAATTGCCAATTGGGGGCTGAATTTAAACAAGAAAACAGTAGAAGTTGATACAGAAAAATTCGAGACAAATCAAAAAGGAATTTACGCCATTGGAGATATTTGTAATTATCCTGGAAAGTTAAAGCTAATCTTATCAGGATTTCATGAAGGTGCGCTTGCTGCACGGGCTTGTTTTAAGTTAGCTAGACCAAATGAAAAATATAGATTTGAATTTACAACATCATCAAAAACAATAAAGGAAAGACTGGGCGTAAAAAGTGATTGAATTATTTGCGTCTGATACACCAAACGGAAAAAAAATAAGTATAATGTTGGAGGAAATAGAATTTCCTTACAAAGTTACTGCTGTCGACCTAGGTAAAGGAGATCAATTTGATCCAAAATTTATAGAAATTAGTCCATTTAGTAAAATACCTGTCATTAAAGATGATAAAGAGAGCGTGTTTGGTTCTGGAGCAATATTAATTTACCTAGCTGAAAAAAGTAAAAAGTTTTATGATTTAGATAATAAAGTTAACATTAATCAGTGGTTAATGGCTCAAATGGGACTCGTAGGACCAATGATCGGTCAGTATCATTCATTTTACAAATTTAATAAAGGCAAAAGTAAGTACGGTGAAGATAGATATCAAAAAATCACAAAAGATCTATATGAAAGATTAAATGTAAGATTATCTAAATCAAAATATCTTGCTGGTGACAAATATACAATTGCAGATATCGCTACATGGCCATGGATAGCAAGACATGAATGGCATGATATTGGATTAGGTAAATTCGAAAGCTTGTCAAAGTGGTATATGAATATTGCTGAAAGAGATGCAGTTATAAAAGGGTATAATTTTATGGGGGCTGGAGAGATACCTATACCCTAGTCGTCAGCATAAACTTTTTCCTCTTTTTCATGCTTTTCTTGTGCTGCAATACATAAAGTTGCAACAGGTCTAGCCATTAATCTTTTTAAACCTATCGGCTCACCTGTATCTTCACAAAAACCATATGTGCCGTCTTGAATCTTCTTCAAAGCAGAGTCGATTTTTGTAATTAGCTTAATTTGTCTATTAATTGCCCTCATTTCAACGTTTTTTTCAGTATATGATGAAGCCTGATCAACAATGTCTGCAGAGGTACTGTTATCATCGAGTGAACTGTTAAATAATGCCTCATTACTGCTTCTTTTTAAATCTGTTTTCCAATCAAGTAATTTTTTCTTGAAGAATGCAAGATGTTTTGCACACATGTATTTTTCTTTTTCTTTCGGAATATATGTTTTAGAGATCTTAACCATTCTCAAATATTTAAGTTCGGTGAATATATTCATGAATTAATTGGTGTCAAGAAACCATTAATTGTATAAATTAAGATAAATGGCCTTAAATAATACAAATATAAAAAAATTGTTTTTTATTTTTCTTTTAACACACCTAGTTGTATGGACACTGATTCCATCTATAACAAATAATAATTTACCCCTCGATACAATTGAGGCCCTTGCATGGGGTAGTAACCTTGATTGGGGATTTGATAAACACCCACCAATGAGTGCTGTTATGGTAGAAATATTTTATCAAATATTTGGATCTAATGACTGGGCTTATTATTTTTTAAGTCAAATTTGCATAATTTTATCATTTTTTGTCGTTTATAAACTTTCAGAAGAATTTTTAAAAAATAAGCTACTTTGCCTAATCTCTGTTCTATTATTAGAGGGTATTTATTTTTATAATTTTACCACACCAGAGTTTAATGTTAACGTTTGTTTAATCCCTTTTTGGTCACTAACTGTATATTATTTTTGGTGTGGAATAACTTATAATCGATTATCAGATTGGTTTTTATTAGGAGTTTTTGCTGGATTTGGATTTTTATCAAAATATTTATTTATTTATCTTGGTTTAGTTATTGATCTATATTTAGTTTATAAAATAATAAAAAAAGAAATTAACCTAAATTGTTTAATTTCTCTTCTACCTTTTTTATTAATAATTTCACCACACTTAATTTGGCTTACAGAAAATGATTATTCAACAATTACATATGGATTAAAAAGGTCAGACTCTATTGAACAATCATCACTTAATCACTTAGTTGAA
This sequence comes from uncultured Pelagibacteraceae bacterium, assembly GCA_902524235.1. GTDB lineage: Bacteria > Pseudomonadota > Alphaproteobacteria > Pelagibacterales > Pelagibacteraceae > Pelagibacter. The sequence continues at coordinate 2,657 of CABZCF010000016.1, read as the reverse complement.
CCAATAACATTTTTTGTTAAACAAATCGGTATTTTAATACCTTTGTTAATAATGGCCTTTTTTTTAAACCACAAATTAAAAATAAAAACTAATTTGAATGATAATAAATTAATATTTCTATTAATTATTAACTTGGTACCACTACTTCTAGTTTTTATCACTTCAATTATTTTAGGATCAAAAATTAGAACAATGTGGATGACACCTTTTTATATTTTTTTTGGATTGTTCATTGTTTATGTCTCACAGTCGTATGTTAAAATAAGTAAACTAAAAAGTTTTGTAGTTGCATTTTTAATATTCTTTACTTTTTCACCATTCGCATATGCATATATATCAATAACAAAAACTGATAAAAGGACAGACTATCAAGGAAAAAAAATCGCGAAAATCATAAACGAAGAATGGGAAAAATATTCTAAAGGAGAATTTGAATTAGAGTCTGTTATTGGAGATGAGTGGGTGGCTGGAAATCTTTCTTATCATCTTAAATCAAGACCAAAATGGTATAGTTTTTCAAAAAATTCAGGAAAACTAAAAGGTGGATTAATTATTGCAAACCATCCCGATATAAATTGTAATAATGAATTTGTGGCAGTATTTAAAGTTATAAAACTTCATATAGAGGGAAAACCTTGTTTTGTAATGTTTAAAAATAGAAATTAATATGAATATTAGTGATAAGTGGAAAAAAATATTATTTGCAGCTGTTATAATTATTTCAATTGAATTATCCGGTTATGGAATTTTTGCATCTTTTTTTAGATTATTAGGTTCTGTGAGTCCATGAAAATTAAAATTTTAATTCCGATTTACAATGACTGGAAATCCGCAGATAAATTAATTAATAAAATTGATAATTTAGTAAAAGAAATTAATCATGAATTTTCAGTAGTTATTGTAAATGATGGTTCTTCAGAAATAAAACCAGATGGGTTTGGTTTTTCAGAGAATTTCCATTCAGTTCAAATTTTAAATATTAAAAAGAATATGGGTCATGCCAGATGTATAGCAATAGGGCTAAAGCATATTTTCCAAAACGATGAATTTGATTACATCATACCTATGGATGGAGATGGTGAAGATAGGCCTGAAGAAATAAAAATATTTATTGATAATTTAAGTTATAATCCCGATACAACAATTGTAGGTGAAAGAGTAAAAAGATCTGAAGGAATAGTTTTTAAATTAAGCTATAGTATTCACAAATTAATTACATTTATATTCACAGGTAAATCAATAAAGTTTGGTAATTACACTTTTTTGCCAAAAAAAACTGTAGAAAAGCTATTAAATGATAAATCTACATGGAGTAGTTTCTCTGGTGCCTTATCAAAATTAGAAAAAAATCTAGCAACAATTTCATCCGAAAGAGGAGCAAGATATTTTGGACCCTCTAAAATGAATTTTTTAAATTTAGTTAAACACTCCTTGTCTATCATCGCTGTTTTTAAAGCAAGTGTAATCATTAGATCTATTGCATTTTATGCAATCTATTTAATATTAATTTCTAATAATCTAAGCGTCATTACATGTATTCCTTTAGCTCTCATTGTTATTTTTGGGATATCGATTGTTAAAATTTCTGGAAGAGAAAATATTGATGAATTTAATAGTTGCCTTAACAATATTGATAGTGTCGATACTATTAAATAGCTTTTATCGTTGGCATACAATAGAAGTCTGCTGTATCAATCTTTGATGAGTGCTCTCTTTTCATAAACCATTTTTTTCTAATTCCTGCACTGGCTATACTTAATGTACGTCTTCCAAACCTAAAATTGGTTTTATCTATTGATCTCATTAATTTATTAATTTTTTCGTCTTTCTCTGATGCAAATAAATTTTCTTTACTATTTTCATCTGACAACCCGCTGAACATTACACCAGCCTTTTGATATCTATAACCGTTCCTATAAATGCTCTCCAAAATAGTAATTGCCGTTTTTACTGTTTCGATGCTGTTATTTGTTGCAATTGGAAAATCAATAGTCTTAGAATTTGAATAGTATCCAAAATTTCTTTGAAAAGGACTTGTTCTAACAAAAACAGTTAAAGCTTTTGCAACTAAATTTTCACTTCTGAGCTTCTCTGAGGCGTTTAGGCAATAACTTGCTACTGCCTCTTTCAGCTCCTGAAAGTTTTCAACTCTTTTTCCGAAAGAACGAGAAACTACACAACTTTTTCTTTTTGATGTTGTTTTTTCAAGTTCAATACAAGATATTCCTCTTAATTCCATTGCAGTCCTAGAACTTAAAACATTTGAACATTTTTTTATCCAAGTATTCGATTTATTTTTAAGTTGTTTTGCATTATATATTCCATTTTTCTGATAAAACTTTGTAAGCTGTCTTCCCACACCCCAAACATCGTTAATTTCAACTTTTTCCAAAATCGGATCAAGATTTTCAATCCCTATTAAGCTAGTAACACCTGCTTTAGTTTTTTTTGCAATATGATTTGCAACCTTACTTAAAGTTTTAGTTTTAGCTATTCCAATACTTGTTGGTATACCGGTCCACTTTAGGACAGTAGATCTAATTTCTTTACCTACTTCTTCTATTTCTTTATCCGAAAAATTTGATAAATCCATAAAAGCTTCATCTATAGAATAAACCTCGATATCGGAATTGAATCTTTTTAAGGTTCTCATAACT
>CABZCF010000015.1:0-12500 GCA_902524235.1 uncultured Pelagibacteraceae bacterium | reverse complement strand
AGATGCGCTTAGTACATATGATTTAGGCCTGTCTTGACTTCTTTCGACTGATGAGTACTTTTTGCCTTTTATATTAAATAAATTAAATTTTATCTTTTTTTTATTTTCCACAAACAAAAAAGGGTGAACCGGTGATTTGGTATAAGAAATAATTGAGTCAATTTTTCGATCTTTGATTTTTGTAATTTTTTTATATGCATCACTAAAACTCTTATTTTTTAAAAAAGGGTTTGTTGGATGACAAATAGCAATATAATTAGTTAAAATTCTACCTTTTTTAATTTCATCTCTAAGAAAATCTAGAACAACAGATATTGTAGATGATTTATTGTTAGCGTATTTTTTTGGTCTAAAACGAATTTTATCGGCCCCATATGATAAACTTTTTTTGGCAATATTTAAAGAATTTGTTGATACTACAACTTTGCCCAACCTTAACGATTTGCATTGCAAAATTTTTATTTTTAAAAGATCGCTTCTACCTATTTTTTTTAAATTTTTGTTTTTGATTCTTTTTGAGCCGGATCTAGCAAGAATTAAAAATGTTAAATTTTTCATATAATATTTATATTTTTATTTATTTAATCGTCAACTAATAGAGAAAGTAAAATCATTGCCAAGACTATGTTAATTTGATTGTTTTATGGTTTGGAATTATATATTAATTAGGATTATAAATTTTTATGTACAATCTTGTTAAAGACATTTTAAATCCAAAAAATTGGCTGAAGTTAATTTTAAACCCCCGAAAAATTTCAGTTATTTATGAAAGAATTTTTTATTATCCTGGTTTAAAATTTGGCTATATAAAATCCACTTTTTATAAAAACTTAATTATTAAAAGCACAATTTTTTTTGCTAGAAGAAATAAAAGATTTAAAGAAATATTTTTCTCTGAGATTAATAAAGATTCTTTAAAATTAACTAAATATGATTTCCAAAAAAATTTTTTTAATCAAGAACATGTAGACAATCTTAAAAATAATGGAATTATTGTATTGGAAAACGTTTTAAGTGAAAAGGAGCATTCTGAAATTAAAAAGGATTTTATTAATGTTTTTGATAAAAATTTAGCTGAGGAAATTCATAATCAAAAATCGGAGTCAGTTATAATTAAAAAAATTAATAAAAAATTCCATGAACCTAGATTAATAAAAATAAGCAATGTAATCTCAAAAGAAATTTATGGGAAAACAATAAAACCTACTCATCATTATTTGTATCACAAACCCGTTGAACTTCCTGAAAAACAATGTCCTGGAGATAATATTCTTCATGTTGATAGATTCTTACCAAATTTAAAAATTATATATTTCCCATTTAATGTTGATTTTGATACAGCGCCATTTAAATATGCTTTAGGGTCTCATAAAATTAGTAACAAATATTTGAGTTTTTTTTTAGAAAATAAAAAATGGATTTTTGATGAAAGAAATGTAGATGCAAATTCATTTTTAAAAAATGTAATAGAAGTTCCTGCAAAAGAAAATTCACTAGTAGTTGCTTTAACAAATGGATTCCATTGCAGAACACCTTTTAGATCAAAAAATGACAGATCAACTCTTTTTTTTACTTATCCTAATTTCAACTTACTATCTTTGTTTTTTCCAAATAATTGAGACCAAATAATTAATATCTTATCTTATATTTTAGACGAATCTTTAATAGTTAGAGATTGATAATTAGAATTTAAAAAATTTCCAAATGTTTTATTTAAATTATCAATTTTTTTTCGATTTAATTTTGTGATGGCATATTTATAAAAATTTTCATTCATCATGTTGTCCCATCCGTCAATCTGCTTAATCATATCAATTGGATCATCAAACAACCATTTCCTATCTTGGTATAAGTGTCTCATAAAATAAAACTCTAATATTTCTTTTTTATTTATTTTGGTCTTTTTTTTGAGGTATTTTAAATTTTTTAAAAGTTTTTCATAAGCGATTTTATTTTTAGGATGAAAATTGAATTTGTAGGCAACCTGGGGATTATTATAAGAAGCATTTATTACTGGAATTCCAAAATATGGATATTCAAATCCAACTGAACCATGCTGAGTTAGTATAAAGTCAATTTTTTCACTTATTATTTGTTTATGAGAATAATTGTTAGGAAGAATATTAATTTTTTTATATTTATTAAATATATCAAATATTATTTTATTTGAGTTTGGTTGATAGAATTTGAATTTTCCATCAAAATTTATGTGAGTTTTTAAATACCAATCGTAGTTGGTTTTTTCAGATAATTTCCCTAAAAAATTTAACCAATCAAGATTATCAGTAAATAATAAATTTCCAAAGACGTGCGTGGCATCAAACACATTTCTAGTACAAATTAAAACTTTAATTCTTCCACTTTTTCTAATAAGTGATTTTTGTTTTTTAGGGTGAAAAGAAGAAATCTTTGATATCAAATGATTAGAAATACCAGCTTTACCTGAAAGTCTATTTTCTAGAATTTTTTTGGAGTCGGTAAGACCCTTTTTTTGAATTGATCTACTTAGTTTTCTAAATGTTGATGGATATTCTAAAAAATTTGTATTCGTGAATTTATTTTTGACATCAATTTTACTAATTTCTCTTGAATTAATTGTGTATGCTTTAATTTTTTGACTTATAGCAATTCTTAAAGGTATTGCATATGAATATACTGAATGTACACCTATAATAGAGTGAATTTTATTATCTCTAAAAAAATCTTTCCAATAAAAATATAAGTGTATAAAATCTCTAAGTGTGTGGAAAAACTTTTTATCAGAAATATTTATTGATGCAATTTGATTGGATTTTAAAAAGGTATCATAGAGAAGATCACCAATTAAAATATTATCAATTTTAATTTTTAAAACATCATTCTTACTTTTTAATTTCTTAAAAATTTTTTCTGTTAACTTTTCTACTTTAGTTTTATTTATATTTTTAATGTAAGGTCTAATGACTTTTGAACAGCCAAAGGATTTATAAATACTATGGTTTTTATAATTTAAAAATTTTCCTAATTTCCATTTTATTTTTTGAATAAAAGTTTGCTCGAGTGGTGCTGATAAAACGCAGTAATTAAAATAACTTATAATATTTAAATTATATTTTTTTGCTAAAAAGTTTGCTAGTAGTGATTGACAAACATGAGATTCATTAAAAGCATTAAATTCAACCATTACAAATCTTTTTGAGGAATTGACTTTCGGAAAATTATTTATGTTAAATTTTTTATAATTATGTCTTATTACAATATTTTGAATAATGTTTGAAAAAAGATTATATTTCATTATCCTTTTCTAAATTTGAATAAAAATTTAGCAAAATTTAAATCATCATTATTATTAATATCGACTGCAGAATATCTATCAATTTCTACAAACCCAATTTTAGGATTTTTGATATTTTTGTAATTTGAAATGTTTTTTTTTTTATAAATTGCAAAAGTTCCAGTATCAAAAAAAGTTTTATCAAGGTCTTGAGATCTACTAAACCTATATTTTGGATTGATGAATTTAATTAATGATCTTCTATATTTTATTAAAGCTCTTTGTATTGGACTTACAAATTCTGAAATAGCTATTATTTGATCATAATTATTTTTAATCATTTTTATACCTCTTTTCAAATCGTTTTCTTTTAATAAAGGTGCTGTAGGATAGAGACAGCAAATATATTCCTCTTTTATTTTCAATTTGCTAACCACTTCTTGTAAAACATCAATAATAGGAGTTTTGTCTAAGGAATTTTTTTTTGATCTGAGAAATGGAACATTGGCACCTAAGTTTTTTGCAATTTTTTCAATCTTTTTTGAATCTGTTGAAACAATTATATCATTAAAAACTTTGCTTCTTATAGCTAGCTTTATTGAATAGTATATTAAAGGTTTACCAAAAAATTTCTTTAAGTTTTTATCTTTTATACGCTTACTCCCAGATCTAGCAGGTATAATACAAGTTATCATAAATTAATCCTTAAGTTTAATAATTTGCTGATATGTTTTTTTTGATCTAATTTCAAATAATTAAAACATTTAACTGATATTTTATTAAATTTATCTTGATTTTTTATAAGTACTTGTATCATCTTAACTAGTCTGTTTATTGTAAATTTTTTTCTACTCAAATGATTTATAAGTCCTCTCTTTTTAGCATTTTTTATATTTAATAATTGATTTTTATCAATATCAATCACTATGGATGGCAGACCCAGATATATTCTTTCAAATAAATTTACTCCTCCTGCACCTATAGCTAAATCATTTTTAAATATTAGATTAGCAACTTTTTTATTTTCTATTCCATAAAATATTTTAATATTTTCATAATTTTTTATTTTTATTTACACTTCCTAAAATAATAGAGAATTTTATATATTTAAAAAATTTTGATAATACTAATAATTTTTCAGTCAAATTTTTACTATCTGATCCTCCAAAAAAAATTAAAATGTTTTTGATATTTTTTCTAATTTTGACTTTTTTTTTTAACTCAAAAAATTTTGGGTGTAATGGCAAATATTTAGGACCCAAAGCAAAAATAATTTTTGAATTTTTTTTTTTTAAAATTACCTCTTCTTTTTTATCTAGGAAACTATAATTAAGTATTAAGTCACAACAATATCTTTTGTATATACAATCATCAATTATAATTAATTTTTTTACATATTTTTTTATATTTTTTTGTAAATTGAAATTAAAAGTATAATTATCAATAATCAAAATATTTATTTTGAATTTAATGACCTTGTCTTTTAATTCTTCTATACAAAATTTTTTTTTTTTTATTTTTACTAAATTTATATTTTTTGATCTTTTGTACTCTGAAGGATAATATCTAGAAAAAAAATAACTTTTTTTATTCAATATTTTTGCAATATTAATACACCTAGACCAGTGACCCAACCCTATTTTGCTTGAAGCATCGACTATAAAACCTATGTTCATCTTTTAATAAGAAATCCCTCAATAAAAAGATAATCTATCCTGGATCTTAAAAAAGATTTTATTGCATCTTTAGGACTATTTACAATTGGTTCCTCATGCATATTAAAACTTGTATTAATTAAATTAGGTATTTTGCTTATTTTAAAATAATTTTCTAAAATTTTATATATTACAAGATTTTGTTGTTTAGAAATAATTTGTGGCCTAGCTGTGTCATCCACATGAACTGCAGCAGGAGATAATTTTTTCATTTTTTTTGTACAGTTATATGTTGCAGTCATAAATCTAGATGAATATTTACCTTTATTGTAATTTAGGTACATATTCTTTGCTTCTTTATCTAAAGTGATTGGGGCAAAAGGCATGAACTCTGTTCTGCCAAGTTTTTTATTTAAAGAAATATTTATTTTTGAATTGATTGCACTAACGAGAATACTTCTATTTCCTAAAGATCTTGGTCCAAATTCAGACTTCCCTTGGAATACAGCAACGATTTTTCCTTTGTTAAGCTCTTTAGCAACTGATGAGATTAAATTTCCTGATTTTTTGTAACTTAAATTAAAATTTTTAATTTCTTGTATAATTTCATTATCTGAATAAGCAAATCCTAAATAGTAATTGTTAAGTTTTCTACTTTTCAACTTTTTAAATTGATTTTGACATAAACAACAAGCACCAACTGACAAACCTCCATCACCCATATTTGGAAATATAAAAATATCTTTAACTTTTTTGAGTTCTCTAATTTTTTGGTTTAATTTTACATTCGAAAAAACTCCTCCGGCTAAAGAGATATTTATTGATTTAGAATTTATTGAATTTATGTAATCTAACACAACATCTTCCAATCTTTTTTGTGTAGCAGAGGCAATGTCTTCTTTACTATACCTTTTAAGCAAATCTTTTAAATTATGATTATGGAATAGGGGTAAGTAAAGTCCATTTTCTGGATGAGATAAAAAATTTTTCTTTTTTATATCAAAACTGATCATTTTTGAAATATCATCGTAAGCTTTATTTGGGTTTCCATAAGCCGCTAAACCTAGAACTTTTCCCTCATGTCTATGAGGCTTAAAACCCAAAAGTTTCGTAATCGACCCATAAAAATATCCTAGAGAGTCTAAAATAGATGAAGATCTTTTCAAATAGAATTTATTATTATTAAATTTAAATAATTTTGAGCTATAACCGTCTCCCCAACCATCAGCTGTAAGCACATAAGTATCATTCCATCCAGAAAAAAAAGCTGCAGTGGCAGCATGACATTCATGATGATCATAAATATAAATTTTTTTTTTATATTTTTTTTTTAATTCGTTAATTAATTTATGGGCTCTATTAATTGCATAAATTTCTTTTTTTTTTCTAAAATTAAGCTGTTTTATCAAATAATTTTTTTTAGTGGGGCTTAAATATGATGATTTAATTAGTTTAATTTTTTTTTTATATTGACTAAAATCAACTTTCTTTTTTTTATCAACAACAATCCCATGAGTGGCAATAAAATCAATATCTTCTAAATTAATCTTATATTTATCTAATAATATACTTATTGATTTGAGAGGATTGCCGTACCAATTTTTTATTCTATTAATCCTTTCCTCACTAATTGAAAATTTTAATATTCCGTCATCCATATAACTAATAGATGACTCACTTAAATAATTAATTCCTAATATTTTCATTTAACAAACTATTAATTACCTTGCTGGAGTTTGGCATTTTGATCTTTAATTGTTTTTCAACTTTTTTGATATTTAGTCCTAAATATTTACCTCTTTCAAATAATATTTCTGTATTATTATTTGTTTTTGTTTCAAAATATAGTGGTTTAATTTTCAATTTTTTAAAATATTTTAAAGCAAAATCTTTTTTACTTAAAACTTCGCTACTTCCAACATTATAAATACCAAAGGAGTTAGATACAATTAATTTAATTAAAATTTTAGAAAATGTATTTAAATCAATGGTCGAAGTGTACATATCAAAAAATAAAGGAATTTTTTTTTTAATTCTTGCGCACTTGTGAAGCCAATATAAAAAACTCTTTTTATTATATTTATTATCAACAAAGTTAGTTCTTATTATCAATATTTTCTTTTTATTCACTAAATTTTTTTCTGCAAAAAATTTTGATTTTGAATACTTATTATGCCAACCAATTTTGAAATTTTCAGAATTTAAAACATTCTTTTTTGAAATATATATGTGATCTGTCGATATATGAATATATCTATAGTTATATTTTTTACTCCAATAGGATAATTTTATAGGCAATTTCGTGTTTATTTTTGAAACTTTATTAAAATTATTTTCACAATAAATTAAATTAGTATAGGCCGCGCAATTGATAATATAATCAAATTTATTTTTTTTTATAATTTTTTCCAACTTTTCAAAATTTTCTAAATTAAAATTGAAATGCGCTCTATTTTTTGCGATAGTTTTAAAACTATATTCTTTTTGCTTACTAAGTATTTTAATTATTTTTTTTCCAAGTGAACCATTTGATCCTAAAATTAAGAATTTTTTGCTCATTTATTTATATTTGTACCCAACATAATAATTCATACCCACGCCCGCCGTACCTTTAAAAATAAATTTTTTCTCTTTTAAATAATTGTGGATTTCTTTTAAATTACAATTGTCTTTTTTTAATAATTTAAATAAGCCAATTACTTCTCGTAGGAATTCTGTTTGGTAACTCTGATTAAAAAATTTAATTTTATTAAAGTGTTTAATATTTTTTTTATATTGATTTGCAATATTTAAAATCCTTATGTAATTTAATTTAAAATTTTTGTAATTTTTGTCATTTACCTCTGAAGTTAAGTTATTTTTTAATAAATCGAGCTTATTTATTTTATTTATTAGTCTACTATTAAATAGATAATTTGTACTTGTTAACCATTCATGCTCTGAAAGATATATCTCCTTTTGGATCTTTTTGTATTTTTTTTCTAAATTAAAGTTTCTATAATTATTTATTGTTTTATTAAAAAATAGATTGCTGTAATTGAGTTCTGGAAATGCTGAATACATATTCATTTTATTTTTTCTAAATATTTCATTTATTTCTGCAGTAGATTGGCAATCAATTTTTGGATTTATGTAGGTATCAAAAATTATCTGGTCTGTAGTTCTGCCACCAAACTTTCTTGCTCTTTGAATATGTTTTTTAAAAAGAATTTTTGCATTTTTAATTATCTCCTTTTCATTTTTGGAAATTTTATAAAGAATTAATCTTTGAAGTGCTCTCTGAAAAAAGCCTGATTTATTTCCAATTCCGTAAATAAAAAAACCTTTTTTATTTAGAAATTTACACGCATTACTTAATATTTTTTTTGGATTTTGGGTATGATGAGCTACACCATTAAAAGTTACAATATCGAACTTTTTATTATTTTTATATTTAAATATGTCAATATTGGAAATTTTATAATTAGGATTTATTGCAAATTTTTTAAATAAACTTTTAGATTGCTCAATAAATTTTTTTTCATACTCAACCAATTCAGTTTTTGCTCCTAAATGATTATATATAAGAGAATAGATGCCTGACCCACTTCCTAAATCTAGCAGGGTACAGTCTTGAAAAATTTTTTTGGGTAATTTTAAATTTAACAAAAGTTTCTCTCTTGCTATAATTAACTTAGATAAATTTTTCCTTGTTATTTTTGTATAAAAAGATGGATTTTCTTTTTTGTAAACTTTGTTTACTTCTTTTAAAATATCGTAATTCATCTTAAACTTTTTTTTAATTTTTTAATAATATTTAGTTTTAAGGGTTCAAAGCATTTGATCTTCAAAGGCGATTTTTTGCCTAAAATTTTTTCGTAATAAATACTTGAAATTCCAATATTAGGCCTCAAAACTTTAATATTCTTTTTTGTAAGCTTGTCTCCAGGTAATATATCTTTTACTGCAAAAATTGATCTTCTATAAAATTTATTTTTGTTTTCATCTTTATTTCTATAAAAATATTTTTTTCCCAATAAATTATAAGATTTCACCAACATTTCTTTGAATTTCTTTATCTCTTTTCCTCTAAGTGAAAATTCGTAGTCCAATCCTTTTTTTTCACCATATAACGCTATGTGTTTTTCAATGACCTCGGCACCCGCAGCAATTGCAGCAAAGGCTATTTGATTGTTATTTGAGTGATCCGAAAAGCCTATTGTACAATTAAATTTTTGTTTTAAAATTTTTATATTATTTAAATTAAAATCGCCTTCAACACTTGGGTATTTGCTTACACAATACAAAAGTATTATATCTTTAGCTCCATTTTTTTTTGCATAATTATAGGCAAATTCAATTTCTCTAAGATTTGCCAATCCAGTTGAAATTATTATAGGTTTTTTCGTTTTCGAAATTCTTTTAATTAACGGATAATCAGTAATTTCAAATGATGCTAATTTATAAAATGGACAATTTAGAGACTCTAAAAGATCAACCGCAGTTTCATCAAAAGGCGAACTGAATATTTCAATATTTATTTTTTTTGCATATTTAAAAAGAACTTTATGCCAGGAATAGGGTGTATGAGCTTTATTATATAGATCCCATAAATTATAACCTTTCCACAATCCTTGTTTTATTTTAAAATAATTTTTTTTTGATTTAGGTGTCATTGTATCAGGCGTATAAGTTTGAAGCTTTACTGCGTCAGCACCATTTTTTTTAGCTAACATTATTAACTTTTTAGCTTTATAAATAGAGCCATTATGATTCGCAGAAATCTCAGCAATGAAGTAAGGTTTTTTAAATTTCATATTGCAAAATCTAATTAATTTTTTATTCTAATCATTTTTAATTTTTTTAATAGATTGAATAATTTTTTAGTTTGAGAAAATGGTAATTTTATGAATTTAGAAATACTTTTTAAATCATTTTTCCCATCTGAATATTGCATGAAATCAAGAATTTGTTTAGCAAGTATTTTTTTTTTGGTTTCATTTTTTAATTCACTATAATTAATACCAATTACATTAGCCATTCCATATTTCGGATATAATAATCTTTTTTCCAAAAAGGGTTCACATTTAATTTTTGAAATAATCTTATTTTTTTTGATTAAAATTTTTTTTTTTTTTACTTTATTATCTTTATAATTAAACATGTTATTTATAGTTTCAATTGCAACTTTAAAACTTCCAGTCAATCCTTTAGACGTAACAAGTTTAAAATTATCTAACGATGTATGGTATTCTTTATAAGCACCAAATTTTGATCTCATTAAAGTTCCAATTGGGATATCAACCCCACTTGAATTATACTGCCTTTCATCTGAGCCTCTAGCCAAAAATGTATAATTCTTGTATCTAATTTTTAAATTTTTAAATGCTTTTTTTACGGCTATATCACTCACTGAATTTCCATACTTTGTTTCAATATATGAATAGTTATTACTATCTCCTACACAACTTAAAACAAAACCTCCTATTACATTTTTTTTCAATTTTTTTAGGTTTTTAGAAATATACGAAATTGCACCTATTGTTTCTGGGACAAAAACAAATCTCAAAGACTTTTTATTTTTTTTTTTATAAAAAAAATTTATTAACGCCAGTGACAGCAATGGACCAGAAAGTTCATTATTTGCCATTGAAGGATGACAAATATAACTAGAAATTAATATTTCCTCTTTACTCTTACCAGGTATATATGCCTCTGCATAATTCATGTTACCTTTTTTGTTAAATTTAGAATTAATATTAACAAGGAATAAATCATTTTCGTTGTATTTTGAGATAATTTTTTTTTTTGAGATTTCACTTACACAGAAACCCCAATCTTTTCTGTAGTAATTGGTATGGTATGGTATAGCCCTATCATTATTAGGTAAACTATGTAACTTCTTTAAAAGTTCTATTAGGGTTATTTTTTTTTTTATCTTTTGAGAATAACCTACCAAATGTAAATTATTATTTTTAAAATCGACTATTTTTTTCCCCTTGTTATCTTTTATATAAGCTTCTCTTAATTGCCATTCACTCGGAATTTTCCAATCGAAGGATTTTGTACCACATTTTATTTTTTTTAGTTTAATAAGTTTGTTTTCTTTGTTTAAAATTTTAAGAGTTTTAAAAGTGCCCTTTCCGGTGATACTTCTATTTAATGGGAACAACTTTTTTCCTAAATCAATGTAATACTTCATTAATATTATTTATAATTTATCTTGAAAAGACAAATTTGGTCTATATTCAAGATAATTAAATATGTTTTGATTAAAATGTTTTATTGCAATTTCGAAAAAATCTCTCATTTTGAAAGACCACATTTCCAACCCTGTTTCACTTTTATAATATTTTATTTTTTTTTTTTTTTTTAATTCGTTAAAAAAATGCTCGTTAAGTTTAATTCTTTTTTTTATATTTCGATTTTTAAAAAAAACAGATAAATAAAATTTTTCAGTTTTGACTTTATTTTTATATAATACTCTACATTTAAATTCTTTATTAAATCTATAAGGCACTCCACATACAGTTTCAATATGATGTATTAAGGTAACAGCTTTTGATGGATGAACACCAAGATTTAATTGTGATGCATTAAGTTCTAGCATTTTCGACCATGGCGAACCATAAGCATAAGAATGTTTTGAAACATCTTTGAGATAATTTTTATTTTTTCCTATAGCGCTTACAGACCAAAATGGATGCATACTACGACAGCTATTTTTTTGTAATCTTAAAAATTCTGCTAAAGGCCCCATCTGAAAACTAGGGGTATTTTTTGGATCAAAAATAAAATTTCTGTTGCAGTAATTTAATGAAGCCGATGGTGAAAAAATTGTATAATTTTTACCCATTATTTTTTTAAGTCCCTCTAATAATATTTTTAACTTATCATTTTTTTTAATCCTTATTTTTGATATTGATTCAAGGTTTGATGTTACAAATAAATTTTTTGTTTTATTTAAACCTAATTTTTTTAAACCTTTTTCAAAATCTCTTGAAAAATTTTTTTTTAAATAAAGTCTATTTTTTTTCATTTCTATTTAAAAAGTACTTAGCTGCAATATACTGATGAGGTGGAATAAATCTTTTTTCAGATAAAGAAAAACTTTTTTTTTGTTTCTTTGTGTTTATATATGCACTCATCAACTTTTTCGCAAATTTAATATTAAATTCTTTGTCTTTTGAAATTTTTTTTATAATTAATTTATCATTTATATTATATGATTTATTAAAAAATCTTTCATCGTAATTGACTAATGTTAGAGATAAATCAAGTTTTGGGAATTTTCTTTTTATGAAAGCAATACTTTTGTAAAATAATTTCGGATTATTTATAATTGGAAATGGAGTTTGTATATATTTTTTTTTATATTTCAAACAACATTTTATTATTTCAAAAATTATATCCCAATACTCTTTATGATATGGCTCAGGAAAAGGCCAAATTCTGTTGCTTAAACAATAATCAAAGTGGCCATAATGAATTCCGTATATTAATTTTTTTTTATCCATAGATAAAATATTATCGATATTTTTTAAACCTTTTTTTGATTCTATAAGTGGAATTATTTTAATTTTTTTTTTTTCTAGATTAAATAAATTATTTAT
>CABZCF010000014.1 GCA_902524235.1 uncultured Pelagibacteraceae bacterium | reverse complement strand
GAAAGTCCATGCATACGTAGATTATAAAGATTTGTTAAATTATTTGAAATTAATATTTTGTCATCATTAATTTTATTTATGTGATCTCTTTCAGCTATCTGCCCATTATATGATGGATAAAAAAATTCTGTATTCTGTTTTAAATTTAAAAATTTGGTAATTTTTGTCATTTCATTTTTAGTATCAAAAACAATTTTTTCTAAAGATGTAATATATAGTTTTTTTGGAAATTCTTTTTTTATCATATCAATTCTTCTATAATTGTTTTTAATATTTTCTATATATTTAGAGAATAAAATCCTCTTAAAATAATAAGCTATAGTTTTTTTTTTTCTTATATTTAGATCTAAAGCTCGGCTTTTAACTAAACCAAATATATCTCTTTTAATATATATACACTTACAATATTCGAGTTCATACAATGAATTTTCTATACTATCGATTTCATTAGGAGACTTAAAAACTATATTTTTAATTTTTTTTTTTTTTTTATTTTTCCAATGTTTTATGTAAGATAAAAAATATATATTGACAATTTTCTCAAAAATAAATTCTTTTTTTGATGTTTTAAAAATGTCATTTTTAATTTTATTATCAAAACTCTCAAAATCAAAAATGAAGTTGTGTTTCTTTGAATTATGAAAGGTTTTTAAAGAAAAATGTCCAGGCGCAACATTATAAAAGGATTCGCTTTCTAACCAACTATAGCCAATTTCGTAAAGTTTTTTTTTTAAAATGTGTATATTAAGAAATTTTTTTTTATTTTTAGAAATAGATTTTACAATAACACTTTTTTTTCTCTCTAAATCTACAAGATATTCATCTTTGTATTTTTCTACAAATAAAAATTTTGAAAGCATAATGTTTCACCAAAATAAAATTATTGATGGAGGATTAAGAAAAAAAGAAAATACAAAAGAAGATTACAAAGCTCCATTACTTACTGTAATAACTGTTGTATTAAACGGTAGTAAACATTTGGAGGAGTGTATAAAGAGCTTACATAAACAAAACTATGAAAATTATGAACATATAATTATAGATGGAGGTTCAAAAGATAATACAATAGAGATAATAAAACGATACGAGAACAATATTGATTATTGGTGTCAAATTTCTGATAAAGGTATTTATGATGCTTTCAATTACGGAATGATGTTAGCAAGAGGTAAATATTTATGTTTTTTGAATTCTGATGACATATTTACTGATGATGCATTTGATCATTTAAATAAATATATAAAAAATTTCCCAAACAAAGATTTTATTTTTGGTGCGGTGAAAAAACATTGGGGCATACTGTTCGGATATAGACCATATAAAATTTATTGGAGCTGGGGTTTTTACTCAAGCCATTCGACTGGGTTTTTTATCAAGCTTGAATCTGCTAAAAAAGTAGGTCTTTATAACCTCAAATATAAATATTCTTCTGATTATGATTATTTTTTTAGAATGATCGTTAAAGAAAAATTAAAGGGTATTGGATCAAAAAAAAAAGAAATTTTTGGAATTTTCAGAAGAGGGGGTTTTTCCAGTAAAGTAAATTTTAATGACCACTTCTATGAAGAATTGCAAATCAGATTAGACAACGGTCAGAGTAAAATATTTGTTTTTTTTATTTTCATTTATAAATTTTTTAAGCATTACAAAAGAATTAGTTAGTTATTCTGCTCAAAATCGATATTTTGGGGCTATTTTCCAAAAATAGATAGTACTTTTTTTCTTCACTATCATAAATAATATCCCTTATTCTCTCACCAATATTAATCTCTTCCACTATTTTTGGATTTTTGAATTTTTCACCAAAATTTATAACGTATATAGTTTTGTTTTTAAGAGAGGTTACAAAAAAACTATTATCATTTGAGTAATAATTTTTTATTATTTCAGAAATACCTATAGATTTTTCAAAATAAAATACTGGCTCAATAAAGCCATAATCTTTATGACTTTTATATAATGGGGCTATATTTTTAATCTCTTTTGACAAAGGAACAGAGTCATAATGCGAACCATAAGATGAAATGGGCCAACCATAGTTCTGTATTTTGTTGTTGTAAATATTAATTAAATTTATTTCATCGCCGCCTTTTGGTCCATGTTCAGTTGCGATTAAATTTTTATAGTCAACTAAATACATTCCTTGTTGGTTTCTGTGACCTTTTGATATCATGCTAATTTCTTGATTTAGTTTAGAAACTTTAACGATTTTACCAAATAAACTACTTTCATCTTGTGGCAGTTCCCATTGATTATAGTCACCTATTGTTAAAAAAATATCATCTTCACCTGAAACTATTCGTCCTCCATTTTGATAACCATTAAAATTTTTGAATACTGGGTATGCATCAAAGTTTGAAAATATATTGGCACATTGATTATCTAAATTGATTTCGTCAAAATATAAATCTTTTGTTTTAATTTTACTAAAATATAAAGAGGTCTTGTAACAATTATTCTCAACTTTTTTTGTTACAGATAAATAGACTGTATCGCCATCAACTTTTGCATCTTTTATTCCTGCCCATTTTATCTCTGTATCAAATATATCATTGGAGATAATATTGTTTGTAATTAATTCATAATCAAAAATTCCTTTTTTTAGATTATCTTTATTTATTGAGATGATTTTACCAGAGCCAAAAAAAACAAAGATTTTATTTTCATAAATATCAATGTAGCCTTTTTTGTCATTGTCGTATAATTGATTATCTACAAAAAAAGGAAGGATAAATTCTTCGATTTTATAATTATTTTTTTTAGTTTTTATAATTCTTTCGTTAAATTTTCCTGAATCAATTTTATTTCTTAGATAGCGATTTTCGAAACTCAATTTTCTATTTTGTTTTTTTAACTCTTCATTGCTTTCTTTTGTTTCCTTATATTCTCGAACTTTTAGAGGTATATAAAAAATAGATTTCTTAAGTAAACCTTTAACCATTAGAGGAGTATTATCTTTAATTATTTTTGAAATTTTATTATCTGTGTTTTGGAAAACTAAAAAAGTTCCAATGGCTATAAAAAGTATAAAAATTGAGACTGATGAAATTAATATAATTGATTTTTTTTTCACTAGTATAACTATACGATAATTTTGTTTATATATAATCTTTTTTTTAATAAAATAATGTCACATCTTAAATATGAGTTCTAACAAAAAATCTTTAGTACTTTTCATGCCATCAATTGAGGGAGGTGGGGTAGAAAAAAATTTGTTCTTAGTAGCAAATCATTTGGCCAAGAAAATCAAGAAAGTTAAATTAATTACTTATGAAAAATCATTTAAATATTCTTTAAATAATAATGTGGAAGTTTTATATTTCAAAAGAAAATCAAATAATGAAAGTAAGTATTTCAAATATGTAATGTGTTTATGGTTATTAACAAAATTTTATTTCAGAAATAAAAATATATTAGTATTTTCTTTTCAAGCGAATATCTATTGCTTAATTTTATCAAAAATTTTAAAATTTGATATAATAATAAGATCTAACTCATCACCAACTGGATGGTCAAAAAGTTTTTTTAAAAATATTATTTTTAAAATATTTTTTAAATATGCAAAATCTATAATTGTAAATAGTTTTGAATTTAAAAAATTATTAGATAAAAAATTTAATGTTAATAGTATCGTGATTTATAATCCATTAAATAAAGAAGAAATTGTTAAAATGTCAAAAGAGCGAATTGGAAAAAGTTTTTTTAGAGGAAAATCAAATATAAAATTAATTAATATAGCAAGATTTACAGATCAAAAAGACCATTTAACCATGCTAAATGCTTTAAACAATTTAAAAAACAAGATCAACTTTGAGCTTCTAATTATGGGATATGGTATAAATAAAAATATTTTACAAAATTTTATTAAAAATAATAATCTAAAAAAAAAAATAAAAATTATAGGTTTTCAAAAAAACCCTTACAAATTTTTAAGCAAGGCAGATATTTTAATTTCAACTTCTATATATGAAGGTCTGCCGAATGTCTTAATAGAAAGCTTAACTTTAAAAAAATTTGTTATATCATCGGATTGTCCTACAGGTCCCAGAGAAATTTTAAAAAATGGAAAATACGGTTACTTATTTAAGACGAAATCAGTTGAAGATCTCTCTAAGAAAATTTTGAAGTTTGTAAAAACTAGCAACAAAAGTAAAAATTTAATTATGAATAGAGCTCATAATAGTTTGTATAGATTTGACTATAAAAAAAATTGTGACAAATACTTTAAATTAGTTTCTAAATATTTATAGTGTATCTTTTAACATCATAAAGCCAGGCTCTAAGAAAACTAATTTCTTTATTATTAATTATTTTTAATTCAATAAGCTTTCGATAGCACTTAAGCATATTATATGCATAATTTTCCTTTCCTTTTTTTAAACTTAGATTTAAAAGTGCTTCGTAAATTATTTTATCATTTTCGAACATTGGAATTTCATCAATGAAATCTTTAATTAAATCATGAGGGTTTCTATATTGTGAAACTGTTGGACCATTAAACAATATTTTATTTTTATTTAAATGCATTATTCGTAATGTTACGATACTTCTCCATATATCTGTGCACCTCATTGTGCATGTAACAGGAAGATACATTAAAGGGAATAAATGCTTAAACCATGTGGTATTCTGGCTATTAAAAGTTGATAGTGAATTTCCTAAACTAATTTTTTTTTTTTTAAAATTGATATTTATGTAATTATTATTAATAATTCTGTATATTGAATCAACATCTGGGTTCTTGTTACATACGTTCTGTTGTAGGAAAAATTTTTGATTTTTTTTTTTTGCTGTATGTATTAATTTGTTATTCAATTCATCTAAGGGAATACCTCTTGGCCAAATAAATTCTTTTTTTTTTAAAAAAAAGTCGTATATATTTACCCACCCATTATTTTTAACAGATGAAGCTAAATGCTCTACTTTTCTTTCATCAAAAAAGTATTTATTCGGAATATTATCATCATCAGTTTCAATTATTACTTGGCTTTTTTTCATAGCAATGAGGTAACCAATATTTTTTCTTGCATAATTATTTAAAGGACAAATATTGGCAAATTTTAAGTCAGTTTTTTTTTGATCTTTTAAAGAATAGAATTCTCCATAATTTAATTTAAAACTTCTAGGAGTTTTTTTGTCACCAATGACAATGAATTTCCATTTATTTCTTTTGGAATATTCTGAAATTTTTTTTATTACAACATTTGGATTATTAATTGTTGTTAAAACAATCGATGTTTTCATTAAGTAATTTCTTATTTATAGTAATTAAAAATTGATTTATATATTTTTCTAATGTTAAATTCCATAAAAAAATTCATAAAAAAAAAATTTACATTACAAACTCCAAATACTCTTTTTAAAGGTATTGAAAATGGAAAGTCTAATTTTGACAGATCATTGCTAATGAAATTTGGCGAACTTAATAAAGATAAAACTTTCTACGTTATAAAAAGAACACCTGGGACAGGATTATTTTCAAACGTAGTATTTGTTTTAAATCATTTATTAATTGCAAATAAATATAACTTTATACCTGTAGTGGATATGCATAACTTTAAAACAATATATAATGAAAAAAAATCAATAAAAAAAAACAAAAATGCGTGGAATTATTTTTTTGAAAACGTTTCTAATTATTCGTTAGATGAGGTATACAAAAGTAATAGAGTAATAATTGTAAGTGATAAATTCTTTCATAACTTTAATTATAACATGGAGGATATCTCTTTTAAAAACTTAATAAATAAAAATATAAATATAAAAAAAAGTTTCCTTGATATAAGTAAAAGATTCATGAAAAAGAGATTTGGTAAAAGAACTTTAGGAGTTCACTTTCGAGGCACAAGTTACAAACAATCCGCGGGACACCCTTTGCCAGCAACACCAAATCAAATGATTGAAATAGTAAAAAAAGTTATAAAAAAGGACAAGATAGATAAAATTTTTTTAGCTACTGAAGAAAAAAAATATTTAGAAATTTTTAAGAAAGAATTTTCCCATAAAATTGAGTATATTAAAAGTTCGTATAGGTCAAACAAAAATGATGCGTTCAAAATTTATCCTAGATTGAACCATAGATATAAACTGGGACGAGAGGTTTTAATAGAAACAATACTTCTGTCTCATTGTGATAGTTTTATATATTTAAACTCAAATGTTAGTAGTGCAGCAATAGGATTTAATTTTAACGATAATCAAAATAGATATATTATAGATAATGGAATGAATTCAAAAAACATAATTTTTGCTATGTTTTACTGGTATTATAAGAAACTTTTACCGAAAATTTTAGGTGGTTTCTAATAACTTTTAGATATTAATTAATGAATAGATTTTTTTTAAAGACACTAGATTAATCCTTTATATAATTTAAGTGTACTAGAAGCACAATCTTCTAATTTAAATTTTTTTACTTGTTCCCTTCCTTTCATTATTAAATTATTTAAAACACTATCCGAATAAACAGCACTTAAAATTGAGTTCAATATACTTTCTGTATCATTTGGATTAAAATATAAAACAGCATCTCCTCCGACCTCTGGTAGACTACTTCCGTTACTGCACAAAACTGGACAATTTAATGACATTGCTTCCAATATGGGTAAACCAAAACCTTCATATTTTGAAGGATAAACTAACGCAGTTGCATTTCTGTATAATTCAGCAAGTTTTGCATCATTACCTTGGAGAAAATCTACTTTATCATAAGGTATTTTTAAATTTGAAAAAAAATTAGACTCATGTTTAGTTTGTTTTCCACCTCCAAAACACTTGATTTTAAAATCACTTTGGAGCTTTTTCGAAAGAGAATAAGCCTTTAATAGTGAGGAAAAATTTTTATAACCAGTTCTCTTTCCAACAAAAAGTAAATATTTTTCTTTTAAATTTTCTTTTTTTTGAAATTGCGTATTAAAACTATTAAACGCATTAGTACCCAAATATATAACGTCAATTTTTTTATTATTGATGTTGTAATAATAGTTAAGATCTTCAAGTGTATTTTTTGAGATACAAATTATTTGATCAGCTCTTTCTAAAGCTTTTTTTTTAGGTCTGTATAATGCTTTATTTCCATACATCTCGTGGAATTTTTCGTGGATTAAATCATAAACTGTTAAAACAACTGGTGTGTTTGTTTTATAGTCATCATAATATGTTCTATGAATAATGTCTGGTTTAAAATCAGCAAGTTTTTTTTTTTGAAAGTATAAATTATAGTTTTTTAAAATTTTATATTTAATAAACTCTTTTAATCTATCGGGTAAACTATTAAAAATAATATTGTCCAACTTTTGACCGTATACATATTTTTTATTTATGATTTGTAAATAATCATTAATATGAATTGGAGCACTGACTTTGACATGCTCTTTTTTTGAAATTTCTTCAATTAAATTGCAAAAGTAACGTGAGGGACCTCCGGCTTTTTGATTTAAAAAAATTTGATAATCGTAGATAATTTTCATTAAGAAATTTTATGTATTTTATTTTTTAAATACCAATTTAATGAATTTTTAACACCTTCATCTATATGAGTAAATTTTTTAAAATTTAGGAGTTTTAAAATTTTTTTATTTGATCCATGTGTTTTTAAAACATCTGCCTTCACCATAGATCTGTACTTTACCTTAAAGTTCCAATTTTTTTTAAAGTCTTGAACAATATTATCAATGCTAATAGGGCTATTTGAGCAAATATTATAAACTTCGTGTTTATTAATATTTTTTTTAAAAAGTTTTTCTAAAATTCTTACAACATCACCTACATAGGTAAAATCTCTATCATGGTTTCCAAAGTTATTTACAAACATTACCTCTTTAGTTTTAAGCGATTTAAATAGTTTAAGAAAAAACATGTCTGGTCTACCCCATTCCCCATAGACAGTGAAAAATCTTAAACCTATAATTCCAGTATTGTTTTTTTTAAAAAAATCTTCAGCAATAATTTCATTTAATTTTTTAGTAATTCCATAAACGTTTTTTGGATTTAATTTTTCTTTTTCATTTAGTGGAAAATTACTACTTTCTCCATAAACTGAACTTGAAGAAGCATAGTAAAATTTTTTCGTATTTTTTTTCAAAACTTTTAAGAAATTAATAAAACCGAGAATATTTACTTTTAAATATTTTTGAGGATTTACTAGTGAATATCTCACCCCTGCTTGCGCCGCAAGATTAATTGAAATATCAAATTTTTTTTCACCTGCATATTTTTTAAATTTTTTGTAATCACAAATATCTATTTTACTAAAATAGAAATTTTTTTTCTTTTTTAAAATATTTAATCTTTTTTTTTTTAATTTTACTGAGTAATAATCATCAAAACAATCAATACCGTAAACTTTATTTTTTTTATTCTTAAGAAGATGTTCGGCTAAATTATAACCAATGAAACCTACAACACCTGTTATAAATATCTTCACAATTTATTATTTTTCAAAGTTTTTTAATTGTTTTTGAATTAAGCTTTTTAATTCTTTAGAATTTAAATATTTTTTATTTTCATAGCTATTATATGAACTTGCAAAACTATAAATTTTATTATTAATAGTTTTATCACCCAAAGGGTAAATTATAAAAAAATTTTTAAATGTTTTACAATTTTGAAAATCTCCAGCTGAAATTAGTTCCTCATGCAATTTTTCACCTTTTCTTATACCAATAATTTTTATTTTCTTATTTGGATTTATAGATTTAGCAAGTGTCGTAATGTTATAGGATGGTAATTTTGGTATAAATACCTCTTTTCCTCTCATCTGTTTTAAACAGTTTAAAACAAGATCGCTAGCATCATCAAGTGTTATGTTAAAACGAGTCATTCTTTTATCCGTAATGGTAAAAGGTATTTTTTTGTTTAAGTTTTGAGATAAAAGAAGAGGTATGACTGAACCTCTGCTGCCCATCACATTTCCGTACCTTACTACACTAAACTTACATTTCCTTCTTCCTTTAAATATATTAGCTGAAATAATAAGCTTTTCTGCGGTAAGTTTTGTTGCTCCGTAAAGATTTATAGGTGAGACAGCTTTATCAGTGCTTACTAGTAAAGTCTTATCAATATTTTTTTTTATGCAAGTTTCTACTAAATTTTGGGTTCCAATTACATTAGTTTTTACTGTCTCAAAAGGATTATATTCGGTAGTTGGTACTTGTTTTAAAGCAGCAGAATGTATTACTACATCAATATCATCATGCATCGCCCAATCTAGTCTTGATTTGTCCCTCACATCCCCAATATAAAAACGAAATATCTTTATATTTTTGTTTACAAACTCTTTTTCTTTTAACTTTAATTGTTTAAATTCATCTCTGCTAAAAACAATAATTTTTTTCGCTAATTTTTTTTTAATCAACAATTCAATAAATTTTTGACCAAATGAACCTGTGCCACCGGTAATAAAATAATTTTTTTTCATATTTTATAATTTATTTTAATTTGAATATATTATCACATTTTTTTAGGTCATCTAAATCATGTGATACATATATAATAGTCTTATCTTTTTTTAAATCAATTAATCTTTGTAAAATTTTTTCCTTAGTTTCATAATCTACGTTGCTTAAGCTTTCGTCTAAAATAATTAATTGGGAATTTTTGTATATTGCTCTTGCTAAACCAATTCTTTGCAATTGTCCTCCTGAAATTTTGCTTCCAAATTCACCAAGTTTCGAAGACATTCCGTTGTCTAAATTATTTCTAAAATTCTCTAAATTTGAAACTTCTAATGAAATTTTTAAAAGGTCTTTATCATAATCACTAGTATCATTTAAAGTTATATTTTGAATAAAGGAAGTATCAAAAATAAAAGTATTTTGCTGAACATATGCAACTTGACTGGACCATTCTTTTCCAAAATTATTAATATTTTCATTATCAATTTTTATTACACCTTTTGAAGGTTTGGTTAATCCCGAGATCAAGTCTACAAAAGTTGATTTACCACATCCACTAGGTCCTGTGATACCTAAAAAAGAGTTTTTTGAAATGTTTATAGATATATTGTCTAATATTTTTTTTTCTCCATAAGAATATGATATGTTTTCGATAGTAATTAAATTCTTTAGGATTGGCTTATTTGAAATTTTTTTCAACTCAGTATTATTAATTTCATATATTTCTTTTATCTTTTTAACTGGAGCAGATGAATAATTTAAATTTTGGTATGCATTTATAATTGAGACAAACACTGGAAAAACTCTTAAACCTGCTACGGTATATACTGTTATGTTTAAAATTATCTCATTTAACTTATAGCCATTTAAATACATAAAGCTAATACAAAAAACAATTATGAATATTATAAGTGTTTCTAAAAATAATTTTGGAATCACAATCAATACTGATCTTCTCATGCCGTTGTTTGCTAATTTTATTGACTTTTTTACAAAAATTTTTTGGAATAAATCTAAATAATTATATGTAGATAATTCTCTGTAACCGTCAAATGTTTGTTTGATAGATTTTAATATATCTTTCTGGTAAATTTGTCTATCTAGACCTAATTGTTTTAATTTTTTACTAAATAATAATTTAAAAACTATAAATAAAATTACCAAAAAAATAGAAATTATTATAGTTATTTTAAAATTATAAAAAAATAGTAAAACGATTATTAGTGAAATTATCAATAAATTTAGGGTCATAGTTAATAATGGGGATATAAATTGACCAACAACCAGTCTAGACTCGATATTTATATCTCTCAAAATTTCATTACTATCTATATTTCTTAATTTTTCATAATTACTATAAAGATATTTTTGGAAAGTTTTTCTTTGAATATCTAAAGTAAGATGCATGATAAAAGCAGATGAAAATTTTGTATAAATTAAAATAAAAATATTTTTTAATAAGAAGGCAAAAAAAACAATGCTTAGCAAAATAATTATTGAGCCTTGACCAATGTCGAGTTTTGTTAAAAAGTTACTTATCTTAGTATCTTGCGAACCTGTAAAAATTATTTCTAATACTGGCAACATTGCACCAATACTCAATAATTCTAAAAACGAAATTAGAATCATCAAAAATAAAATAAAAGTTAATTTTTTTCTTTGATTTTCACTTAAAATTTTAAAAATAGTTTTCACTAATTATTTTTATACCTTAATTCAAAATATTTATTATCTTATTTCTAGCTTTTGATTTTTTAAAAAATTCATCTAATTTTTGGTGGTTTACAAATAAAATAATCGATTTTGCTTCATTAATTTTTTTATGATCTTTTAGATTAATAATCTTATTATTTAAATTCCTTTCCAAATAAGGATCTAAACCAAAAATATTAGAATTAATTTTTTTAAAATAATTAAAAATTTTAAATGATTGTGAATTTCTCATATCAGATACATTTTTTTTATACGTTAAACCTGCAAAGATTATCTTATCTTTTTTATATTCAATCATATTTTCTTTAAGTTTTTTTTTAATTTTTTTAATTAAAAACTTTCTCATATATTCATTTATACTTCTTCCAGCCAAAGTTACTCTAGTTTGAATTTTATTTTTTTCTGCTATGTGAGAAAAATAGTATGGATCTACTGGTAAGCAATGACCACCAACTAATCCAGGATTATACTTTACAAAATTCCATTTAGTAGATGCTAATTTAAGAACATTATTAAAATTCAATTTTAATTTGTCACAGAAAATATAAATTTCATTCATTAAAGCGATATTTATATCCCTTTGAATATTTTCAATAACTTTAGAAGTTTCGGTTTCAGCAATATTTTCACTTACAATTAAATTTTTACACAAATTTTTGTAAACTTTAATTATTTCTTTTTTTTTTTTATTTTTAGGAATGGCTATTATCTTATTTATTTTATTAATTGTATGTTGTTTATCTCCAGGATTTACTCTTTCAGGACTATAACAAATAAAAAATTCGTTTTTTTCATAGCTAAGTCCTGAAAATTTTTCAATTAAAGGTGTGCAGATATCTTGAGTGGTACCAGGATAAACTGTAGACTCAAAAACCACCACATCATTTTTTTTTAAAACCTTTCCGATTATTTTACATGCCAAAATTAAAGGGCTTAGGTCGGGTTTCTTTTTTATATTTATGGGTGTCGGAACACAAATAATATAAAAATTGAATTTTTTTAAATCATGAGATTTAAAAGTCAATATCGTGCTATCAAGTTTTTTTAGATCAGATTTATTAAATTCTTTTGTTTTATCAATTTTTTTTTTTAAATTTATAATTCTTTGTTTATTTATATCAAACCCACAAGTTTTAAACTTTTTTGATAAATTTAAAAGCACTGGAAGTCCGACGTAGCCCAATCCAACTACACAAGGTTTTATATTCATTTTAAGACAAACTTTACTATATGTTAAATATTAAATTTTCAAATATTAATTTGAATATTATATTGCCTTTTTAGTAATTAATTAATAATAAATTATATGAACAAAAAATTAACCTTTATAGCTGAGATAGGACTAAACCATAACGGAAATTTTGATTTATGTTACGAGCTAATTAAACAAGCAAAATTAGCTGGAGCGGATATTGTAAAATTTCAATTAGGTTGGAGAGATAAACCTAATGAAATTAACCAATTTGATAGAAAAAGAATTTCTAAATTAATTGAATGGGCAAAATATTTTGAAATAGAATTATTATTTTCAATTATTTCAAAAGAAGCTTGGGGCCTAATAAAACCGTTTCGGTTTAAAAAATTTAAGATAGCCTCAAGAACAGTAAAATATGATATTAATCTTGTTAAAGATATTCTTAAAACAAAAAAAAAGACAATAATTTCACTTGGTATGTGGAATAGTAAAAAATTACCATTTCCAAAAAATAAAAATATATTTTATTTATGGTGTCTTTCTAAATATCCATGTGAGCCTAAAGATTTGAGGAAATTACCTAAAGATTTTAATAAATCTCCATATTATGGTTACAGCGATCATTCAATTGGTATTGAAACATCAATTTTGGCGATAAGTAGAGGCGCAAAAATAATAGAAAAACATTTTACTTTAGATAAATCGAACACTACTATAAGGGATCACTCTCTGTCTGCAACTCCTTCGGAATTTAGAAATATGGTTGATATTGGTAGGGATATTTTCAAAAAGATAAATATGGGGATATAATTAAATATTATAAAATTAATTCTATGAATGATTCTAGAAAACTAGCGATTAAAAATCTTAAAGGTAGTGATGAAGAAATGAGAGTTGCGTGGATGTTAAAAAATATGAGTGAAAATAAAACATTTAAGTATTTACTTAAAGATAAAAAATTTAAACAAAAAAATGCTTTAC
Source organism: uncultured Pelagibacteraceae bacterium (assembly GCA_902524235.1). Taxonomy (GTDB): domain Bacteria; phylum Pseudomonadota; class Alphaproteobacteria; order Pelagibacterales; family Pelagibacteraceae; genus Pelagibacter. The sequence goes on along the minus strand of CABZCF010000014.1, from coordinate 6,901 downwards.
TCGAAGAATTACAAAATAGATATAAAACTTATAGAAATCAATGGAGAGGTAATGCTAAGTTTGCTATAGAAAATAATTTAATAGAAGACAAATTTAATAAAAGTGAAATTAAACCTCTTTGCTTGGACATAGAGACTGCTTCGGTTTGTGATTTAGCTTGTCCTCATTGTTTTAGACAATTCATTGCAACTCCTGACAAAATCATGACAAAGAAACTGGCTTTTAAAATTATAGATCAAGCATCGAAACTAAATGTACCATCAATGAAATTTAATTGGAGGGGCGAACCTTTACTAAACCCATATCTACCTGAAATAATTGATTATGCAAAAAAAAAAGGTGTTTTAGAAACAATTATTAATACAAATGCAACAAAGTTAAATTCAGTTATGGCAAAAAAAATAATTAACTCTGGTCTTGACTTAATGATCTATTCTTTTGATGGTGGTACAAAAAAAAGTTATGAAAAAATGAGACCTGGTAGATTTAAAAAAAATAATTTTGATGAAATTTATCAAAATATTTTAAATTTCAATAATATGAAAAAAGAATTAAAATCTACATTTCCAAGAACAAAAATACAAATGGTATTAACGGAAGACACTTTTAAGGAACAGAATGAATATTTTAATTTATTTAAAAATATAGTTGATGATGTTTCGGTCAAACAGTATACAGAGAGAGGTGGCAAAATAAGTGATATTGGTGAAGAATATTTAAGAGCTGCTTGCTCAAGTGAAAATATCCATAATCCTAAAAAAAGCAATTTTAAAAATAAATTTGACCCTAATTCAGAAGTAATGAAAGATTCAGATGGAAATCTTTTTGTTGCTAAAGGTAGATTGCCTTGTGAACAACCTTACCAAAGAATGCTTGTAACATACGACGGTAGAGTAAGTATGTGTTGTTATGATTGGGGGAGCATGCACCCAGTAGGCTATGTTGATGAATTAGCAATAGAAACTGGAGAAAAAGAATATAATAAGATAAAAAAAAAATCGGATGAAAAAGCTAAAGGTTTCGATTTGATGAAACTTGAATTACCTAAGGTTTTTAACGAACCAGTTAAAGAGGTAAAAACCATTGAACAGATTTGGTATGGCAAAGATATTAATTTTGTTAGAACAAAACATTCAAAAAACTTACTAGAAGATGTTCCAATTTGTAAAGGATGTCCTTTTACAGAAACATACGATTGGCAAAAAATAAACTAAATGGTAGAAATAATTGCTGAAATTGCAAATGCTCACCAGGGCAAGCCAAAAGAAGCTATCAAGCTAGCTAGGGCAGCTTTTCTATCAGGAGCTGACTCTGTAAAATTTCAAGTTTATTTTGCTAATGATTTTATATCTAAAAACCACTCAAAGTATCATCATTTTAAAAATCAATCATTTTCAAAAAAAGATTGGAACAAGATAATTTTTGAAACAAAAAAACTTGGAGTAAAAATTTATTGTGACGTACTTGGTGAGGAGGCTTTCAAATTTGTGGAAAAATTTAATATAGATGGTTATAAAATTCACTCGTCAGATATATCAAATTTCAAGTTAATAAAGAATATTTCTAGAATAAATAAAAAACTATTTATATCAACTGGTGGTGTAAAAATACCTGAGTTATACGAAGCGTTGAAAATTTTAAAAAATTATAAAAATGAAATAATTTTTATGCATGGCTTTCAAAGCTATCCTACAGATTTAAAGGATACTCAGCTTCAAAGAATACAATATTTGAAAAATGAATTTGGTGATAAAGTAAATTATGGTTATCAAGACCATGTATCTGGGGGAAGTCCAAATAACATATACACTTGCCTTGTCGCTCTTGGATTTGGAACTACATATATAGAAAAACATATAACATTTAACAGAAAAAAAAGAGGTATTGATTATTATTCCTCAATTGAACCAATAAAATTTAAAAGATTTGTTAATATAATTAAATCAAACCACAAAAGCATTCCGTTGAAAATAAACGATTTTTCAAAAAAAGAGTACATTTATAGGAAACAAACAAAAAAAATGATGTTGCTCAAAAAAAATAAAAAAAAAGGTCAGTTAGTAAAAAAAAGTGATATTATTTATAAAAGATGCGAAACAACATGCTTAGAACCGTTGGATCTCTCTTTTATAAAAAATAAAAAATTAGTAACAAATCTAGAAAAAAACGAAATACTAAAAAAAAAACATTTTGTTAATAAAGTCATAATTATAGTAGTAGCCAGAGTAGAATCAAAAAGATTGCCTAACAAGGCTCTTTTAAAAATAAATAATCAGAGTTTAATTGAACATTTATTAATTAGATTAAATAAAAATAAAAAAAATAAAGAATTATTATTATGCACTACAAAAAGAATGGCTGATAATCAGTTAATAAAAATATGTAAAAAAAATAACATAAAGTTTTTTAGAGGATCTATTGAAAATGTTTTAGATCGTATAATTAATGGAATAAAAAAATATCAACATAATATTATAGTAAGAATAACTGGAGATGATATTTTAATTGATACTGATTATATGGATATTGCTATTAATCATTTAATCGAAAACAATTTAGATTATGTTGATCATAAGGATTTGCCGTCTGGCACAGAGACCGAAATATTTGATCGAGAAACTCTCACTTTTATTCATAGAACAGCAAATGATTTAACAGGAACAGAATATCTTACAAATTATATAAAAAATAATAAAATAATATTTAAAACTGACACAGCACCGGTTTTAAAAAAACATGTTTCAAATCTGAGACTTACAATTGATACTAAAAAAGATTTTATTTTTGTAAAAGATTTTTTAATTAAAATGGAAAAATTAGGCAAAATAAATACATATAACCTAGATGAAATAATTAAATTTTACAAAAATAAAACAAATGAAATTAAAAAAACTAAATTATTTAATAATTACAGAACTTCACTTAATTTAAAAAAATATTACGAAATATGAAACAAAAAAATTTTTATCCATTGGTAACTATTTATATAACTAATTTTAATTATGGACTATATCTTAACGAGTCGATTAAAAGTGTTTTAAATCAAACTTATCAAAACTATGAACTGATCATAATTGATGATGGTTCAACAGATAATTCAAAAAAAGTTATTGAAAAATTTAGACATTTAAAAAATGTCAAAATAATTTTTCAAAAGAATAAAGGGCTTAACTTTGCAAATAATATCGCATTAAAATTGTCTAAAGGAAAATATATTACACGTTTAGATGCGGATGATTGGTTAGATGAAAACTTTTTACAAGTTATGGTGAGCAATTTAAAAAAAGATCCAAAAATTGGTATGATTTTTTGTAATTATTATTTGGTTGATAAAAACGGATCTATTATTGATCAATTTCTTAGACACGATTTTAAAAAAGTAAAATTATTGGATCAACCTGCACATGGAGCATGCAGCTTAATTAATACAGAATGCTTAAAATTAATTGGAGGATATGACAAAAATTTTCGCAGCCAAGACGGTGTTGATGTATGGATCAGACTAATTCAAAAATATAAAATTAAGAATATTAATCTTCCATTGTTTTATTACAGACAGCATGGGAAAAATTTAACTTCAAATAAAAAAAAACTATTTAAGTCTAGAGACCAAATTTTAAAAAAAAATTCTTATAACAAAAAAATTCATAATACTATTTGTATCATTCCAATAAGAGGTATGAATGAAGATACCGTTGCTTTAAAAAAAATCAAAGGCAAAATTATATTATATAGAATAATTGACGAATTAAAAAAAACTAATCACATAAAAAATATTATAGTTTCCTCTCCAGATGAAAAAATTCTTAAAATGATAAAAAAAAAATATAAAAAAAAAGTGATTACTTTTAAAAGAAAACAAATGCTTGCAAGATACAATACACCTATAATTAAAACATTGGTAGATACCACCAAAAGATTATCTAAAAAGATAATCTTCGACTCTATACTTAAATTGAATGTTGATCATCCATTGTTGAATGTTCAAAACTACGAAAGTGCAATAAACATTATGAACATATTTGATACCGATGAAGTTATTACAGTAAAAAAAGAAAATGATGGCTTTTATTATCACAATGGAAAAGGAATGATGCCCTTTAAAAATTCAACAAATTTAACTCTTGAAAGAGAGGAAGTTTATAGAAAAATAGGAAGTATGCATTTAATTAGAAAAAATTGCTTATTAAATTATACTAAACCAAAGAAAACTGGACATTTAATTGTTGATGAAATATCTGCTCATAGGATTAAAAATGAACAAGATTTAAAAATATCAGAAATCTTAATTAAAAAGTAAGTATCATTTCATTATTTCTAATATTTTAGAACTTGTAAATTTAATTGTATTTTTTTTTCTAAACTGTTTATTAAACCTATCAAACATGTTTTTCAGAGTAGTATCTTTTTTTTTTCTCGAAGATAAACTAATAGCTTGCTCAATATTTAATTTATTTCCTAAAGTGAGACATAATTTTAAATCGCTATAATTTGATCTCAAATTTTTGTTAACAGTTACATTTTCTAATTGTATTGGCACTTTTCCAGACGCTAGAAAATCTAAAAGTGAAGCATTATTATAAAAGGACAGGCATGCAAAAGAGTTTTTGATAGCTAAATGTAAATGATCTTTTGTAATATCCCAAATTTCTTTTGGATAACTATTTGCAATATTTAAAAAGACTTTATCTTGTTGAGCATTTGGATGAAATTTAAAAATCAACTTATACTTTTTTGAATCATTTGCAAAATAAAATAAATTTTGAACTTGGCTAATATAATTTGATTTAATATATTTTGTTTTTTCAAAACCTTTATATGAAATAAAAATATTTCTTCTCTCTTTTGATCTAGTATTTAAATTAAGATTATAATTTTTGTCAATTTTTTTTAACCATTTTTTATCATATTTAGGGTACCCACATATAAAAAGCGACTGATTATTAATCTTATTAATAAAATGGGGTAAATCGTTTTTAGAACTTAAAAATAAATAATTTTTATTTAATTTTTTATTTTTAAATTTTAAAAAATTTTTTTTCGCCGAAAAAACTTGAGTTGTATGTGGATATGAAATAATTTTAAAATTTTTAATTTCATTTTTAAATCTTAAAATCCATGGACTGTTATCAGTAAAGTCTTGCATCCCTAGTATGATATCTTTTTTATCTAAAATAATATTTTTTGAACTTAGATATTTTAATAATTCTTCAAGATTATAATAATTTTGAAATATTTTTTTTTTTAATACAATTTTTGCTTTTTTTAAATTTAAAATAATCGATATTTTGAGAGCTAACCTTAAAACAAAACACTTGTATTTAGAATTAATGATATAACAACAAACAGTCTCTAAAAAAATTTTAAATAATGTTTCATTTTGCTTTAATAATTTTATTGCAATTTCTTTTTCAAATATTGTAATTATATTTACTTTGTGTTTAATATTGTTAAGAGCTGGTAAAATCCAGTCAATTTCACCTGGTTGTTTTCTAACAATTAAGAAAATATTTTTTTTCTTTTTATCGTAAGTATTTAAGCCTTCAGAGAAGAAATGTTTTAACATTTTATTGTATTATAAGAATTTATGTATATAGAATATTTAATAAAAAAAGCAACAAGGTTAAAATGAGTATTTCTAAAATTATAAAAATTCCAAAAAAAATTAGGGGAAACGATCTTTTAAATTTTTATAAAAAAAAAAACCTTGTAGAACTTATTAAAATTTATAAATCTTCTAGAAAGTTATCTGTAAATGAAATAGTCTCTGGTAATTTACCGCCCTATCCTCCTAATTTACAAGACCTTTATAGATTATACCAATTTGTAATATTAAACAAAAGAACTACAATTTTAGAATTCGGTTCTGGTTGGTCAAGTCTAATATTTAGTTTAGCATTATCAGAAAACAAAAAAAAATATTCAAAAGAAATAAAACAATTAAGAAGAAATACTCCTTTTGAACTTTTTGTTTTAGAAAATAAAAAGAAATATTTAAATCAATCTAAAAATAGAATAAAAAAATTTAGAAACAAACTAGGTAAAGATAAATTTTCATCCAAAATAAATTGGCATTTTTCTGACGTTGTAATGGATATAATTAATAATAGGTATTGTACACAATATAAAAAATTACCCTTGTGTAGTCCTGACTTTATATATTTAGATGGACCAAATCTTTTTACTGTTAAAAATAAGATTAACAATTTCACAACAGATCATAAAGATTTAATGCCCATGGTTGGGGACTTAATCAAAATTGAATATTTTTTAACTCCGGGAACGATAATAGTAACTGATGGGAGGTCAGCAAATGCTCAATTCTTAAGAGAAAATTTTCAAAGAAATTGGATTTATGAATATTCCAAAGAATTTGATCAAAGTTTATTTTATTTGAACGCAGAATGTCTTGGGAAATGGAATAAGCTTCAAATGAAGTTTTATTTGAAATAAAATCAATTAAAAACTTATTTTAATCTTAATAATCATTATTTATTAAGATTTTTTCTCAAGTATATAAAGTGATTTATAAAAGTCCAATTCTTTTGTTTTAACCAATTCAAAATTTATATATGTTTGAATTTCATCTAAAAGTTCATCTTTTTTTGCCCACTTGAAAGACTCGTATGCACCATCCATTTCAAATCCTCTTCAAAGGTTTTAATTAATCTCAATATCAAATAACCTTAGATATTTATTATTTTATTGAATTCAAATGAAGTTTTTTAAATCATAGACTAGATTAATTGGATTAGAATAAATGTCTTCAAAGTAATTTTTTGGATAAAAAATTTCCTCAATTTAACTTCATATCCTGACGCTAATCTTTCTCATCTAAAAAAGTCTTTATTTTTTGATAGAATTTGCGTGTATTGTAAGTTAAATGTTTTCTTTTTTTTAA
>CABZCF010000013.1 GCA_902524235.1 uncultured Pelagibacteraceae bacterium | reverse complement strand
TTATTTAAAATTTTTAATAAAAAAAATTATAAAAGGAAAAATTGTATATACCTTCCAATTAATGCAATAGTTGAAGCTTTGAAGATAAAAAATTAAATCTATCCAATAATAAAATTATTTTTTACCATAAGACCAATACCAATACCTAGTATAAGTGCTAAAATAAGTCTTGTTCTTCTATTCATTTATTTTTTTGAAAACAACCCTGCAATTTTAAGCTTTATAGTTTCCCATAACTTTGCCATTCCGAGAGGCTCATAAATCATAAATATTATCATTAAGACACCAAAAACAACTTGTTCAATTGCTGATATAATTGTGGCATCTATTGCCCCGTGGAATACATTATTACCTATGTAATTAAGTAATACTGGGAATAATAAGATAAATGCAGCTCCAATAAATGCGCCATTTATTGTTCCTAGACCACCCAATATAACCATAAATAGAACTTTAAAAGATAATTTAATGTCAAATGCAACTGGTTCTAATGATTTCAAATATGTAAATGCAAAAAGAGCTCCAGCAACACCACAATAAAATGAACTTATTGCAAAAGCTTGTAATTTTGTTTTAAGCAATGATACCCCCATTGACTCTGCGGCTATATCCATATCTCTTACTGACATCCAATTTCTTCCAGTACTTCCTCTTGCCATATTCATTGCAATAAGTGTCATCGGCGTTACCACGGCAACAATAACTAAGTACATTTCAATGGGCGAAGTAAATGGTTTTCCCATGATTACTATATCTTGGGCAGTAATAATTCCTGAAGAGTCATAATTTTTAAACCAACCAAATTTATCTATCATCCATATTATAAAAAACTGAGAAGCGAGAGTTGCTACCATTAAATAAATTCCTCTCACTCTTAAGCTAGGTAATCCAAATAATATTCCAAAAGCAGAAGCTATTAACCCTGATATTAATAATGCCCCAACGAAAGGAATTCCTGGTACTCTTAATATTAAATTGAAACATGCAAATGCACCAGCAGCCATAAATCCAGCTGCACCAAGAGCTAATTGTCCAGTATACCCCATTATAATTTGTTGTCCAATTGTCGCTAATGCTAGACATAACCATGGAATTAATATCGAAGTATACCAGTATCCTGATGATACGGTCATAGGAATAACTACAACACCGACAATTAATAAAATAACAAGATTGATTAAATCACCTCTTGTATATGTCATGAAAATTGGCTTCATATTTAAACTCTCCTAATAATTTTTTCTCCAAATAAACCCTCAGGTCTATATAACAAAAAGAAAATTGCTAGTACGTATGGTGCCCATCCCTCAATGGCCCCTCCAAAAAATGGTCCAATGTATACCTCTAGAACTTTTTCAACAGCCCCAATTAATAAACCACCAATTATGGCTCCAGGAATTGAAGAAAATCCACCAATGATAAGAACAGGTAGCGCTTTTAATGCTAGATCAACTAATGCAAATTGTACCCCAGCTCTTGCGCCCCACATCATTCCTGCTACTAAAGCAACAACACCTGCTGCGGACCATACAAGTAACATAATGTGTTTTAATGGTATACCAATAGAACTTGCTGCACCTGCATCATCAGCAACTGCTCTTAACCCGAGTCCCATTTTTGTATATTTAAACAATAATGAAAGACCTATTATCATTCCAAAAGCAACAATGCCCGCTGTTAAGTCTATTGCGCTTATAAATAGTTTTAGATTGTCCGCAATCCACGGTATAGGAAAGTCCTTTATACCTAAATCTAATCTTCTAACCTCAACACCCCACATTGCTTGCGCAAGACCCTCTAAAACATAGCCTAACCCAATAGTTGCCATCAACAATGTATCCTCACTCTGATTCATTAACGGCCTTAAAACAAGTCTTTCAGTGCATAAACCTACAATTACCATTAAACCTACCGCTAAAAAGAATGCTAAAACAAATGGAACATTAAAATCTTGCATAAATCCTACAAAAGCAAGCACTGCGAAAAAAACCATTGCTCCTTGAGAAAAGTTAAATGTTGCAGATGCTTTAAAAATTAATACAAATCCTAATGCTACTAATGAGTACATTGTACCAGCCAGCAGACCTCCAACAACAACCTCAATAAAAAATAACAACTGGTCTACCATAATTAATGCTCAACTCCTAAATATGCATCAATAACTTTTTGATTGGCTCTTACCTCGTCTGGAGTTCCATCTCCAATTACTTTTCCATAATCAAGTACTACAACTCTATCTGAAATATCCATCACAACACCCATATCATGCTCAATTAAAACCATTGTAGTTCCTATCTCGTCATTGACTTTCAAAATGAATCTACACATCTCTCTTTTTTCTTCAACATTCATACCTGCCATAGGCTCGTCCAACAATATTAGATTAGCGTCTGTGGCTAGAGCTCTTCCTAATTCTACTTTTTTTTGCAAACCATATGGCAACTTTCCAACTGGTGTATTTTTAATCTCATCAATTTCTAAAAATTCTACAATTTCCTCACATCTATCTCTATTTATTTTTTCTTCTCTTTTCGCTTTTGGCAATTGCAATGCCACCTCTAAAAAATTAGATTTAGTATGAAGCTTTCTTCCAACTAATATATTATCTAAAACTGACATTCTTTTAAATAAAGCCAAATTTTGAAATGTTCTTGAAATTCCCATTTGAGCCATAATATTTGGGGTAACTTTTTTTATTTCTTCTCCTTTATAAATAACAGAACCAATTTGAGGTTTATATATGCCATTTATACAATTTAACATTGAGCTTTTACCTGCTCCATTTGGACCAATAATCGCCCTTATTTCATGTTCTAAAATATCAAAAGATGTGTCAGTGATAGCCTTAACACCTCCAAAACTCAAAGAAATATTTTTAACTTCTAAAACTGGTCCACCTATTGGAAAATTTCTATCAACCATTAATTAACCTTTTTTTTGCTTTTTTTCTTACTTTCTTCTTTAAGAACATCTCTAAAATTCTTTCTTCCTTCCTTAGATATACCTAAATATAATTCTTTTACTTTGTCATCGTTTAATAAACTTTTTGCAGAACCTTCGAGCATTACCTTTCCTGTTTCAATTATGTAACCATGGTCAGAATTTTTTAATGCTACGTTTGTATTTTGCTCAGCAAGTAAAACACTAACACCCTCTTTTTGATTAAGCTCTTTTACAATATTAAATATTTCCGCAACAAGTTGCGGGGCTAATCCCATTGATGGCTCATCAAGTAACAACATTTTAGGTTTAGCCATCATTGCCCTTGCTACTGCTATCATTTGTTGTTCACCTCCCGATGTGAATCCTGCTTGACTTTTTCTTCTTTCTTTAAGTCTTATAAAATATCCATAAATTTTTTCTAATTCCTGATTAATGTCACCTCTAGATAATTTTCTTGAGTAAGCACCACTAATTATATTTTCTTCAACTGTTAAATGACCAAAACATCTTCTTCCCTCTAAAACTTGTACCATGCCTAAATTAACCATTTGCGATGGATTTTGTTTATCAATTGGATTACCGTCGTAACTAATAGAGCCTCCAGTAACTTTTCCTCTCTCAGAGGCTAACATTGTTGATATTGATTTTAAAGTTGTGCTTTTACCTGCACCATTACCACCTAAAAGCGCAACGATTTTTCCCTTTGGAACATTGAGAGTAACATCGTGGAGGGCCAATATTACGTTGTCATATACAACTTTAACATTTTTTAACTCTAAAATGTTTCCAGATGTAGAACTCATAAATTTTATTTCCCTCTAGTATAATAATTTAGACTTCGATATTGGGGGAGTTTATAAAATTTTTATAAAAATTCAAAAACATTTTTACTCCCCCAATATAATTTTATATTAGGTTAACCACACTTCTTAGGTGTTATGTTGTTTTCTTTAGCAAATTTAGCCGCAGAAGTTTCTACTAAACCTCTAATAAACTTAGGATCAAGTGGAGCTTCCCAACCAGTTACCTGATTGAATTTCTCACCGTCCCACTGCATTACTGCAAATTTACCAGCACCTTCATGGTTCTCGCATGAAATAGCAAATGGAGCTAACATTCCATCAATTCCAAGCTCTTTCATTCTTGCTTCATTCATATCGATAGCTTCATAACCATCTCTAAACTCAGCACCATTTACTGCTTTACCAACTTTATTGTGCATTTTTTGAGCGTTTCTTAACCCTTCAATCCACATAACAGCAGCACCTAGTCCTCTATTCCAATATACTGAACCAATTCTACTCTCATCTGCTAAGTTTCCTTTTCCAGATCCATATACTTTAGATTTAATGTCTTTAACAAGCGGATACTCACCTGGTAAAGCATTTGCAACTGCATATGTTCCTATTGCTGCATCACCTGCAGGATACATATCCTCTTCGGCAGCTCCAAAAGTTACATACATCATACGATCTCTCGGAAAATTAATTCTAGCAGCATTAGTCATTGCTGTTGAGTTCATACCAGAACCTGCGCCCCAGAAAGTTACCCAGTCAGGTTTCTCTTTTCTAATTTGCAGCCACTGAGATTGTTGCTCTAGTCCTGGAGGTGGAATCGAAATCTCTACTAACTCCGTTCCCCAGTCAGCGCAAATTTTTCTCATTGCTGGTAATGGCTCTCTTCCGTAAGCAGAGTCAATGTGTAAGTGAACGATTTTTTTACCTTTCATCTTATCGATACCGCCTTCGATTTCAGCCATAAATTTTAATTTAACTGCGATTTGTGACCAATAGTGACTTGCAGCATTGAATACCCAAGGCCATACTCTTCCATCGGCACCGTCAGTTCTTCCATAACCATATTGAGCTAAAACAACATTGTCTTTTGCCATACGGTTAATTACTGCGTATGCTCCTGGTGTTCCTAACGTATCAAACACAACAATTCTTTGACCATCTTTTTCTAATAATCGCTGATAACACTCAACTGTTTTTACTGCGTTATACTCAGTTTCGCATTCCTGCCAAGTAAGCATGACACCGTTTACTCCACCAGTCATATTGACGTAGTTTAAGTAATCAATTTGTGCCCCATAATAACCTGTGCCCATAGCTGAGTAAGGTCCTACACGGCTACTTGCAATTGGAAAGTATTGAGTTTCTGCACTAGATGCAGTTTGAGGTATTGCGAGTGAAGAAAATAAAGCTACAACTACTGTAAGCGTAGATGCTAGCTTTTTAAACGTTTTTGCTAACATTTTCCCTCCCTTTTTTTAAGTATGTTAAACATTCTTAGTTGGTATGATTAAACCACATTGCTTAAAGTAGTGCAAATATTTCTTAAAACCATTCTAAAAAAAAAAATAATATACAACTACAACAAGAAAAAAAACAATTGCAGATTGTAATTTGTTATTTTTATTTGTTATCAAATTTTAACTAATTGTAATAAGGATATTTTGTTTTATGGAAGGATTAGAATTTAAAAAAGCTATTATTGCTGGAATATTTTCAGTTGTAACAATTGGATTTTTAACCTTATTAACTTACAAAACAGAATACGGAATTTTTTTAATTGCATCTTTTGGGTCAACAATGGTTTTGCTGTTTGGTTACCCAGAGAGTCCATTTGCCCAACCTAAAAATATATTTTTTGGTCATTTACTGACATCTTTTGTAGGTGTTATTTTTGTAAATTTTATACCACTGCCAATTTATATAATGATACCAATTGCTGTTGGAATTGGTGTTTCGCTGATGATATTAACTTCTGTTACTCATCCTCCTGCAGGTGGAAATCCTATAATTGTTATAATTGGATCTGCATCCTTTGACTATATTATAAGCCCCATTATAATTGGAAGTGCTTTAGTTTTAGTCTTTGGAGTAATTCTAAATAGATTTATCTTAAAAAAACAGTACCCAAAAAAATAAAAGTTATAATGAAACTAAATATTATTTGCAGAGATGCTTTTATATGCTAGAATTTGATAAAAACAAGACAGTAGATTTCATAAAAATTTATTGAGAAGGAGAGAAAGAAAATGAAAGTACTTTGTATATTATATGATGATCCAAAAGGTGGAATGCCGAAATCTTATCCACTTTCGGAATTACCTAAAATTGAAAAATATCCTGACGGAATGACTTTGCCATCACCAAAAGGTAGAGATTATACTCCAGGACAATTATTAGGATGTGTATCAGGTGAACTTGGTTTAAGGAAATTTTTAGAAAGCAACGGACACGAATTAATAGTAACTAATAGTAAAGATGGAGATGGATGTGATGCAGATAAACATATTGTTGATGCAGATATTGTTATTTCTCAACCATTCTTCCCATATTACTTAACTAAAGAGAGAATTGCAAAAGCTAAAAATCTTAAAATGGCAATAACTGCAGGTATAGGTTCAGACCATGTTGATTTGCAAGCTGCAATGGATAATAAAATTGATGTTGTGGAGGTAACTTTCTGTAACTCAAGATCGGTAGCAGAACATATAGTTATGATGATTGTATCAATGGTAAGAGATTATCATAATCAACATAGAATAGTTAACGATGGTGGTTGGAATATAGCTGATGCTGTACAAAGATCATATGATGTTGAAGGAATGCATATTGGTACAGTTGCAGCTGGAAGAATTGGTTTAGATGCATTAAGAAAAATGAAACCATTTGACACCCATCTACATTACTTTGACAGACATAGATTGCCTGATAGTGTTGAAAAAGAATTGAATTTAACATTTCATGAAACTGTAGAGTCAATGGTAAAAGTTTGCGATGTGGTGACAATTAATTGTCCTCTTCACCCGGAAACTGAAAATCTATTTGATGATGCTATGATCAGTAAAATGAAAAAAGGAGCTTATATTGTTAACACCGCGAGAGGAAAAATATGCAATCGTGATGCAATCGCGAAAGCATTGAAGAGTGGTCAATTAAGTGGATACGCAGGAGATGTTTGGTTCCCTCAACCAGCTCCTAATGATCATGTGTGGAGAAGTATGCCAAATCATGGTATGACACCACATACATCTGGAACATCTTTGACAGCTCAAGCAAGATATGCCGACGGAGTTAGAGAAATTTTAGAATGTTTTTTTGATGGTTCTGAAATTAGAAATCAGTATTTAATTGTCAAAGATGGTCAGTTAGCAGGTATGGGCGCTCACTCATACAGTAAAGGTTCTGCAACAAGCGGATCTGAAGAAGCTGCTAAATATAAAAAAGCATAATTAATTTAGTAAAGGTAGCTACTATAAACGGTAGCTACCTTATATATCATTCACAATTATCTTAATTTAGCTAATCTGATATAATGAAAGTTATATCTTTGGTTTTATTTTTAATATTACCTATTAATATCGCATTTTCTGAAAATTTAAATAAGGCTTATTTTGCAGGTGGATGTTTTTGGTGTATGGAAGAATCATTTGAAAAACTAGAGGGTGTCGAAGAAGTAATTTCTGGTTACTCGGGTGGCACTACATCTAATCCCACATACAAAGAAGTTACTTTTGGAGATACGGGACATTTTGAGGTTGTAGAGATTATTTATAATAACAATATTATTTCTTATAATGAATTGTTAAAAAATTTTTGGATAAATATTGATCCATTCGATGCGTTTGGTCAATTTTGTGATAAAGGTTATAGTTATAGATCTGTAGCATTTTATCAAAATGCATATGAAAAAAGTCAAATTGAAAAAAGTATTTCAGAAATAGAGAATAAATTTAGTAAAAGAGTTGTAACTTATGTAAGAGAATTTGAAATATTTTATAAAGCTGAAGATAAACATCAAGATTACTATCAAGAATACTTGCTAAATTACTTAATGTATAAAAAAGGCTGTGGAAGAGAGGAGGTGCTTAAAAGAATTTGGAAACTTTAAAGAAATTTGTCAAACCATTTATAATAACATATTTATTATTTTCAGTTGCAATTAGTTTTTATCCTACATTTAACTTTTACTCCTTTAAGGGGCAATTAATAATTTTAAGCGTTTCTTTGTTTAATGGTTTTTTAGGAATTTATATAAAAAAACTATAATACGTAGGGTTCAGGTCTAGCATTACTATTTAAAACCCTTTCAACGTCAAAAACGCTTATATCAATTGTCTGATATTTGCCAGTCGTAATAAGTTCTGTCAGCGCTCTTCCTATTCCTGGAGCCTGCATCAATCCTCTCCCTGTAAACCCAGAGGCCATATAAACGTTCTCGTATTTAGGATGTTTTCCTACAACAGCATTGTTGTCCAATTTATTACAATCATAATAACCAGCCCAAGCTCCCGTTAATTTTAATTCCTCGAATACTGGCACTCTTTTTGCGAGCGCCGGCCATACTAGTTCCTCATAATGAGACCAATCAGGCTCAAGATCTTTAGCATCAAAAGTTGATATTGGGGATCCTGCTAAATATTCTCCACCCTCAGGTCTCCAATAAACGCCTGAAGTTAAATCTCCAGTCAATGGCATTTCCTTTATATACTTTGGGCACTTCACTCTAAATACTGTGTGTTTTTGAGGCACTACTGGTATATCATCTAATAATTCTTTAGTCCAACATCCTGCGGCTGAAACGATTGTTTTAGAATTAATTTCGGAAAGACTTTTAACTTCTCCTTTTATAAATTTAGCTCCTAGTTCCTCTGCTTTGCTCTTTAATGCTCCATGAAAAAGGAATGGATCTATCCACCCTTCTGTTTCATTATCTGTATAGGTAGCTGTTTCGATGCCCTCATTGTTAATATATGGAAATATGTTTTTAATTTCTGAACCTTTAATATTTTTTGTTCCTGCGTCGCATTCTTTATGATTTTCTAAAGCTTTGTATTGTTCTTCGGCTTTATCTGGGCCAAACATTAGTAAATAACCATTAGGCACCATGCTTGCAGTTGGGTTTGGATTTTTTTTTGTTTTTAGATGTTTTGGTAAGTTAAAAATGAATTCTCTAGCAAATTTACCTAATAAAATATTTTCTTTTTGAAAGAATTGCCTTCTAAAGCCGCCTAATGATAATGGAAATGATGCAATTTTGTATGTAGGATCTCTTTCGATAACTTTTACCTTTCTTCCTTCTTTAGACAAAAAATATGCTGTTGCAGTTCCAATTATTCCACCTCCAATTATTACGACATCATCCATATTTAATTTAAAACTAGTAAACTTGTATTTAGGATTAATGCATAAACTGTCCAAAGTAAATACGGAATCATTAGATTGTAGCTTAATTTACTTAGGGGCTTATATTTATTCATAAGAAACAAAATGAATAATATTATTATAATGATATTAACTAATGCGACGAAAATGTCATGCATCACAAAAAAAACAATACTCCAAGTAGTATTAAAAAAAATATGAATTAAATAAATAAACACTAACCCAATATCTTTAGTATTTTTATGCCAAGCTGACCAAATTGCGATAGTCATGAATAGATAAAGTGTTGTCCATACTGGAGCAAAAATCCAATCAGGTGGATTAAAGGAAGCTTTATTTAAAGTTGAGTACCATGGCTCTTTATAAGAAATTGTTGAAATTGCACCCACAAAAGACGCCGAATAAGTAATTGTTCCAAGTATTATAAAAGATATAAATTTATTTTTTAACATTTTGATATATATATCACTTGATTATGAACGATAAAACTATTTGGATTACTGGTGGTAGCACAGGAATAGGTAGGGCTTTAGCTTTAAAGTTTGCAAATAATGGGTGGAATGTTGCAGTTTCTGCTAGAAGAGAGAAACTATTGCGAGAACTAGAAAAATCTAATCAAAATATTTTTCCATACCCTTTAGATGTAACAAATAAGGAAAACTGCAGAGAGGTTTTTCAAAATATTACTGCAAAATTTAAAAATATAGACATATCTTTTTTTTCTACCGGTACTTGGGATCCTAAAAAAGAGAAAGACATAGATGTTGAACAGATTGAAAACGTGATGAAAGTAAATTTTTTTGGCACCTTAAATTGTATTAAAAGTGTAGAGGAATATTATAGAACAAGA
The DNA here is from genome assembly GCA_902524235.1 of uncultured Pelagibacteraceae bacterium. Classification (GTDB taxonomy): domain Bacteria; phylum Pseudomonadota; class Alphaproteobacteria; order Pelagibacterales; family Pelagibacteraceae; genus Pelagibacter. The sequence goes on along the minus strand of CABZCF010000013.1, from coordinate 13,177 downwards.
GGAAGTGGACATATTTCTATTGTATCATCCATTGCAGGTTATAGAGGACTACCAAATTCAACTGGATATGGCCCATCTAAATCTGCATTAAATAATCTTGCTGAAAGCTTGTATTTCGATTTTAAAAGATACGGAGTTAGAGTTTCATTAATTTCACCTGGATTTATTAAAACCCCGATGACAGATAAAAATGATTTTAAAATGCCTTTTCTAAAAACGGTAGATTATGCGGCTGAAAAAATATTTGAAGGACTAACTAAAACTAATCAATTTGAGATACATTTCCCAAAACAATTAACTTTGATACTAAAATTTTTAAAAATATTACCTAATAGTTGGTATTTAAGTTTAGTTGGTAGACTTACAAAATATCAAAAACGCTAATCTTTCACAAACATAACAGTTAGTTCTGCAACTTTTATCCCAAATTTTGTCATTATTGCTCTATTTATCGCTACTCTCTCATCTTGCATGAAAATCCAATCATCAAATGTAATTTTTAATTCTCTACCTTTTACTGGAACTAATAATACATATTCAAACTTAAATGTTGGGCCATATGAGTAACCTTTTGCTGTTCCTACCACATCACCAGCTGTACCTTCATAATTATGATCATCAATTTTTGTAATCTGCCACTGTCTATTTTGGATTTCTCCATCAGACCAATTAAATTTTTCGTCAAGAATTAACTGTTTTCCATCCCAATTACCATTGAGATCTGCAGAGAATTGTCTTGTAACCTTTCCTGATCTATTTTGCAAAATACCCCAAGCTTTGACATTACCTGATAAATATTCTTCGATAATTAATCTTGGTTTCTGATCTTTAAAATCCTCAGGTTTCATTGCTTGATTAGTTGAGCAATTTGTAATGAAAAGAGTGCATATTATCAATAATAATTTTTTAATTTTCATTAATTTAGTTTTTATTCATCGAAAATTGAATTAAATCAATATTCTTAGCTTTAAAGCCAGCTTCACAATATGACAAATAAAAATTCCACATTCTTCTAAATGTTTCATCAAATCCTTGTTTTGAAATAATTTCCCATTTTTTTTGGAAATCATTTCTCCAAATTCTCAGGGTGTTAGAATAATCCAAGCCATAAGAGTTACATTTATCAAAACTTAAACCATTTTTATTTGAAAGTTTTAATATTTCGTTCTTGCTCGGCAAAAAACCACCCGGAAATATATATTTTTGAATAAAATCAGTTTTCAACTTATATCTACTATATATTTTTTCATCTATAGTAATTGCTTGTATCGCGGCAATACCGTTTTGATGCAAGCTATCTTTAATTTTTTTAAAATAACCAGGTAAATAGTTTTGACCTACAGCTTCAATCATCTCAATAGAAGCTATGGAATTATATTTTTTATTTACGTCTCTATAATCTAACATTTTAATTTTTACTTTTTCATTTAATCCGTTTTTATAGATTCTATTTTTAGCAAACTCGTATTGTTTTTTTGATATTGTTATACAATCTAATTTTACATCATAATTCTTTCCGATGAATTCGCCAAAACCTCCCCATCCACATCCTATTTCTAAAATTTTATCTCCACTTTTTGGCTTAACAAGATTAGACAATTTTTTATATTTATTTAATTGAGCATTCTCTAAGTCATTTTGTTTATCTTCAAAAATAGCACTAGAGTATGTTAAAGTTTTATCTAGCCATAATGAGAAAAATTCATTTCCTAAATCGTAATGCTTAGCAATATTTTCTTTACTTTTTCTCTTTGTATTTTTAATAAAAAAACTTTTAAAATAATTAATTATAGGAAAATCTAATACACCAGATATCTTATGTACTTTACCAATATTTTTTGCAGCAATTTCAATTAAATTAGTCAGATTATCTGTTTCAAAATCACCTCGCATATAGGATTCTGCCAATCCAATGCTGCCTTTATTAATTATTTCAAAAGTTAGACCTGGTTTTATTAGTTTTAATGTTGCAGTTTTTTCTGATTTCTTTGACCCTAATATTTTAATACTACCATCATAATTAATAAATTTGATGTTTCCATACGAAATATTTTTAAGTGAATTAAAAACAATTCTGTCAGAAATTTTTTTTAGATTCATTATTTTTCAAAACTTACGTTATTTTTAATTTTTATAACTTTTTTAATAAATTTAATTCTTTTTACCCATAATCTTAATGCCTCAAAATGTATCGCTGAAATTACTTTAAATGTCATTAATGGGTGTTTTAAATAGGACATTAAAAGATTTTTTGTATTTAACTCAATTTTTTCGCCATCTTGAGATGCAAATAATAACTTTCCCTTACTATCTCTTTGATCAATGATAACGGATAATTTATTTCCAGGTTTTAATATTTTAAAATTATAGGTTGAATTTAAATCCATAAAGGGTGAGACATGAAATTTTTTATCACAATGATTTTTTATTAAATTATTATCTTTAGTTTTAAAAATATAAGTATGCTGTTCACCAAATGTATTTTTAACTTCATACATTATGGCTATAAGGGACGAATATTTATCAAATACGAAAAAAATACTTAAGGGATTAAAAACGTAGCCAAAAATTCTTGGATAACATAGTAAATTTACACTTTTAATTTCATTTCCAATACCAACTTCATTTAGCTTTTTTTGCACCCACAATTTTAAAGACGAACCATTTCTTTCACCATGATCTTTGTCGTAAAAACTAATTAAATTAAATTTGTTATAAGAAAAAAAAGGGATTTTTTTTTGTATCTCGTTAATCTCATCAAGGTTAAGATAAAGAGAAAATACTTTGTATTTAAAAAAGTGCTCTTTCGGTTTAAATCTTTTATGTATTACACTTCCAATATATAAGCACGATTTATCTATCATTAAAACTTTTTATCATTTCTAATGAAGATTTTATTCCATCCTCATGAAATCCGTAACCAAAATAACTGCCACAAAATAATAAATTTTTTTTGTTTTGTATATTTTTTAGTCTATTTTGATTTTCTAAGGCCTCTTTATCATAATACGGATGAGTAAACTTAACTTTACTTATAATTTTTTTTTGATCGATTTTTAAAAATGGATTTAAAGATAAAAATATATTTTTATTTGTTTTTAAATTTTGAAGCAAATTAAGCCAATATGTAATTGAAGTTTTAGAAGTATTATCTTTATTTACAGAAGAATTCCATGATGACCATGTTTTTTTATTTTTAGGCATTAAAGACTCATCTGTATGAATTATTGCAATATTATTCTTATATTTAAAATTAGCTAATATACTTTTTTCTTCCTGAGTTGGGTCTGTAATTAAAGATAATGCTTCATCTGCGTGTGTAGCAATTACAACTTTATCGTAATCAAAGAATTCGTTATTTCCTCCATAGTAAACTTTTACTCCATTTGAAAATCTAGATATTTTATTAATTTTATAATTTTTGTAATATTCGCCACTAATGGTTTCTAATATTTTTTTTACATAAGTTCTGCTTCTATTTTTAATCGTATACCACTGAGGCCTATTTTTTAAGTTGAACAAACCATGGTTTTGAAAAAATCTTAAAAAAAATTTTAAAGGCATTTGTTTTGCCTCATATGGTGGCATAGACCATATTGCAGAAACCATAGGAATAATATGATAATTTATAAAATATTTGGACATTTTCTCTTTTTTTAAAAAATCATCTAATGTTAAGTTCTCTTCTATATTTTTTAAATCATTACTCTTTTTATAAAATTTAATTATTTCAAAAAACATTTTAAAAAAATCAAAATTGAGTAAATTTTTTTTATTTGAAAAAATTCCAAACAAGCCCTTGCCACAGTATTCTATATCTGTTTCTTTAACAGAAACTGAAAAGCTCATGTTGCTTTTCTCTATCTCAATGCCGTTATCATTTAAAAATTTTACAAAATTAGGGTAGGTTTTAAAATTAAAAACAATAAAACCTATATCCACAGGAACATGATTGTTATTATCTTTAATATCAATAGTATATGAGTGACCACCGAAATGATCCTCTTTTTCAAATAAATCAACTTTATTTTTTTTAGATAAATAGTGTGCTGCACTTAAACCAGATATGCCTGATCCAATTACAGCAATTCTCATTAATATTATGCTGCGTCTTCTTTAAATTCATCCATGGAAGGGCATGTGCAAAAAAGGTTTTTATCTCCATATACATTATCAACTCTTGCAACAGGTGGCCAAAATTTACTAGATCTCAAAAAGTTAGAAGGATAAGCAGCCTCCTCCCTAGAATATTTATGTTCCCATTTATTTGAGGCAAGTTCTAAATCTGTGTGTGGAGCATTTTTGATAGGGTTGTCATTTTTATCGAAATCACCATTTTTAATCTTGTCTATTTCTTCTTTAATTTTTATCAAACAATTACAAAATCTATCAAGTTCTTGTAAACTTTCACTTTCTGTAGGTTCAATCATCATTGTACCAGGCACTGGCCAAGACATAGTTGGAGCATGAAAACCAAAATCGATTAATCTTTTTGCAATATCTTCCTCTGTTACACCGGTATCATTTTTAATTGATCTAATGTCTATAATACACTCATGAGCTACGTTTTCATTTGTTCCCTTGTAAAGAATTGGAAAATGATTTTTTAATTTATGTGCAACGTAGTTAGCATTTAAAATTGCAATCTGAGTTGCTAATTTTAAACCCTCAGAACCCATCATTTTAATGTACATCCAAGATATAGATAAAATACTTGAACTTCCCCATGGTGCTGCAGAGACAGGACCTATACCGGTTGCAGGACCACAATCTTTTATAACAGGATGAGAGGGCAAATATATTTCTAAATGTCTCTTACATGCTATTGGGCCCATACCTGGTCCACCACCTCCATGTGGAATACAAAAAGTTTTATGTAGATTTATATGACATACATCTGGACCAAAATTTCCAGGTTTTGCTATCCCAACAAGAGCATTCAAATTTGCGCCGTCCATATAAACTTGGCCTCCATGTTTGTGTACTAACTCACATATATCTGATATTTTTTCCTCGAAAACTCCATGTGTAGATGGGTATGTTACCATTAATGCTCCTAAATTCTCAGAATAAGCTTCTACTTTTTTCTTAAGATCTTCAAAATCTACATTTCCTTGTTTATCACAGTTAACTACTACTACTTTCATTCCAACCATTTGCGCACTCGCTGGATTAGTCCCATGAGCAGAGCTAGGAATTAAACAAACATTTCTATTAGATTCTCCCCTTTCAAAATGATATTTACGTATAACCATCAGTCCTGCATATTCACCTTGAGCACCAGCATTTGGTTGTAGTGACACACCTGAAAAACCTGTAATAGATCTAAGCCAATTTTTTAGATCAGTAAAAAGAGTTCTAAAACCTTCCATTTGCTCAATAGGCACAAAAGGATGAGGTTCTGAGAATTCACGCCATGTAATTGGTATCATTTCTGCTACAGCATTTAATTTCATTGTACAAGAACCTAATGCTATCATTGACCTATTAAGTGCAATATCTTTTTCCTCTAATCTTTTTAGATATCTTAGCATTTCAGTTTCGGAGTGATAGCTATTGAACACTTGGTGATCTAAATAAGTTGATGTTCTTATCAAGTTTTTTGGTAAATTTGGAAGATTTTCTGTCGGATTTTCTTTAATTGATTCTGCGCAATTAAATATTTTAAGTAGTTGATTTGCTCTATAAACATTTTTCTTTTCATCAAATGATACCGACAGCATTTCAGAATTTACTTTTCTAATATTAACCTTCTGGGCCAAAGCATTATTAAAAATTTGATCTGTTTTGTCTTTTGTTATTATAGTTACTGTGTCAAAAAAATAGTCTGAATATAACTCATAGCCTGACTGTTTTAATTTATCTGCAAAATTTTTTGCTAATTGTGAAACTCTTTCAGAAATTGTTTTTATACCTTTTGGGCCATGATAAATTGCATATGCTGCTGAAACAATTGCCAAAAGAGCTTGTGCTGTACAAATGTTACTTGTCGCCTTATCTCTTCGAATGTGTTGCTCTCTTGTTTGTAAGGCTAATCTATAAGCTTTATTCCCATGTCTATCGACTGAAACACCTACAATTCTTCCAGGCATCGATCTCTTGAATTCATCTTTTGTAGCAAAGAAAGCTGCGTGTGGACCGCCGTAACCCATAGGAATTCCGAATCTTTGAGAACTTCCCACAGCTATATCAGCCCCTAACTCTGCTGGTGTTTTTAATTTTGCTAAAGATAATAAATCACAAACTAAAATTGATTTACCGTTTCTTTTTTTAATTTTACTTATATTTTCGCTAGGGTCCTTAATATCTCCAAGTGTACCAGGATATTGAAGTATTCCACATATTATATCCTCTGAAATATTTGATAAGTCTTCGTCATTACCAATAACAACTTTAAGCCCTAAAGGCTCTGATCTGGTTTTAACAACTTCTATAGTTTGTGGATGACAATCATTTGATATAAACACTATTTTATTATCCTTTTTATCTAATCTATGACTTAACCCCATAGCTTCAGCAGCAGCTGTTCCTTCATCAAGTAGTGATGCGTTTGCAATATCCATTCCGGTAAAGTCTATTATCATTTGCTGAAAATTTAATAGCATCTCCAATCTTCCTTGGGCCACCTCTGGTTGGTAAGGAGTGTAAGAAGTATACCATCCCGGATTTTCTAGTATATTTCTGACAATTACGTTTGGAGTATAAGTTCCATAGTAACCCATACCTATAAAATTTGAGAAAATTTGATTTTTTTTTGAAATCGATTTTAATTTTCTTAAACCTTCATACTCAGAATTAGGATCTCCTATACTTAACAAATCTTTAAACAAAATTTTATTTGGAACAGTATCTTCAATTAGTTCATTTAAAGATTTATAACCAAGGTCTGATAACATAGTTTTTTCCTCTTTTTTGGACAGACCTATATGTCTTTTAATAAAATCTTTTTCTGAATTATGTAACATTAGTTAGTACTCTCCTTAGCAAATTTTTCATATTCTTCCCTACTCATTAAAGAATTTATCTCATTTAAATCTTTTACTTTTAGTTTAAAAAACCAAGCATCTCCCTCGGGATCATTATTAATTTTAGAAGGATCATCAACGATTGACTGATTTGTATCAACAACTTCTCCACTTATTGGAGTATAAACATCACTCGCTGCTTTTGTAGATTCTACTACACCTGCTGTTCCATCTTTAGTAACACTTGTTCCTTTTTCTGGAAGCTCTGCAAAAACAATATCTCCTAAAAGTTCTGTTGCATGTTTGGTAATTCCAATTGTAGCCACATCATCATTAATAGTAACCCACTCATGTTCTTTAGAAAATTTAACTTCCGACATTTATATCTCCTTTGTAATAGTTCTTTTTGTAAAACGGGAGCTTACAAACACTCGCCGAAACTTTTTTTCCTCTTATTTCTAAAAATATTTTTGTATTTTCTTTAGTATATGTATTATTTACATAACCCATTGCAATAGGACTTTTTACACTTGGGCCAAAAGAACCGCTGGTAATTTTTCCAATTTGATTATTATTTTCATCAAATATTTTTGTTGATTCTCGTGCTATAATTTTCCCTTCAGGTTTAATGCCAACTCTTAGTTTTGTGACACCTTCATTAATTTGTCTCTGAATTTTTTTTGCCCCTGGAAAATTACTGTTGATTCGATTTTTTGAGATTGCCCATTTTAGATTTGCTTCTAATGGACTAGTATTTTCGTCGATGTCGTTACCGTATAAACATAACCCAGCTTCAAGTCTTAATGTATCTCTAGCACCAAGGCCTATAAGATTTGATCCTAAACTAATTAATGTTTCAACAAACTGAACCACATCATTATTATTTATCGAAATTTCAAAACCATCTTCTCCTGTATATCCCGATCTTGTTACATAAATATTATTTGAGTTAAATTTAAAGTCTCCACCAAACATAAATTTTAGTTTATTTACACCTGGAATAATTTTTTCAATTAAATTTTTTGATTCAGGGCCTTGTACAGCAATAAGAGATAGGTCTTTACTTAGTGATATTTTAAAATCTACACCTAATTTAGATTTTATAATTTTAAAATCTTTTTCTTTACATGCAGCATTAAGAATTATCATATATCCATTAGAAATTTTTGTAATTATTAAATCGTCGTGAATTCCTGCGTTCTCATTCATTAAAAATGAGTATTTACTCTGATTTATCGATAAATTTTTTAAGTCAGTTGGAAATATATTTTGAAGTTTATCTGTTAATTTATCATCACCTAGAATAAATAATTGACCCATATGTGATACATCAAATATTCCTGACTTTTCTCTAGTTAGATTATGCTCAGCAATGATTCCATCTTTATACTGGATAGGCATTTCATATCCAGCAAAAGATACAAATTTAGCATTAAATTTTTTGTGTAAATTATATAAAGCTGTTTTATTCATAAATATTAACTCTTACCCCCTCTGTCTATGAGCCTGAGAGATTTACTCCGTCGGCGAGAAACATTCTCTTTCCAGAGTTAATATTTACGGTCCTTTTGCCTGAGAGTTTCCGGGGTGGTTGCTCCTTCGGCGCTACATTAAAGTAGTCTCTTCCGTTAAAAATCTTATAACATATTCCTATTTTTATTCACTAAGTTTATTATGTGTTTCATCTTTTTTTGTTGTTATAAATTGAAGAAAAACGGCAAATAATACGATTGATCCTCCTACAAAAACAATTAAAGGTGGTTGCTCGTTAATAACTATCCACGCCCAAAGAGGCCCTAATACTGCCTCAACCAACATGATAATGCCTACTGTTGCTGATGGTGTATTTCTTGCTCCAATCGTAATTAAAATAAATCCAAAACCTAATTGAAAAAAACCTGCCAGAAATCCAAGAAAAATATCATATGATGATATAACAATTTTTCCTGCAATGACGTATCCGATTACCATAGCAATAATTCCAGCGTATAGTTGTAAAGGCACCATATCTATACTTGGATGTTTTCTAATTATTAGTATCAAAATTGCGAAGGAGATTGGCATTACAAATGCAGCTATATTACCTGTCATTTGTCCACTTGAGAGATCTGATCCTATCATTAAAATTATTCCAGATATGGCTAAAATTATTGATGCTAAAGTTATCTTTGAAATTTTTTCTTTTAAAAAAAAATATCCAAATACGGCTAAGAAAATGGTTTGGGTTTGAATAATGAAATTCGTATTAGCAACAGTAGTATTATACATTGCAAATACATAACCACAGAAACCTGAAGATAAAATAATGCCTCCAAAAATACCTGGTAATCCAGATTTTTTAAATGAAAGCAAAAAATTTTTTTTGTATGTAAATGTTAAAAATATTGTTACTACAAAAATAAAAAAAAGAGATCTCCAGAACAATATTTGCCATAAATTAGCTCCTTCAAAAGATTTTACTATTAGTCCACCAAAACTTAGGCTAATAGCTCCTAGAAAGACCAATAATGGACCAGGTAAACTAAAAATATATCTCATATTTGATCTAGAATAATTTTGGTTTCCATAGAGTAAAGTTTAAATAATTTTTCAGCGCTTGTAACATCAATCATTTTAAACTTAATTTTTGACATTGGGGGTAATTGAACTATTTTATCATAGTCAGCACTTATAATTACTCCAATTTTTGGGTAGCCGCCTATTGTTCCATGATCAGAGAGCATTATTATAGGCTTACCATCAGGTGGGACTTGAATTACACCTTTAATTAGACCTTCAGATTTAATATTTTCACTTTTTATGTTATTTAATTTATTACCATCTAATCTCATTCCCATTCTATCAGTTAAATTTGTAACTTGATATTGGCTTTCAAAAAAAGATTTTTGAGATTCCTTTGAAAAATAATCAAAGTTTGTTCCTTTAATAACTCTTATGAATTCAATTTTGGTATTTGAGTAATCAACCCTTTTTTTAATAATAGATTTTACCTTTTTATTTAATTGCAAAAGATCATTTCCGACAATTTTATTTCCTTTGTTTGGGCCTAAATTGGATCTCAAATGAGTGGAATAACTATTCCATTTTTTTTCTATTTTAAAACCTCCTGATATTGAGAAATATCCATACATTGAATTATTTGTTGAAATAATATCGATCTCATCATTATTATTTAAATCAAAGGTTTTGTAACATTCACCATTATAAATTTTAGAGTTTTTTTTAAATGTAAAATTCACATTACCTGTCACTACGCAATTTATATTATTTTGTTTTATTTTAAGTTTTGGTCCTTGGAGTGCGAATTCAATAACTGCATCATTTTGGTCATTACCAACCAATTTATTTGTAATTAGAAAATTCCTTGTATCCATTGCTCCACTAAATGGAATTCCTAGATGATAAAAGTTTAATCTTCCCCTATCTTGAAAAGTTGTGTTCAATCCCGGTCTTATTACCTCTATACTCATTTTATTCCTTTATTTTATAAAATTCATTTTTAGTAATCTCATAAAATTGAACACTATCGCCCGGTTTAATTAAAATAGGATTTTCTTCTTTATTCTTATCAAATATTTTTACAGGGGTATTGCCAATAATATTCCAACCACCTGGGCTTTCATATGTATAAATATTACAAAATTGTTCTGTTATACCTACTGAACCTTTTGGTACTTTCACTCTTGGAGTTTCCAGTCTTTTTAATCTAATATTTTTGTTTGTATCTCCTAAAAAGGGCATTCCAGCTACAAACCCTGTCATATAACAATAAAAATCTTTATTTAATATGTGTTTATAAACTTCTTTTATATTTAAATTTGTATTTTTTGAAACACGCTCTATATCTAAAGCAAATTCTTCATCGATACATATTGGAATTATTTTTCTCTTTTCGCTAGGGTCCTTAATATCTCCAAGTGTACCAGGATATTGAAGTATTCCACATATTATATCCTCTGAAATATTTGATAAGTCTTCGTCATTACCAATAACAACTTTAAGCCCTAAAGGCTCTGATCTGGTTTTAACAACTTCTATAGTTTGTGGATGACAATCATTTGATATAAACACTATTTTATTATCCTTTTTATCTAATCTATGACTTAACCCCATAGCTTCAGCAGCAGCTGTTCCTTCATCAAGTAGTGATGCGTTTGCAATATCCATTCCGGTAAAGTCTATTATCATTTGCTGAAAATTTAATAGCATCTCCAATCTTCCTTGGGCCACCTCTGGTTGGTAAGGAGTGTAAGAAGTATACCATCCCGGATTTTCTAGTATATTTCTGACAATTACGTTTGGAGTATAAGTTCCATAGTAACCCATACCTATAAAATTTGAGAAAATTTGATTTTTTTTTGAAATCGATTTTAATTTTCTTAAACCTTCATACTCAGAATTAGGATCTCCTATACTTAACAAATCTTTAAACAAAATTTTATTTGGAACAGTATCTTCAATTAGTTCATTTAAAGATTTATAACCAAGGTCTGATAACATAGTTTTTTCCTCTTTTTTGGACAGACCTATATGTCTTTTAATAAAATCTTTTTCTGAATTATGTAACATTAGTTAGTACTCTCCTTAGCAAATTTTTCATATTCTTCCCTACTCATTAAAGAATTTATCTCATTTAAATCTTTTACTTTTAGTTTAAAAAACCAAGCATCTCCCTCGGGATCATTATTAATTTTAGAAGGATCATCAACGATTGACTGATTTGTATCAACAACTTCTCCACTTATTGGAGTATAAACATCACTCGCTGCTTTTGTAGATTCTACTACACCTGCTGTTCCATCTTTAGTAACACTTGTTCCTTTTTCTGGAAGCTCTGCAAAAACAATATCTCCTAAAAGTTCTGTTGCATGTTTGGTAATTCCAATTGTAGCCACATCATCATTAATAGTAACCCACTCATGTTCTTTAGAAAATTTAACTTCCGACATTTATATCTCCTTTGTAATAGTTCTTTTTGTAAAACGGGAGCTTACAAACACTCGCCGAAACTTTTTTTCCTCTTATTTCTAAAAATATTTTTGTATTTTCTTTAGTATATGTATTATTTACATAACCCATTGCAATAGGACTTTTTACACTTGGGCCAAAAGAACCGCTGGTAATTTTTCCAATTTGATTATTATTTTCATCAAATATTTTTGTTGATTCTCGTGCTATAATTTTCCCTTCAGGTTTAATGCCAACTCTTAGTTTTGTGACACCTTCATTAATTTGTCTCTGAATTTTTTTGCTGATTTAATTAATTTTACAGCTTTATCATAATTGCTTTTAGTAGAACTACCGTCTCCACCAGCTGCAAATGATAGATTTCCAAAAATTAAAGTAAAAACTAAAGTTATTAATATTTTTTTTATCATAAAAATTTTTTCATTTTATTTAAAGGTTTTAATTCAAAACCATTATTAACTAAATTACTTTTAATAATTTTTGCAGTTTCTAATGATCTTAATGTGTCACCATGTATGCAAATTGAGTCTATTTTACAAGGTATTTGCTTTCCGCTGAGACATCTTATCGCCTGATTTTTAATCATAAACAAAACATGCTCTTTAGCAACCTCTGGATCGGTTATTACTGCATTAATTTCTTTTCTAGATACTAAATTTCCATTATCTAAATAGTTTCTATCTGCAAATATCTCAGAAGCTACTTTCAAACCATGTTTGTTAGCTGAAATTTCCATTTTAGAACCAGTTGGCACTAGATAAATAAGCTCTTTATCTATTTCATTAATTGTCTCAGAGATTATGTCGGAAAGTTCAATATCTTCACATGCCATATTATTTAAGGCTCCGTGCGGTTTAATATGAGTAACTTTTTGGTTTTTTTCATCTGCAATCTTTTGCAGTATATAAAATTGATCTATTATTAATTTTTTAATTTCGATTGCTGGTAAATTCATTCTTTTTCGACCAAAATTTTCAAGATCTTTAAAAGACGGATGCGCTCCAAAACTCACTCCATTTTTAATAGATATACTTATAACTTCTCTCATGGTGCTTTCATCTCCAGCATGATATCCGCATGCAATGCTTGCTGTATTTACAATATTTAATAAATCAGGATCGTTTTTGTTAGAGTGATGTCTTGATTTTTCACCTAAGTCACAATTGATGTTAATTTCCATATCTACATGCTAAATATATCACGGTATGATCAAAAATATATCAAATCTTGGAGATGCTGCTATA
>CABZCF010000012.1 GCA_902524235.1 uncultured Pelagibacteraceae bacterium | reverse complement strand
CAAATATTGGATATAGACCAACTTTTAATCAAAAAAAACTTTTGTTAGAAGTAAATATATTTAATTTTTCAAAGAACATTTATAATAAAAAATTGAAAGTAGAGTTTATTAGCTTTATTAGAGGTGAAAAAAAATTTAAAAACATTGATCAGCTTAAAAAACAAATCGACAAAGATATTTTAGTAAGTAAAAAAGAGTTAAATAAAAAATTATGAGTAAAGAACATATAAACTTACCAAAAACAGTTTTCTCTATGAAGGCTAATTTGCCAAATAAAGAGCCAAATCTAATTAAGTATTGGGACCAGATAAAATTGTATGAAAGTTTACGTGAAAGTACAAAAGGAAAAGAGAAATTCATACTTCATGATGGACCCCCATATGCTAATGGTAATATTCACATGGGAACAGCTTTAAATAAAATTTTAAAAGATATTATAACTAAATTTCATCAAATGAATGGAAAAGACTCAGTTTATGTTCCAGGATGGGATTGTCATGGACTTCCTATTGAATGGAAAATTGAAGAGCAATATAAAAAAAATAAAAAAAATAAAAACGATATTCCTATTGTTGAATTTAGAAAAGAGTGCAGAGATTTCGCAAATAAATGGATAAAAACCCACAAAGATCAATTTAAAAGATTAGGAGTTGTAGGAGATTGGGAAAATTATTATTCAACAATGAGCTTCGATGCAGAAGCTCAAATAGTAAGAGAATTGGGTAAGTTTTTGAAAGAAGGGAGTCTATATAAAGGCTATAAACCAGTACTTTGGTCTACAGTAGAAAAAACCGCTTTATCAGATGCCGAGGTAGAGTATATGGATCATACCTCAGATACGATTTATGTTTCATTTGATATAAAAAAAACAAATCTAAAGGATTTAGAAAATTCTGAAATTATAATATGGACAACCACACCATGGACAATTCCAGCAAATAAAGCTTTGGCATATAATGAAAATTTAACTTATCAAGTTATTGAATTAAATGATGAGAATGATTTTAAGAATAGAAAAATTGTTGTAGCTAAAGACCTTTTAGAAAATGTAATAAAAGATTGCGATATTAAGAATTATAAAATTATCAAAGAGATAAAAGGTGAGAATTTTGAAGGCACTATCTGTTCGCATCCATTTATAAGTGATGGATTTGACTATGATGTACCTATGTTGGAAGCACGTTTCGTTACAATTGAACAAGGGACAGGCATCGTGCATTGCGCACCAAGTCACGGCCCTGATGATTTTAATCTTTGTCTTAAACATGATATCAAAGCATTAGAAACTGTTGATGATGACGGTAAATATACAAAACATATTCCATTATTTGAGGGACAGCACATTTTTAAAATTAATCCTATAATTATAGAAAAACTCAAAAGTGAGAAGAAACTTCTTGCTAATGGCAAACTTAATCATTCTTATCCTCATTCTTGGAGGTCCAAAGCTCCGCTGGTGCATAGAGCAACACAACAATGGTTTATTTCAATGGAAAGTCATGGTTTGAGAAAAAAAGCTTTAAAAGCTTTAGACGAAACAATATTTTATCCAAGTAAAGGCAAGGAGAGAATAAAGTCAATGATAGAAACAAGACCAGACTGGTGTGTTTCTAGACAGAGAGTGTGGGGTGTGCCGTTACCAATATTTATTTCAAAAAAAACTAATAATGTACTTATCGATGATGATGTCTTTGAAATTATCGCTAATATTTATGAAAAAGAGGGCTCTGATTGTTGGTTTTCAGACGACCCACAAAAATTTTTAGGAGATAAATATAAAGCGGAAGATTTCGAAAAATTAAATGATATCGTCGAAGTATGGTTTGATAGTGGCTCAACACATTCCTTTGTATTGGAAAAAAGAGAGGATCTAAAATGGCCTGCATCAATGTACCTAGAGGGATCAGATCAACATAGAGGCTGGTTTCATTCGTCTTTACTTCAATCTTGTGGAACGAGAGGTAAAGCACCATTTGAAAGCATTTTATCACACGGGTTTGTTGTAGATGGCAAAGGTCACAAAATGTCAAAATCTGCCGGGAATACAATATCACCTGAGGAAATATTAAAAAAATATGGTGCCGATATTTTAAGAATTTGGGTTGCAGCTTCAAACTATGCTGAAGATCTTAGAATAGATTATTCTATATTGGAACAACATGCGGAAGCATATAGAAAAATAAGGAATACCTTCAGATATCTTCTTGGAAATTTAAAAGATGAGGTAATAGATTTAGACTTTAACAAAATTAAAGTTAATGAGCTTCCAGAGCTTGAACAAATTATGCTTAATAAAATTCAAGTTTTAAATACTAAATTCCATAATAATTTTAATATTTATAATTTTCACAATCTTTATAAAGAATTATTAAATTTCTGTACTGTAGATTTATCATCTTTTTATTTCGATATAAGAAAAGATACACTTTATTGTGATAAAAAATCCTCAAAAAAAAGAGAAGGTTGTATCGAAGTACTTAATGTAATTATAAATTGCTTATTAAAATGGTTTGCACCTATACTTACTTTTACCACAGAAGAAATTTATAAAATAATAAATAAAGATGGAAAAAGTATTCATCTTGAAAATTTCCCAAAAGTTCCTGAAGAATGGAAAAATAAGTCATTAGAGGAAAAATGGTTAGAGCTTATTAAGATTAGGGACCATTGCAATATAAGCATAGAAAACAAAAGAGCTGAAAAAATCATTGGTTCAAGTTTAGAGGCAAAAGTAGAGATTAAATTAGACAATAAACTTTATAAAAAATTTAGTAATTTTGATTTTGAAGAGCTGTTAATCACGTCAAAAGTCGATGTCTCTGAGGATGATTCAATTAAAAATGCTTTTGAGGCTTCAACCACTAAGGCAAATGGAAAAAAATGTCCTGTATGTTGGAAAATAAGAAAGGACAAATGTGAGCGGCATGGTCAAATAACTTGATATGAACAAATCAATTTATATCAAATACGTGTTTTACTTTTTTCTTTTTTTTTCAATTTTTACATTAGATCGAATATCAAAAATTTATATACTAAATATCGCTAATAACGAGGAGCTGAATATCTATATAAACGAATTTTTAAATATAATATTGATATGGAATACTGGTATTGGTTTTGGTCTTTTATCTTTCAGTGATAATTTTTTATATAACGCTATTACATTTATAATATTATTAATAAATTTTATATTAATCTATTTAGCGGTAGCATCTAATAGTATTAAAAGGATATTATATATAGTTATATTAGGCGGCTCGTTTGGGAATCTTTTCGACAGATTTTACTACTCTGCAGTCCCAGATTTTATAGATATTAATTTTAATGGTTATCATTGGTTTGTATTTAACGTTGCTGATATTTTTATTTCTATAGGAATTACTTGCCTTATTTTTATGGAAATATTAGATTATAAAAAACTTAGTAAATGAAAAATATTATAAATTTATTTTTAATTATTGTTTGTTTCTTTGCCACATCATGTCAAGGGACCAAAGATGCGTTACAAGGAAAAAGTAGGGGAGATAGAAGCGACGAATTTCTAGTTCAAAAAAAAAATCCTTTATCTATGCCGCCAGATTTTAATGAATTACCAGTTCCATTAGATGAAAATATAATTGAAACAAAGGAGTCTGAAAGTGGCTTAAAAGATAAATTAAAAGTTTCTACAAAAGTAAAGAAATCAAAAAATAACAAATCTAAAAGTTTAGAACAAACAATAATAGAAAAAATTAATTAGTAATGTTCTCAAAAAACATAACTTTTATTAATTTTAAAAATAAAAAAATTAAAAATATCAAAGCAAAAACAAATAATCTAAAAAAATATGAGTGGTTAAAAAATTACCCTTTATTGAAAAGTTTTACTAAAAGTTTCAAGTACAGCTATTCAAAAAAAGATATTAATAAATATAAATTTTATAAAGACTTTCGATTAATTGGTATGGGTGGATCTATTTTAGGCACAGAGGCTATATATCAATTCTTAAGACATAAAATTAAAAAAAACTTTTACTTTCACAATAATCTAATTCCACAAATTAAAAATTTAAAAAAAATGCCAAATATTGTTGTATCTAAATCTGGAGAAACTTTAGAAACAATTTCAAATTTTAATATAATTCTTAAAAATAAAAATAATAAAAATATTATTATAACAGAAAATACAAATAATTATCTTAGACGATTATCTAATAAAATAAAAAGCGATATATTTGAACATAAAAATTATATTGGGGGCAGATATTCTGTTTTGTCTGAAGTCGGAATGTTGCCTGCTGAACTTATGGGTTTAAACGAAAAAAATTTTAAAAAATTAAACTATTTAATAAAAAATAAAAGATTTTTAGAAAATTTAATAATCAATGTTGAAAATATAATTCACTATGTAAAAAAAAATAAAAAAAACTCTATTATTTTAAATTACGATGAAAGCTCTGAAAACTTTTTTAAATGGTATCAACAATTAACAGCTGAATCATTAGGTAAAAAATCCAAGGGTATTACCCCTATAATTTCATCAATGCCTAAAGATAATCATAGCCTGTTACAACTATATTTAGATGGTCCGAAAAATTGCTTTTTTACGTTTTTTAACGTTACATCGAAAACTAGTAATAAACAGAGTAATAAATTTATTCTTGATGATAAAAAATATCTAAAAAATAAAAATTTGTCTGAAATTTTAGAAGCTCAAGAAAAATCGACGCAAAACATTTTTAGAAAAAAAAATATACCTTTTCGTTCATTTAATATTAAAAAAAAAGATGAAAACACTCTCGGAGAACTATTTTGTTTTTGTGTGTTAGAAACTATTCTTTTAGGACATGCATTAAAGGTAAACCCTCTAGATCAACCATCTGTTGAATTAATTAAAACCGAAACAAAGAGATTGCTAAGCAAACTTTAGGAAAATTATTTTTGATAATCCATAATTTTTGGTTTTCACCATCTTTAGTTCGCTAGGTATTTTATCATTAGAATTTTTATGTCTGTGAATGACTATTACCCCAATAATATCCAAAAGTTTGGAATGAATTATTTTATCTAAAATTAAATCTAGATTATTTATTTTAAAAGGTGGATCAATAAAGATTAAATTAAATTTTTTATTTTTAATTGTTTCTAAATTACTATCTATGAAATCTTTATTGACTATTTCACAATTATTGTTGAATTTTAACTTATTTATATTTTTTTTTAATATCTCAATTACAGGTAAATAGTTTTCTACAAAAAATACTTTATTAGCTCCTCTAGAAATGCACTCGAGTCCAAAAGAACCTGTTCCTGAAAAAATATCTAAAATACTTAAATTTTGAAAAGATATATTTAAATCATTATTATGGATTAATGTATTGAAGATAGATTCTTTTGTTAAATCTTTTAGAGGTCTTGTTTCCTTATCTTTTGGCTGAAATAACCTTACTCCTTTTGAAAGTCCTCCAATTATTCTCATTTATCAATTACTCTAAAACCAATATCTTTCCTATAATATTTGTTTTCCCATTTCACATTCTCTAAAATTTCATTTGCCTTTTTTCTTGCCACACTGAGCGATTTTGACAAAACTGTTGAATTTAAAACTCTTCCACCTGTAGCCAAAATCTTTCCATCTTTGTCTCTAGTAGTCCCAGCATGGAATATTTGCTGATTGTCATCAACTTTTATTGTATCTAAATTTTTAATTATACTATTTTTTTTATATTGCTCAGGATATCCCTTATTTGCTGCAACAACTGTTATTGAATCATTTTTACTCCATGTAATTTTTTGCTCAAGAATTTTATTTTCAAGTGTAGAAATTAAAATTTCGAGAAGATCACTATTGAGACGCATCATTAATACTTGGCACTCAGGGTCGCCAAACCTAATATTATACTCAATCAACTTTGGTACACCGTTATTTATCATCAAACCTGCATATAATATTCCTTTGTAAATTAGTCCTTCTTCTCTTAAACCATTTAATGTTGGCTCAATTATTTCTTCTTGGATTTTATTCTCTAGTTTATTATTAATAATTTTTGAAGGTGAATAAGCACCCATGCCACCAGTGTTTAAACCAACATCTCCCTCTCCAATTTTCTTGTGATCTTGTGCAGTTCCTAAACATTTATAATCATATCCGTCTGTAATAACAAAGTAGCTTAGTTCCTCACCCTTTAAAAACTCCTCAATAAACACTTTGTTTGAAGATTTAAACTTACCATCCAATATTTCTTGAACATCTTTTAATACTTCATCTGAATTATTGCATATCGTTACTCCTTTTCCTGCAGCAAGTCCATCTGATTTTACGACTACTGGAAATGAAACACTACTTAAGAATTTTTCTATCTGATTGATATCTGATATTTCAAAATATTTTGCGCTAGGAATATTATATTTTTTGCAAATGTTCTTCATAAAAAATTTTGATCCTTCTAACTGAGAACACTTTTTATTAGGACCAAATATTTTTATATTTTTTTTCTCAAAGTAATCAACAATTCCATTAACCAAAGGTATCTCAGGACCAACTACTATAAGTTCTACATTTAATTTTAAAACAATTTTATAAATTTCATCAAAATCATTTATATCTGCAAAAATATTTGTTGCAATTTCATCAGTACCAGCATTACCTGGTATACAATATATTTTATTAATCTTAGAAGATTTTAATAGCTTATAGCATAGTGCATGCTCTCTTCCTCCACTTCCAATTATTACAATATTCATGTATTAACTTATAAACTAAAAATGTTTAAAAAATTAGCAAAATTAAAATATTTGCCAAATAATTACGAAGTTATAGAACATGGAGACCATGTTGTTTGTGCAGTATCTGGAAAGGAAATTAGTTTAGAAAAACTTAAATATTGGAACGTCGATAAACAGGAAGCCTATTTTTCTTATAAGGAAGCATCTCAAAAATATAAATAAATTGACGCTATTTCCAACGATTATGCGTCCATATCCATTGGCTAGGATTACTTAAAATTTTTTTTTCTATAATATTATTTAATCTATCGGTTATATCAATAATCTCAGATTTATTATTAAATTTAATTGGTTTATCTATACTCATATTAAAATATATTTTGTTCTTCCTTTCAATATAAACAGGGACAACCTCAAGCTCATATTTTTTAATTATTTGCGCAGGTATACTTGTTGTTAGTGCTAATCTGTTAAAAAAATTACTTTTCACCCCCTCGCTTACTCTTTGATCAATCATCAGTGCAATCGAAAAATTTTGTTTTATAAATTTTAATATTTCTCTACTTCCAGACTTACCTTTTTTTATCTGGTTTCTGCAGATATATTTTTTTCTTATATTTTCCATAGTATTATTTAAAAAAAAATTGTTTAAAGGCCTGTATATTGCAGCTAAATCTATTCCTGCTTTCTCAAGACACAATGCCATTAATTCAAAATTATTAAAATGTGCTGAAATAAAAACTACACTTTTCTTTTCTCTAATAATCTCATCTAAAATATCTTTTCCCTCTAATGTAATATATTTACTTAAATTTGAATTTCTAAAATGTTTTATAAAAGGATATTCAGCTAGTATTCTTCCGTAGTTACCCCACATCTCTTTTACTATGTCGGTTCTATCATGATTATTGTTGCCGATATTACACTCTTCTAAATTATTTAATATTTTCTTATTATCTCTAATTAATGGTCCAAAAAGTTTTCCAATTTTCTCACCCATATTTGATGCTCTAGCATATCCAAGTAAATTAAAAATAAAAAATAAAAATTTAATAATAATATATTCGAAAAAATATCTTACTGACTTCATATTTTCTCCTTTATTAAATTTTTAAAAACCTCAAATTTTTTCAATTTTGACACTTAATTTTGTGTAATAAATTAATGATTTATATTTATGCTCAAGTCTTTCATAGTCTTTTTCCGTTGTTAATATTATCGCATTATTTTCGTTAGCAAAATTTATAATTTTATCTAAATCATTATTTGTAAATTTATGATGATCGGGAAAACTAATTTTTTTTATCACATTTAAATTTTTTTCTGTAAGTAATTCAAAAAAACTTTCAGGATTGCCAATTCCTGCAAAAGCTATAGCTTTTTTTTCTCTAATTGAATTTTCAATTTCAATATTATAATCAAAATAAAAAAACTGTAACTTTTTATTATAATTTAATAATTGACTTTCTCTTTTTTGATTTTTTTTTCCTTTCATCATAATACAATGTGCATATTTTAAAGCATCTAATGACTCCCTCAACGGGCCTGAGGGAATTATATTACCATTGCCAATCCAATTAGTCTCATCAAAGCAAATAATGGATAAATCTTTTAAAAATTTTGTATCTTGAAACCCGTCATCTAGCAAAGCTACTTCGTGATTTGAATTCTCGAGATTTTTTAAAGATCTAATCCTACTTTTTTCAGAAATTACTGGACCGATTTTATTGAGAATTTTTATTTCATCATTAATATATGGATAAAACTTTTTAATAAAAACAGTTTTTTTATTCATCGAACTTATAATTTTAAATATTTCTATTGAAATAGGAGTTTTTCCTGTTCCACCCAAATAAATATTACCTACACAGATTATGGGAAATTTAAACTTTTTTCCTTTTTTTAAACGTTTTAATTTTGTAACAAAATATACAATTACACTTAAAGGAAATAAAACTAGTGAAAATATTGTTTGCCTATTTTTATCCCAAAATTTAGGTTTTTTAAATTGCATTAAATATACTTTAATAATTCATTGTAATTGTCGTTAAGAATTTTTTTACCTAAAGCATTTAAATTAATAACATTTTTATTTATTTTGTTTTTTTTATTTTTCATAAAATTTAGATGATTTATTGCTTCATTTGGATGCCTTACTAAAAAACACAATTCAAGATTTCTCAACAACGTATATACTTCACTAAAATTAGATATATAAGGCCCATGTAAGACTTTACATTTTAACCGTACAGCTTCTAATGGATTTTGTCCTCCGCGCTTAATCATAGAACCACCTAAAAATACAATATTACATTGATTTATAAACGAATTTGTTTCACCAAAGCTATCTACAAGATAAATATCTGTTTTTTTATCTATTTTCGATTTGTCACTGTGGAGATGTACTTTTAATCCTAAATTCTGCAAACGCATTATTATATGTTTACATCTATCGATATGTCTCGGAATAATGACGGTTAAACTATTTTTAATTTTATGTTTTATAAGTGTTTGTATTCTACCGCAAAATTCTTCCTCTCCAGAATGTGTACTTATTCCTCCGAATACAAAATTTTTCGATTTAAAAAACTTTACTAATTTCTTCGAAGTTATATTGTGATATTTAATAGATTGATTTTCCGAAAATTTTAAATTTCCAAAGTTTTTAATATTTTTAGATCCCAATTTTTTTAAAAAAAACATAGTCTCTTTATTTTGAGACAAAGATAAATTAAATTTGTTAAAAATTGATTTTGAAAAATTTCTAAAACTGTTCCATCTTAAAAAAGTTTTTTTAGTCATTCTGGCATTAATTAATATTAATGGTATTTCTTTTCGGTTAATTTCATTTATGAAGTTGGGCCAAATTTCCGACTCTATAAAAATCGCTAATGAGGGTTCCCAATTAGATAAAAATTTTTTAACTAATATCTTAGAGTCTATTGGCAAAAATTGGTGAATAGTTTTTTTAAGTTTAAACCTTTTAAACACTTTTGATGAGCTTAAAGTACTCGATGTAATTAAAATTTTTTTTATATTTTTGTTTTTTTCAAATTTTTCAACTAAAGGAATTATGCTTAAAATTTCTCCTACACTCGAGCCATGAAACCAAATAAGTTTACCATTAATATTTTTTTTTTTAAATATACCTAATTTTTCTTTAAACCGGCTAGGATCCTCCTTACTCTTGAGAATTCTAAAGATGATTATAATTGGGGATAAAATTAAAATGGTATTAATTATCAATCTATACAAAAAAAACATTTAATCTTTTCTTAATTGCTTCTCGTAAAAATTTTTGTAAATTTCAGAGTTTTTTAGAAGATGTTCGTGATTTCCGTCCGCAACAATCTTACCATCATTTATAACATATATTTTTTTTGAATTTTTAATAGTTGATAGTCTATGAGCAATAACAAGTGTAGTTTTATTATTTGTTAAAAGTTTAATAGCCTCTTGAATTTTTGTCTCAGTATCTGCGTCGAGAGAAGAAGTTGCTTCATCCAAAAGAATAATTGAACTTTTCTTTAGCATAGCTCTTGCAATAGAAATTCTTTGTTTTTCACCACCTGATAGTCTTATCCCGTTTTCACCAATTAAAGTTTCAAATTTGTTTGGTAGTTTTTCAATAAATTCTTTTGAGTAAGAGAACTTTGCTGCTTCATTTAGTTCTTCATTTGAAGCATCTGGATTGGCATATAATATATTATTTCTAATAGTGTCATCAAAAAGAGTTATATCTTGTGCTACTAGCGAAATATTTGATCTTAATGATCTTATTTTAGTATTATAAATTGATTGATTATCTATTTTAATATCACCATCATCTCTGTCATAAAATCTTGGTATTAGGTTCAATAATGATGATTTACCAGCACCGCTGTGACCGACTAATGAAGTCATCTCACCTCCCTCAATAAAAATATTAATATCATTTAAAATTTCTCCTTCATCTTTATTGTATTTAAATTTTACTTTCTCAAATTTAATTTCACCTTTTTTAATTTTTAATTCTTTAGCATTTTCTAATTCTTTAATTTTATTTTGATTGTCGATTAATGGCAAAATTCTTCTTGCTGCAGCAAGTCCTTGGTTTAAACTCATGTTCAAAGTTGCTAAAGATCTCACAGGTTGATAAGCAAGCATCATAGCAGCTAAAAAGGAAAAAAAATTATTTAAACCAAGCTCTCCACTCATTATAAGTTTTCCAGAGTAGAAAATTAAAAGCGCAATCATTAAACCAGTAAGTGTTTCCATAATTGGCGAAGCTCTAACTAAAACTGTTTCTATTTTTACTACTTTTTCTTTTAGATTATTTATAAATCTTTCTGTTCTACCAAATTCATAATTCTCTTTTTGAAAAATTTTTATCATTTTATGATTTTTAAATATTTCTATTAAATAGGAACTAAGTTCCCCAGTTCTATCAGCCGCTTCCACCGTAACTTTACCTATCCTTTTACCAAGTGATCGTGCAGCAATTGTAGCTAACGGGATCATAATTATTGCGAAAAAAGCAAGCTTCCAGTTTTGATAAAACATAACAATCAATAGTCCTATGAGAGTAAAACTGTCTTTGGTTAAATTCAAAATAACATTACTTACAAGTCTTGAAATTAAACTTACATCGAAAGTTAAATGAGATATGAACTTACCGGTGTGTTTTTTGTCAATTACCTCAGTATCCGCTGTTATAAGTGACCTCATAACTTGCATTTGTATAATTTTCGTAATTTCTTGAGCCGTTCTAATTAATATTGTTTTTGCAAAATATAATGAACCTCCTTTTAAAGAAAAGGCTAAAATTATTGCTACGGGTATTACTAAGATTAATTTTTCATCTTTATCGATAAATATTTTTTTGATTGCAGGATCTAGCAACCAGGCAATAGCAGCAGTACTACCCGCAACGATCAATGAGAAAAATACTGACAACAAAATTTTAGGTAAAAACTTTCTTGTGTAATCATTGTATAGTCTTTTTAAAATTATTTTATTTTCCATAAACTAAAGTAATTTGCCAATAAGAATATTTAAAAATATCAACATACCAAAAGAGTTATTAGATTTAAAAACTTTTAAACATTGTATATGGTTATTTATATCCAGGTTTTTAATTTGATAAATAAATAGGTGTAGGATTGGAAACAGTAAAAATAAATAAAATATCAAACTAAATTTCATCAAGTAACCAGTTAGAATTAAAGAAATAATAGAAATTAAATAACATATTACTAAAAAAATTTTGGGATTATCTTTGAATTTAATTGATGTAGATTTTACTCCTATAATTTCGTCGTCTTTTATGTCCTGAAATCCGTAGATCGTGTCATATCCTAATGTCCAAAATATGGCTCCCAAATAAAAAACAAAGGGTATTATTGTTATATTATTTTGTATTGATGACCATCCTAGCAATAAACCATAATTAAAAGTAATACCTAAATATAGTTGAGGCCAGTAAGTAAATCTCTTCATATAAGGATAAGTAAACGCCAATGGCATAGATGCTAATGCTAAAGCTATTGTTAAATTATTAAATTGTATCAAAACACCTAATGCTATCACGCATAAAAATAATGATAGAATTAAACCTTCTTTAACTGAGACTTTACCAGAAGCTATTGGCCTATTTTTTGTTCTCTCTACTTTAGTATCAAATTTTCTATCTACGATATCATTTATTATGCAGCCAGCTGAACGCATTAAAACTGAACCTAAAAAAAATAAAATTAAGTAAAAAGTGAAAAGATTAATATCATTATTAAAATCGTAACTTATTGTTAAACCCCACAAGCATGGCCAAAATAACAACATATAACCTACCGGTCGTTTTACTCTTGTTAAATCTATGAAGCTTTGCAATTTTTTCGACATATTTTATTTGTAAATAACAAAGCAAATCAACTTTATCAAACTGAATTAATATGAATATTGACTACACAGTAACCGCACTAATGTTTCCAGCCATACCTTTAATTATGGCTGTTTATAGCAACAGATTTCACACACTTAGTAACTTAATAAGAAAAATACATGACGAATATGTATTTGAAAAACATACACCACCAGAATGGAAGAGCCAACTAATTAATTTGAATAATAGAATAAGTGTTTTAAAATTTTCAATATTGTTTGCGGCATTTGGTTTTTTATTTAATATGGGTACAGTATTTGCCCTTTATTTAGATGAGGTTTTTTCTGCAAGAATAATATTTGCATCATGCTGTTTATCAATGATGATTTCAATTATCTTTTTTATAAGAGAAATTCAAATATCTACTAAGGCTTTGAAATTACATTTGTCTGACATGGATGTAAAATTCAAGTAGTGATAATTGCTGGTCCAATTATTTTCCTACCTTCTAAATCTTTATGAGCTTGAATTACCTCATTTAGAGAGTATTTTTTAAATAATTCAACAATTACTTTTTTTGATTTAATCATTTCAAATAATTTGGATGCAGCTTCATCTAGCTCCCCTCTAGTTGCTGTGTAGTGAGCTATACTTGGTCTTGTTAAAAATAAACCTTTTGGAGCAATTAACTTTCCTACATCTAATGGTTCAAGTTTTCCTGATGCATTGCCAAATGATACAAATGTACCTCTCATTTTTTAAACATAACAACGATTTCTCCATGGTAACTTTACCCACACCATCGTAGACAACCGGTAGCCCCATATCATTAGTAATTTTCATAACTTTTTTATGAAAATCTTCTTTATTGTAGTTAATCACGTGTGAGCATCCAAATTTTTTTGCAACTTCAATTTTTTCCTCCGACCCAACTGTTCCGATTACATTGCAGCCTAAACTCTTTGCCCATTGGCAGAAAATTTGACCCACTCCTCCTGCAGCTGCATGAAATAAAACTGTTTCACCAGATGTTACCTCATAAGTCTTATGAAGGAGATAAAAAGTAGTTAAGCCTTTTGTCATTATTGCTGCCACAATTTCAAGATCAATTCCATCCGGCACTTTAATTAAACTTTTAATCGGATAAATTCTGTGTGTAGAATAGGAGCCAATTGGAGCTGCCGCATACGCAACTTTATCACCTTCTTTGAAACCATTTGTTTCAGGCCCAACTTTTTCAATAATTCCAGCGCCTTCTAACCCGATACCAGAAGGTAGGGGCACAGGGTAAAGACCTGAACGATGATAAGTATCAATGTAATTTAAGCCAATTGCTGTTTGTTTAATTAAAACTTCTCCAGAATTAGGTTCTGATAGTTTTATATCCTTGATTTCCAGAACTTCAGGACCACCAGTTTTTTTAATTTCTACCGCATGCATTATTTCACAAAAGTTCCATTATGAAAATCATTTACAGCCTCAAGTATTTCGGATTTTGTATTCATAACAAACGGGCCACCTCTAGCAATTTTTTCATTTATAGGTTTTCCAGCAATAAGTAAAAACTTGGCATTTGTAATAGCTTTTACTTTCAACTTTTCTCCTTTTGATAATAAAACTAAATTTGAACCATCTACTTTTTTATGGTCTTTGTCTCCTATCTTTATCTCACCATTTACCAGATATATAAGAGAATTGTGAGTTGTGGGTAAAGAAAAATTGAAATACTTATCCTTATTTAATTCTACATCAAAATAAACTGGTTCAACATTGTGACCCTTGATAGGGCCCTCAGCATTTTCAAATTTACCAGCTATAGTTTTAACTTGCTTTTCTTCATCTTTATAAAGCTGCATTTCTTTTGAATTGATATAAATATAATCAGGTTTAGACATTTTAAGTTTTGCTGGCATATTAATCCACAATTGAAAACCTTGTAGTTTACCTCCTGTCATAGCCGGCATCTCAGAGTGAATGATACCACTCCCTGTTTTCATCCATTGAACATCACCAGCTTTCATCTTGCCCTTTGATCCTGTGCTATCTTCATGTTCAAATTCACCGTGAAGCATATAAGTTACAGTCTCAATACCTCTGTGAGGATGGGCTGGAAATCCACCAATATAATCATCTTTATCTTCAGAACCAAATTCGTCTAACATTAAAAATGGATCATAATAATTAGGCTCAACTCCTATGCTCCTTTTAAGTTTTACACCTGCGCCGTCGGAGGAAAGAATTGGCTCAATAATTTTATATACTTCAATTTGTTCCATTATTTTTTTATATGATCTAAACTATATTTTTTAGCACCATTTACTACAATTAAAAGAAAACCTCCAGCTAATGCTATATTTTTAAGAAAAGATGTTATTTGAATCTGACTTGAAAAATCTGTATGAAAAATTAATGCAGTGGTCATACAAAAAGCAGCAAGTAAAAAAGCTGCTATTTTAGTTTTATATCCAACTATTATTAAAATCGGAGCAGCAAACTCCAGAATAATTGCTGGAATTAACAAAATTTCTGGGACATTATATCCTTCCATCCATTCTAATGTCCCATCATAATCTGCAATTTTAAAGTAACCATTTATTAGAAATAATAATGATATGAAAATTCTGCTTAATAGATCTAATATATTTGTCATTCTGAAGATTTAATTTTTTATTTAATAATATCAAGTAGACCTTTTAGACTATTTATTTGATTTTTTGGCTTGTAATCTAGGTAATCAAAAACATTCCTATTTCTGTTCACCCAAATGGCTTGATATCCATAATTACCACCACCAGATACATCCCAAGTATTTGAACTTAAAAAAATAACCTCATTTTTTTTAATACCATATTTTTTAATTGGTATGTCATAAACCCTCCTATCTGGTTTATAAACTCCAACCTCCTCTATTGAGAAAATATCATCAAAGAAATTTTCTAAGTTATTTGTTTTAACTAAATCATTTAATAAATTGGTTGTACCATTCGAAAGTATAGCTAATTTATATTCTTGCTTTTTAAGAGATTTTAAAGTTTCTAAAACTTCTTCAAAAGGTGATAAAACTTTATATAAATTTAATAACTCGTTTTTCATAGAAGCTTCTATCTTGTAAGCTTCCATTGATTTTTTCAAACTATCTTCTGTCACTTGCCAAAAATCTTTATGTCTATTCATTAAACTTCTTAACCAAGTATATTCTAATTGAGTGGTCCTCCAGTGGTTGGCAAAATCTTCCCATTTTTTACCGATTTTATTTTTACATTTTTCAGCTGCAGAATTCACATCAAATAATGTTCCGTATGCATCAAAAATTATTGCTTTAATATTATTCATAATTACACTTATCAAATGACTTATATTAGATTATTTTTTAAAGAACACTTGTCAGATAATTTAAACTCAAATCTAGATAAGTCTCAATCTCATTATATTTCAAAAGTGATGAGAATCAAAGAGGGTGAAAGTTTTTCTTTGTTTAATGATAGCGGAGAATGGGAAGCAAAAATAAATGAAATTAGAAAAGGTATTGTAAATTTTATAATTGTAAAAAAATTAAAAAATTCCGAAAATAATAGTGAGATATGGTTAGCATTTACACCTATAAAATTAAATTATTTAAATTTTATGATACAAAAAGCAACTGAACTTGGTATCACTAAATTTATTCCAATACTAAGTGAGAGAACTGTTGTTCGAGATTTAAATTCTGAAAGATTAAACAAAGTAATTATTGAAGCGTCAGAACAATCAAATCGTATCAAATTACCTAAATTAGAAAAATTAATAAAATTTAGGGAGTTTATAAAATTTTACAAAAATACCGATATTGTTTTTGGGGATCTTAATTCTACTAATAATCAAATTAAAATAAGTAAAGATAAACCTGTATGCATTTTAATTGGGCCAGAGGGAGACTTTTCTGAAGATGAAAGGAAAGAAATTCTTAATTTAAAAAATGTAAAATCTTTAAAAATAAATAAAAATATTTTAAGAGCAGAGACAGCCGCTATATCAATTATATCTATAATAAATTTTAAGTTTTTATCTCAATAATTTATCTATTTTTTTTAACATATCTTTATATGCAGCATGGTGACTTATACGATCTAAATATTTTCCATTTTTTAATAATAAAACTGATGAGCTATGATTAATCAAATAATTACCATCCTCAGTAAAAATTTTTTCAGATAAAACACCCCAAGATTGCGATAATAAAAAAACTTTTTTTGGATCACCCGTAATTCCAAATATTTTATTTTCAAAACTATCTAAATAATTTTTTATAATATTTGGTGTATCCCTTGAAGGGTCAATACTTACAAAAAAAACTTTAAATTTGTCTTTCTTTTTTAATTCAAGTTCATTTATAACCAAATCTAAATTATATAAAGTCATTGGACATATATCAGGACAATTAGTGAATCCAAAAAATACTGCGGTTAATGGTCCATCAAATGATTTTTCTGTTATAGTTTTATTATTAACATCTTTAAGAGAAAATTCTGAGCCCTTGAAGGATGCGACCATATCATCTTTTTTTTCCTTGATATTTAAAAAGACTGGAAGCATTAAAAATATAAATAAAAACAGACATCCAGATATTATTGTAATTGATGTTTTTAATTTCATAGTTGATAATGCTTTATAAATGATTATATAAAATTTATGTCTAGTTTTTTAAAGAAAATTTTTGGCACAATTATAGAGAAACCGTGGGAAGCTGAAAGAGCACAAGTTGATGATGCTCATAGTGGTCAAACATTTGATTTATCAGTTCAAAAATCAGCTGTAATAATCATCTTTGGTATTGCAACAGTCTTATTTAGCCTAATTTTTACAGGTTATATTTACAGTGTTCCACCTGAACAAGATACTAAGTATTTATTAAAACCCAATCTACTTTGGATAAATACTTTTATACTTTTTATAATTTCCTTTTACTTCAACAAAGTAACTAATGAATTAAAAAAATCTGAAGTAATAGATGTAAAAAAAAATTTATTAATTATAGGAGGATTAAGTTATCTTTTTTTATTTGGACAAGTAGCTTTTTGGATACAATTAATGAAAAGTGGAAACTATGTTCAAACAAATAATTATTTTTCTTCATTCTATATATTTACTGCTCTCCACGGGTTACATTTGCTGGGTGGTCTTTTTTTCTGGGGAAAAGTTGCCTCGAGAGTTTTAAAAACTAAAAGCGAAAAAATTTTAGATGAGGAAAAAAATATATCCGCACTTTCGATGTACTGGACGTTCCTGCTTGTGGTTTGGTTAGCTTTTTTTCTTATGATCTATGTCTTTAATGATGCATTTATAGAGTGGTGTAAGACTCTAGTTTAAAGAAATAACACCAGTATCGAACCAACTAAAGCAACTACTAAAAGTAATACGTTTACTGACTTAAGATATCTCTTGGTTTCAGGTTTAACTCCGTCTTTTTTAAAAGCTCCAGCTCCAAAAGAGATCACAATATAGAACAATAAAACAAGAGCTAAAATCGCTATAAGTATCCCGAATTTTCCTAACATTTACTGACTTATATAAGCTAATACCCACTATTTGGAAGACATTTTGTCATAGGTTTTTATTAATTTTCTCTTATATAAAAATCCGCATGCACGTTGGTATAATATTTTTTTTAATAATACTTGGATCAGTTTTATTTCATATTTTTACTCCATGGTATTGGACTGATATTGCTTCGAATTGGCAAGGAATGGACGATACGATTACTCTTACTTTTTGGATAGGAGGGGGTGTTTTTGTAGCAGTATGTTTGTTTATGATTTATTGCCTTTTTAGATACTCTTATAAAGAGGGAAGAAAAGTTGAATATAAACCAGAGGATAAAAAATTAGAAAAAATTTTAACATGGGCAACCACACTAGGAATTGCTGCTCTACTTGCTCCTGGTTTAATTATTTGGAATCAATATGTAAATGTTCCAAAAAACGCTTTAGAGGTAGATGTTATGGCATGGCAATGGGGATGGCAGTATAGACTGCCAGGTGAAGACGGTAAACTTGGCACAACAAAAGTCACGAACATAAATGACGAAAATCCATTTGGTATTAATATCGACGATCCTTATGGTAGAGATGATATTCTTGTGCAAAGTGATTACATAAATTTAGAAAATAATAAACCTGTAAAAATTTTATTAAGATCTATCGACGTTCTTCATAATTGGTATGTGCCACAATTTAGATCTAAAATGGATGCTGTGCCCGGAATTGTAACTTTTTATTGGTTTGAACCAAACAAAATTGGAGAATATGAAGTTTTGTGTGCAGAATATTGTGGAGTTGGACATTACGCTATGAGAGGTGGAGTTGAGGTACAAAGCACCGAGGATTATAGTAAATGGTTATCTGAGCAAGAAACTTTTCAAGATTTGATAGCTAAGAAAGAGAAACTGGAATTTGAAAGTAAAAAATTAGCTAAAAATAGTAATTTAAATTTAAATAGAAATATATATACAGAGGAATAATTTATGTCAGACGAATACGAAAATAAATCGGGTTACCAAGCGCAATCTTCAGAGACCATTCATGCTCAATCCTCTGAGGCAATCACTGGAGGCGGATCGGGCATTACACCTGATATGGACTATGTGAGACCAGCTGAACTACCTGAACAAGATTTATACCATCCACACAGCTTTATTGAAAAATGGGTCTTCTGCCAAGATGCAAAAGTTATTGGTGTACAATATTTCTTAACAGCAGTATTTACAGGTGTAGTCGGCCTAATTTTATCTTGGCTAATGAGATTACAATTAGGTTTTCCTGGATTAGCGGGCTTTATAACAGCTGAACATTACTACCAATTCGTCACTATGCATGGGATGATAATGGTAGTTTACTTTTTAACAGCATTATTTTTAGGAGGATTTGGAAATTATCTGATACCTTTAATGGTAGGTGCTAGAGATATGGTATTTCCATATGTAAACATGTTGAGTTTTTGGATGTTTTTTGTTGCGGTTGTAGTTTTGATGGCTAGCTTTTTTGTACCTGGAGGCCCAACTGGTGCTGGTTGGACTTTATATCCACCTCAAACAATTTTAGAAGGAACTCCGGGCCATGGTTGGGGTATCCTATTGATGTTAATTTCGTTATCACTTTTTGTAATTGGATTTACAATGGGAGGATTAAATTACATGATTACCATACTCCAAGCCAGAACTAGAGGTATGACGCTTATGAGAATGCCATTAACAGTTTGGGGTATATTTACCGCAACAGTCCTAGCAATGCTAGCATTTCCTGCACTTTTAGTCAGTTCAATAATGATGACGTTAGATAAGCTTCTAGGAACAAGCTTCTTTATGCCTACGATCTTAAAAGCCGGTGAAGTTTTAGAATATGGAGGTGGAAGTCCAATATTGTTTCAACACCTTTTTTGGTTTTTTGGTCATCCAGAAGTTTATATTGTTGCGCTTCCAGCTTTTGGAATAGTTTCAGACTTAATATCTGTTCATGCAAGAAAAAATATCTTCGGTTACAGAATGATGGTTTGGGCTATTGTTGGAATTGGTGCATTAAGCTTTTTTGTTTGGGCTCACCATATGTACGTCAGTGGGATGAATCCTTGGTTTGGTTTCTTCTTTGCATCAACAACTCTGATTATTGCAGTGCCAACTGCCATGAAAGTTTATAACTGGATACTAACTTTATGGAGAGGAAACATAAGAATTAATACAGTAATGCTATGGTGTTTAGGTTTTATTGTGACATTTGTTAACGGGGGTATAACTGGAATATTCTTAGGCAACGTATCTGTTGATGTTCCATTATCAGATACTTATTTCGTAGTAGCACATTTTCACATGGTTATGGGTATAGCTCCTTTGATGGTGATAATGGGAGCAATTTATCACTGGTTTCCGTTAGTAGCTGGAAAGATGTTAGATGAAAAATTAGGTAAATGGCATTTCTGGATAACATTTCTAGGGGCATATTCTATATATTTCCCAATGCACTATTTAGGATTTATAGGTGTTCCAAGAAGATATTATGAAATGTATGACAGCCCGTACATGACGTCAGGTGTTGGGCTAAATGAATTTATCAGTACTGCAGCTTTCATTGTTGGGGCTGCTCAGTTGTTTTTAGTTTTTAATATAATTAAAACTATGAAAACAGGAAAAAAAGCAGAACAAAATCCGTGGAAGGCAAATTCTTTAGAGTGGTATACATCTACGGTTCCACCAGAACACGGTAATTTTGGTGATAGGTTGCCGGTTGTACACAGATGGCCATACGATTACAATGTCCCTGGAGCAGAGCAAGACTATTTACCACAAACAGCTGCACCAAGTGAAGTTGCACATACAGAGGTAGAAAAAACATAGTTAAGAAAAATGTCCGACCCAAAAATAGAAGGCTTTGAATTAGAAAAAGGGTTTAAAGGCATGGCCCAAGATACTGGCTCTGATCAAACTATGTTTAAAGGAGTCCATTGGGGCAAAGCAATGATGTGGATATTCCTTCTAAGCGACACTTTTGTTTTTAGTTGTTTTTTAATTGCTTATATGAAGGGTAGAGCATCAACACCTGAAGAATGGCCAAATCCCAGCGAGGTATTCGCGCTAGATGCATTTGGTGTTCCAGTTCCTTTATTACTAATTGCACTAATGACTTTCGTTCTAATTACAAGCAGCGGAACTATGGCACTTGCAGTAAAATATGGCTATGAGAGAAACAGAAAAATGTGTGGATATTTAATCTTAGCTACAGCTTTAGGAGGCTTAACGTTTGTTGGAATGCAAGCATATGAGTGGTCAAAATTAATACATGAAGGTGTTAGACCTTGGGAAAATCCATTCGGAGCTGCACAATTCGGATCCTTTTTCTTTATGATTACTGGTTTTCACGGCACACACGTTTCAATAGGTGTGATATTCTTATTTATTTATTGTTATAAAGTTTTTGCTGGCCATTACGACGAAGGAAAAAGAGGCTGGTTTACAAAAATGAAAGGCGACTATGTAGAAGTAGAAATATTAGGACTTTATTGGCACTTTGTTGATCTAGTTTGGGTATTTATTTTTGCATTTTTTTATTTATGGTAAAAACCACTATGGAAGATTCAAATAAAAAAGAACAATCAGGCAGCACACATAAAATTGGTATATATCTTTGGATATGGGGACTTCTTTTCGTTTTAAGTTTTTTCTCTTATTTGGTTGACTGGTATCAATTTCAAGGCATGCTTAGATGGTCTTTGATTTTGTTTTTCATGTTTTTGAAAGCTGGTTTAATTATGGCATTCTTTATGCACTTGTATTGGGAAAGATATGCATTAGTTAATGTACTTTTGTGGCCTATGACTGCTATAGTGTGCTTTATATGTTTAATGATAGCAGAAGGTAAATATACTTTATTTTCAAGACTATTTTATTTTTTTGTCGGAGGCTAAAAATGGATGGATATGATTATTTAGCTGGTTTTTTAATATTTTTTCTATTTTTTATATATATAGTTTGGTTTGGATATACAGTAAAACAAGAAAAAGAAAAAGAGCAAGGGGATAATATAAAAATAAACCCTTATGACAATATTCCAATCCATAGAAAATTAATTGACAAAAAAAATCCTAAAGTGGGATTATTTGATCTAGGAAATCATGTTTTAATAGCTGGTTTTATCCTAGTAGTAATATTTATATCCCTTAATGTTGAGTAAAAGTGACTAGTAATATTATAAATAAAAGATCAGTTTTTACTAATACCCTAGTAAGTTTAAAATCTTTTATTCTTCTAATGAAACCTCGTGTTATGTCATTAGTTATTTTTACATGTGCAGTGGGTTTAATAATGTCCCCATCAACTATTCCATTTTATAATTCAATTTTCTCAATATTTTTTGTTGCAATTGGTGCTGGAGCAGCTGGAGCTCTTAACATGTGGTATGAAGCTGATTTGGATAAACTAATGACAAGAACTTGTTTAAGACCTATACCTACTGGTAAATTAAATAAAAACCAAGCTTTAGTATTTGGTATTGTATTATCTTTATTCTCAATAATAGGATTATATTATTCATCAAACTTATTATCAGCAGTTATACTATTTATAACCATATCTTTTTATGTTTTTGTTTATACAATCTGGTTAAAAAGAAAAACTCCACAAAACATTGTAATAGGTGGGGCATCAGGAGCCTTGCCACCTGTGATAGGATGGACAATAGCGAATAATAATCTTGCTCTAGAACCAATAACATTTTTTTTAATTATATTTTTTTGGACACCATCGCATTTTTGGGCATTAAGTTTATTCAAAGCTGATGACTACAAAAAAGCAAACATACCTATGTTGCCTTTAACGAATGGCATTGAAAATACTAAGATAAATATATTAATTTATTCAATCTTAATGTTGCCAGTTGTTATAGCACCATACTTGATTGGATTTGTAGGCAATATTTATCTCATATCATCTCTGACATTAACGTTTTATTATATATTCATTTGTTACCAGCTTTATAGTTTCAAAAAAAATAAATTTGAAATTTTTCAGGCAAAAAAAGTCTTTTCTTACTCAATTCTATACTTATTTTTACTTTTTGTATTATTCCTTGTAGATAAAATATTTTAGTTGTAGAAGTTTTTTTAATCCATGAATTATATAAGTACTAGAAATAATAGTAAAAAAGTATCTTTCGAACATGTCTTTTTAAAAGGCCTGTCAGAAGATGGTGGTCTTTTTATTCCAGAAAAATTAAAAAAGTTAGATCGTAAAGAATTAGAGGATCTATCAAATTTAAGTTACAAAAATCTTGCATTTAATATTATCAAATTATTTACTGGCGATTTCATCAGTGATCTAGAATTAAAAAAATTGGTTAATAAATCATATGAAAATTTTAGAGATAGTAATGTTGTAAAAATTAATAAAATTAATAAAAATTATTTGCTAGAGCTATATCATGGTCCAACTCTCGCTTTCAAAGATATTGCTATGCAACTTATTGGTAATTTTTATGAATATTACCTGGAGAAGAATAAAAAAAAAATTAACATTATAGTTGCCACTTCAGGTGACACAGGCGCAGCTGCGATTGATGCGATTAGAGGAAAGAAAAATATTAATATTTTTGTCTTGCATCCAAACAATAAAATCTCATCGGTTCAAAGAAAACTTATGACAACTATTGAGGATGATAATGTATTCAACTTAGCAATTAACGGTAATTTTGATGATTGTCAAAATTTAGTTAAATCTATGTTTTCTGATACTGGTTTTGCGAACACTGTAAATATGTCAGGAGTAAATTCTATAAACTGGGCGAGGATAGTTGCCCAAACAGTTTATTATTTTTATTCATACTTTCAAATAGGAAAACAAAATTTATCCTTTTCAGTACCAACCGGGAATTTCGGTGATGTATACGCAGGTTACATTTCTAAACAGATGGGTTTACCTATAAGTAAATTTATAGTTGCTACAAATCAAAATGATATTTTGCACAGAGCAATATCAAATGGAGATTATAAATCAAGTAAAGTTAAGGAGACCATATCTCCAAGTATGGATATTCAAGTTGCTAGTAACTTTGAGAGATTACTTTACGACTTATATGATAAAAATTCTGAAAACGTAGTAAATATAATGAAGAGCATAAAAAATAATTCATTTAAAATTGAACAGGATAAACTAAAAGACTTAAGGAATGATTTTAATTCAGAAAGTTTAAATGAAACTGAGGTTATTAATACAATAAAAAAATTTTATGAAGAAAATAATGTTGTTATTGACCCTCATACAGCTATAGGAGTGGGTGCCGTTGAAAAACTAAATCTAAGTGATGTGGTTATTTTATCAACTGCTCATCCTTGTAAATTTCCTGTGGCAATAGAAAAAGCAATATCAAAAATAGAAAAACTACCTGAAAGCCTTGACTATATTAACGATAAAGAGGAAAAATTTGAGGTGGTTTCAAATGATTTAGAAAAGGTCAAAGACTATGTATTAAGATCAATATGAAAATAAAAATAAATGATCAAATTCCAGATACAGAAATCTATCAATTAGTTAATGGTGAGCCTAAAAAAAGTCAATTAATAGATATTTTAGGAAAAGATAAAATTGTTTTATTTGGACTTCCTGGCGCATTTACATCTACTTGTTCAAAACTTCATTTACCAGGCTTTGTTGCAAATGCCGAAAACATTAAAGCGAAAGGAATAAAAGACATATTCTGTTTATCTGTGAACGATCCGTATGTAATGAATGCTTGGGGAGAAGTAAACTATATAGGTAATAAAATCAAAATGTTATCTGATCCGTATTTACTGTTTACTAAAGCTATTGGTGCCGAGGTTGATAGAAATGCAAAAGGAATGGGTATTAGATCAAATCGATATGCAATGGTGATTGAAAATTTAAAAATATTGAATGTTCGTGTTGAAAAAGAGACTAAACTATGTGGTTTGTCTTCAGCAGAGACTATCTTAGATATCCTTTAATTTTTTACAAATTTTAAAAAGCGCCCAAATCAATTGCTAGCTGATGACCGCGCCAATAGATCCACCTCATTATTTAATTCATCGGTTGAATGTGCTTTTACCCAAATCCATTCGATATCAAATGCGTTTGATAGATCATCAAGTTTTGTCCAAAGGTTTTTATTTTTAACTTCTTTTTTATCTGCGGTTTTCCAACCATTTTTTTTCCAGTTATGTATCCACTCTGTTATTCCAGATTTGACATATTTAGAGTCAGTAAAAATTCGAACTTTTGAGCCTTGCGGTATTTTTTTAAGAGCCATTATTGGCGCTGTTAATTCCATTTGATTATTTGTTGTGTTTTCTTTGCTACCTTTAATTTCTATCCTTCCACTTTCATTTATTATTATTGCAGCCCAACCTCCTTTACCAGGGTTCTCTAAGCAAGATCCATCCGTATAAACTTTTATCATCTTAAGTACTCACTAAATCTGTTAATCTTTTTATGAAAGTTCAATTTATCTAAATACTCCCTTGGATTTTTCTTCTTAATTACTGCGTTTTTTGGTGTATTTAAATAATCATAAGCTCGAGTTAATAGATACCTTAATGCTGAACCTTTGCATAAAGTATTAAATGCATTTTTCTCATTATTCGTTAATTTTCTTTTGGCTTCATATCCTTTAATCAGATTATAAGATTTTTTTTTGTTAAGAATAAATTTTTTTTTTTTTTTATCAAAACATAAAGCATTTACACAAGTTGCTAATTCATATGCATAATAATCTGTGCAGGAAAAATAAAAATCTATAAAACCATAAAATTTTTTTTTGTAAAAAAAAATATTGTCTATAAATAAGTCAGAATGTATCACACCATTTGGCAAACTTTTAGGCCAAGTTTTCTTTAATTTCTCTA
>CABZCF010000011.1 GCA_902524235.1 uncultured Pelagibacteraceae bacterium | reverse complement strand
TGAAGACCGTGATCAAAACCTATTTCTCCTTTAAATCTTTTATATGAGCTTCTTCCCCCTAAACCATTGGCTTTATCAAAAACTATTACTGAGTTTTTCTTGACTAAATAATTTGCAATTGTAGATCCCGATATTCCGGAGCCAATTACACAGTAGTCTAGCACAAGTGATATTTATAATTTTTTTATTTTTGCTACCATCCCAGACTGATAGTGACCTGGAACATTGCAAGCAGCCTCTAGAGTTGCATCCGTTGAAAATTTCCAAATTAATTCACCAATGTTATTTGGTTCTAGAAGAACACTATTCGAATGTGAGTGAGCCATTGAATGGTCTGATTTGGCTGCTTCTTTCATTTTTTTCATATCTATTCTGTCGCCAAGAAGAATTTCCATTGCAACCATTTTTAACATTTCAGGCTGATGTTTAATATGCATATCTTTTGTTGCTATATTAAATTCATGAACTAGTTCTCCTAAATTTTTTACTACAAATTTTATAGTCTCACCTTTTTTAATATCTATTTGATTTGGTTCGTAATAATTATCAAACATTTTTATTTCGATAGTTCTGTCTACTTCATTTAAATGACCAGGCTCACCTATCATCTTCATTGAACCAGCTAAAACGATATTAGGAATAAATAGTAAAAAGAATAAGATTATTTTGTACATTTAAATCTTATAATTAAAAATTTATTAATAATTAAGTGATAAAATAACGCATTAATTTCATTATTTTCTAGATACCAATTTTGTAAATCCTTTATTTGGACAGTAAGTGTAATCATTATCATCTATTATTTTTCCCGAATTTTTTCCTCCCATAGGAACAAGAACCCATCTAAAAGTAAGACATTTTTCTTCATTGCCTATCTTTTTAATAGTTAATTTTTTCTTCATCCCAATTCTTTTTTTTGGATAATCGTATCCTGAAAAAAATTCACGTGTTTCACCTTCTTTCCAAACTCCAAGAGGAAATTTACATCCCCTATCTATAGCTATTACAACACCAAGTTTTCTTTTTCTACTATCCCAAACTCTGCCTAAACATTGACCTTTATTTGTAATTGTGAAGTATTGAATTTTTGAACCTCTTTTCCTCTCATAAACTTGAATTGTTTTACCTGTTTTCTTATTTTTCCAATTAATTGGCCCTGAAACCTTTAATTTACCACCATGTTGTTTGTTATTTACATCATAAAATTTGAGCTCATTGGATCCTGTTGATGATATTCCAAGCCATAATTCAATAGGGATAAACCTTTCTTTAGCGTATGAAGAATTAGTTGAAATAAATAAAGTAATTAGCAATGTAAGTAAAACTTTTTTCATTGGCTTTTTTCCCAGTCAAATCTCGGAAATGAGTTAAACACTTTGAGAATTCCTTCAGACCATTCTTTTGAAACTTTTGAAAATTCTTCGTCACTCAAATTTAGACATTTTTGAGATGTAATTTTTAATTCATCTTTTTTATAAACTACAAAATCTATTGGAGGTCCAACGGTTAAGTCACTTTTTAAAGTTGAGTCCATTGAAATAAGAGCACATCTTGATGCATCTCCAATTGAAACTGTAGGGGTTATAACTCTATCTAAAATTGGTTTTCCATATTTAACCTCACCAATAACCAGATAAGGTTTGCTATCAGCTGGTCTAATATAATTCCCTTGTGGATATACTAAAAAAAGTTCCATCGGCTTACCTTTAATTTGCCCACCAACAATAAATGTGGAGCCTAGTAAAACAGTATCAGTGTTGATACCTTTTGGAGCCGAATGCTTTATATTTAGTTTACCAACATATGATGCAACTTGATCAAAATCCTCACAAGTATTTAAATTTTTTTTGCCAGAATTATCATTTAAATCTTTTTCCAAAGATTTAAATACTGCTTGTGAAGTACCAAGATTACCGGATGTAACAACAATTATTGTCCTATCACCTACATCATGAGTAAACATTTTTGAATAAATGTTAACGTTGTCTAGTCCAGCATTCGTTCTTGAGTCTGAGGCAATTACAATACCATCTTGTGTTTTAATACCTATACAATAAGTCATAAAAGTTAATAAATAATTTACTAAATAACATATATTTTATTTTTCGCATATCAGCTATATTAATTCTGCAATTGAATAATTAATGTAACTGATAAACACTCATAAAATGGTATCAAAATTATGGAAAAACTATGATGCTACCTCAGCATATGATGGCTACTTCACAGAGGATAATAAGCTTAGAAAGCATGCAACAATCATATCAGGTATCCTGGAGAGACACGGTAAAAAAAAGCTTCAAGAGATCGAAAAGAACTGTCAAAGCACTATTAGCTCCAGAGGGATAAACTTTAGAGTATATGCGGCAAACAATAGAGCTGAAGAAAAAAAGTGGCCATTAGATATTATCCCTAGAATAATACCTAAGACACAATGGAATAAAGTATCTAAAGGTCTAAAACAAAGAGTTGCTGCATTAAATTTATTTATTGATGATGTTTATAATCAAAAAAAAATTTTTAAGGACAATGTAATACCAAAAGAAATAATATTTAAATCTCCTTACTATGTAAAAGAGTGTGAGGGATTTTCGCCAAAATATAGGGCTTGGTCAAATATATCAGGTGTTGATTTAATAAGAAATAAAAGCGGAGAATATCTAGTTTTAGAGGATAATCTTAGAGTTCCATCTGGCGTTTCCTACATGTTAGAGAATAGAATGGTAATGAGAGATGTATTCCCAGAATTATTTACAAGATATAAGGTTGCTGAAATTCATCAATACACAAACAAACTTTACAATTGTATGGTTGAATGCATACCCAAGAAAAAAGCTAATCCGCATATGGTTGTTCTCACACCAGGAATATATAATTCAGCTTACTTCGAACATTCATTTTTAGCAGAGCAAATGGGTATAGCCTTAGTTGAAGGAAAAGATTTATTTGTTGAAAATGATAATGTTTATATGAAGACTGTAAAAGGGCCATTGAAAGTAGATTGTATATATAGAAGATTAGATGATAATTTTTTAGATCCAAAAACTTTTTTTAAAGGATCTTTGATTGGTGTGCCAGGTTTATTTAAATGTTGGAGAAAAGGAAATGTAGGAATTTTAAATGCTATTGGAACTGGAATAGCTGACGATAAAGTTGTTTATTCATATGTAAATAAAATGATTGTATATTATTTAGGAGAACAGCCAATCTTAAATCAAGTTGAGACTTACTTGTGTCATGATGAAATACAAAAAGACTATGTTATAGAAAATATTTCTAAGCTTGTAGTTAAACCTGCAAATGCATCAGGTGGTTATGGTATAATGATTGGTCCGAAAGCTCCTAAGGAAGAAAGAGAAGAGGTCATTAAAAAGATTAAAAAAAACCCTAGGGAATACATTGCTCAACCTTTAGAAACTTTATCAACAGCACCCACTATAACAAAAGATGATATAGAACCTAGACATTTAGATTTAAGACCTTTTATATTAAGTGGTAAATCAACTTATGTGACTACTGGTGGATTAACAAGAGTTGCATTAAGGAAAGGTAGTACAATTGTAAATAGTTCTCAAGGTGGTGGGTCTAAAGATACTATGGTTGTTGATATATAATTACTCGTTCGTTTTATATTTTGATTTGTTAATTATAAAAACAAATAAGATTGGTAATATTAATGTTAATACAGTTGTCACAATTAATAATATTCCAAGCTCTGAATAATCTGCATTTGATTGGATCTCGTTTGTAATCTTATCTTTAACTTCTCTAGTAACTATAAATATTTCATTCAAATATTTTGTACCTAAGGCACTCGCGGACAAAGCAAGGTTAGTAAATGATGCAAATACTGCAAAAAAAGTAGCTTTAAGATGATTTGGTGCATTTTTTGCAATCCATGCTAATAAAGGTATCATTGATACCTGTCCAAGTGGTGACTCTATCGCAGTATTTATTAATGCAATAAATTTTGCGTCCACTACTCCTCCTGTTAAAGAGGATGTCCAATTATGTAGTCCGTAATACATCCCTATACTTGGTAAAAATAAAATAGCGCCAGCAATTGATAAAATAACTATTATTCTAGCTATTGAGTTATTTGCCATAAAAGGTCTTAATAAAACTATTCCAGCCAAAGTTAGAATTGACGCAAGTAAAGACAGTATAGATAGAAATTGCTCGTTAAATCCTAGCTCATCAATTTCAAACCATGTTAAACCAGGACCTGGACTTGGCATTGCTCTGAAAACAAAGATAATTACTGCTGTACCAACTATTGTTAGTCTTAGATGTTCAGGTAATTCTTTTATTAAATTAAACATTAAAAATAAAATAATTACCACTGATCCAATGAAAACTATTTCTTGAGCGAAAGATATCTTTAATGAACCGATAGTTAATGTAAAAATTACAAAAATTAAACTACCACCTAGTATCCACCAATTAACTTTTGTCTTTTCATCTTTTTTAAAATCAGAAAAGGAAAGCCCCATTGATTTAAGTTTATTTATCTTACTTTTTTTAAGGTAACTTGCTAAAAAAACTCCAGCAACAGATACAATTGGTATAGCAAGCGCATAAATATATATAGAACCATATAAATTTATTTTTTCATTTTGTTGTAATTGATCAACATCACTAAACAATATTACGTTTATTAGAGCTACTAAAACTGTTCCACCTATAATGGCAAATCTGCCGAGCGTTTGCATGGTAGTATGCATAACTTTTATTTCCTCTTTGTTATAAGCCTGACCATTATCATCAATTAATGGAACTGCTTCTACTGTCATTGCATCTGCAACAACATCTTGAACAACGTATCCAACTGGAGCTAATAAAACACTTACAACAAACCAGGTTTCAACCGACAAGTAATTTGACATTAATTCGGTATGAATAATCAAGCCGTACATAATCATTAAACTTATCGATAATAATCCTGCACCAAAAAAAACCATGTAATTTTTTTTATTCCAAATTAAATCGACTAGATGACCCAAAGGCATTTTTAGAGCCCATGGAATACCAGCCCAAAAACCTAATCCTGCTAAAAATGATGCTGATAAGTTTAGATAATCTTTTACAAAAAAAGTACCTACTATGCCTGTGAGACCTGAAATACCTGCAGCTAAGTAAATCATAAGCGGAGGTAAATAAGACCATTTAAATTGTCTTGCTAAATCTAAAAATGTATTATCTAAAAAATTAATTATTTTATTCATTATTTAAGATATAAATTAAATTTTATTATAATATTTTGCACAAAATTTATATATGAAATTTAATTCAAAAATTTTAATATTTACTGACCTCGATGGATCGTTATTAAATAGGGATAACTTTGAATTTGATTCAATTAAAAATTTTATAAAGGAATTATTATCTCAT
Source organism: uncultured Pelagibacteraceae bacterium (assembly GCA_902524235.1). Taxonomy (GTDB): domain Bacteria; phylum Pseudomonadota; class Alphaproteobacteria; order Pelagibacterales; family Pelagibacteraceae; genus Pelagibacter. The sequence goes on along the minus strand of CABZCF010000011.1, from coordinate 21,134 downwards.
GATATTTTTATAATTCCGAATTCAAGCAAAACAGCAAAAGAAATTATTAATTTTAATGAAGAGCTTGAGGAAAAATTACCATATATAGCTGAAAATGGATCTTCAATTCATGATTTAAATTTAATTAATTCTAATTTTCCTGAAAAAATTACTTTAAGTAGAGAAATTACTGAACTTTTAGAAATATTTAAAAATAAAGTCCCAAACAACTTAAAATTAAAATGTAAATTTTTAAAAGATTTGAGTAAAAAAGAGCAAATAAATATATTAGGTCTGCCTGCCGATCATGTTAAGTATGCAATAAAAAGAGATTATACTGTGCCTTTTAAATTCGAAGGAGACAAAAGTCAGAGAGAAAAGCTACAAAAGTGCATACAATCATCTGGTCTTACACTGCAAGAAGGAGGGAGAGTTATAAATTTATGCGATAAAGTAAGTAAATCACAAGCCATGAAAAATGTAGTGAAAGTTTTTAAAAAAGTAAATAATGATAAATTGATTACCATTGCAGTCGGAGATAATTTTAATGATCTAGATATGTTAAGAAATAGTGACTTTCCATGCTTAGTATTTAACGACAAATTTACTTTAGAAAAAATTAATATAAATAATTGTATAGTTTCTCAAAAACCAGCACCTGAAGGTTGGGAGGAAATTGTTAAATTGGCACTAGATAAAATAAAACAAACAGACTAAAATTTGATATGAGTGATTTTTCTCAAAATGGGATAATTTCAACTTTACATGATTTTGGGACCAAATCTGTACAAGAAATTGAAAAAGATCTTAAAAAATTTTCTAGAGAAAGAAAAATGGAGCTAATTTTACCAAGTCTTTATTCTGAGCTCGAGGGAGATGCATTACCTAGAATTGTAAGTGAAATCAGTAAAACAAATTATTTAAATCATATTATTATAGGTTTAGATAAGGCCAATAAGATACAAGCAAAAAAAGCTTGGAAATTTTTTAAAAAACTTAATACTCCATTCACAATATTATGGAATGATGGACCAAGATTAAAAAAATTAAATGATGAACTAAGAAAAAAAGACTTAGCACCAAGCCAGTATGGCAAAGGAAGAAACGTTTGGTACTGTCTAGGTATGTGCATTGCAAGAGATGATGCAAGGTCTGTAGCTTTACATGATTGCGATATAAAAACTTATGATAGAAGAATGTTAGCAAAATTATTTTATCCAGTTGTAAATCCGTTATTTAACTTTGAGTTTTGTAAAGGATATTATCCAAGAGTTGCTCATAATAAAATGGGAGGAAGAGTAGCAAGATTATTAGTTTTCCCATTGATAACGGCTTTAGAAAAAACAATAGGAAAAAGTGACTACTTAGAATTTATGAAATCATTTAAATATCCCTTAGCCGGAGAATTTTCATTTAGAAGAAATGTTTTACCAGAGCTAAGAATTTCATCAGATTGGGGAATTGAAGTTGGCATCTTATCTGAGATGCAAAGAAATTTTTCTCCACAAAATATATGTCAAGTTGATCTTGCTGATAGTTATGATCATAAGCATCAAGACTTATCAATCAATAACGACCAAATGGGTTTATCCAGAATGTCTATAGACATTATAAAAACAATAATAAGAAAATTAGCAACACAAGGAAATTCTTTTAGTACTGAAACTTTTCGATCTTTAAAAGCAACTTACTATCGGTCTGCCTTAGATTTGATAGACATATATAGGAGTGATGCACAAATGAATGGTTTAAAATTTGACTCTCATATGGAGGAAAGAGCAGTTGAATTGTTTGCATTAAATATTATGAAAGCTGGAGAACATTTCTTTAAAAACCCAATGGTAACACCTTTTATCCCAACTTGGAGCAGAGTAAAAAGTGCTATACCTGATATTCTTACAAAACTTAAAAAAGCTGTTGAAGAAGATAACAAAAATTATTCTTAATGTTATCTAAAAAAGACCAAAGAAATTTAGAAATTAAATTTAATAATATTTATTTAAATTCAAAAATTACAAATAAACTATATACCAATGAAATTATTAATTTAATAAATAAGTTTAATAAAATTAACAAAGTCCGAAGTAATTTAAAAATATCTGAAAAAACATCATTAGTAATAAGTTATGGAAATAGTGTAACGGAAGGAAATCAGAAATCTTTAAAAATCTTTTATGGTTTTTATAAAAAATACTTAAGAAAATCTTTTGATACTATACATTTTCTTCCTTTTTACCCATCAAGTAGTGATAGTGGTTTTGCAGTAAAAGACCATTATAAAATTGATCCTAGGCTAGGAACATGGAGTGATGTAAGAAAAATTTCTAAGATTTCAAATGTTATGGCTGATCTAGTAATAAATCATTCATCAGCTAGAGGTTTGTGGTTTTCAAATTTTCTAAAAAACAAGTCTCCCGGCAAAGGTTATTTCTTTGCTGTTGATAAGAATTTTAAAACCGCAAATGTTATACGCCCAAGAGAGCATAGATTATTAAAAAAAATAAGTTTAATGGACAAAGAGAAATATCTTTGGCGAACATTTAGCCCAGATCAAATAGATTTAAATTTTAAAAATCCTAAAGTTTTAATGAGATTTATTAAAATTGTTTTAAACTTAATTAATCATGGTGTAAGAATTTTTAGGTTAGATGCAATAGCCTACCTGTGGAAAGAGAGCGGCACCAAATGTATAAATCATTACAATACTCACAATATAATTAAACTAATTAGAAATATATGTAGTTTGTTAACGAGAGAATGTATTATTATTACCGAAACAAACCTTCCCGAAAAAGAAAACTTAAGTTATTTTGGAAAAAATGATGAAGCAAATTGGGTGTATAATTTTTTCTTTATCACCTTTATTAGTTTACAGTCTATTATTTGAAGATAGTAAAAAAATCACTAAATGGTCAAAAAATTTTCCTTCTGCAAAAAAGAAAAATAATTATTTAAACTTTATTGCGTCACACGACGGTATAGGAATGAGACCAATAGAAGGAATATTAGATAATAATACAAAAAAAAAATTTTTCCAAAGATTGAAAAAAAACGGTGGAGAATTTTCATTTAGAAAAATTTTAGGAAAAGGCAAAAATGTTTATGAGGCTAATATAACATTGTTTAATGCTTTTAAAAAATCAAATATTGATAAAAATGGTAAATTTGGATTTCAAAGATATTTTGCAGCACATACCATTATGATGAGTTTTGAGGGAGTTCCAGCAATATACTTTAATTCAATATTTGGAAATTCAAATGATAATAGTAAGTACATTATTTCTGGAAATAAAAGAGACTTAAATAGATATCGATGGAATAGCTTAAAACTTGAAAATCATTTAAAAGACAAGAAATCAAAACAAAATAAATATTATGTAAATATGATTAATTTGTTAAAAATTAGAAATAAACAAAAAGCATTTCATCCTAATGCCCGAAGAATTACTCTTGATTTTGGATCAAGAGTTTTTGCTTTTAAAAGAATTAGTTTAGATAGAAAACAAACTATAACATGCATTACTAATATGACTTCAAATGTACAGTTATTAAATGTAAATAGCAAAGCAATGGGTGGAAAAAATCTCTTAAATGAGAAAATAGTTGATATAAATAAAAAACTTCAATTACAACCATTTCAAACTGTATGGATATCAAATTAATAATTTGAATAATCAGTAATTAAAATATATAAATTAATTTAACCATATCTCATGGTGAAAAAGAGGCCGATATCGCATCGGTTAAAAGCGAGTTTTGGAAAAACAAATAAAGGAGTGTGTATGAAAAGAATGCACAGAATACTTAGTTCGTTTAGCCGAGGCTCAAAGAACGCTAGGCTAAATCAACTAATGTTTCGAAATGTCAAGACCGTTGAAACTAATGCCAACGGAACAAGTGGATACGTGGTGAAATCTGGAAAGAATTCTGGAAAGATTTTGGGACATATAAGGAAAGCGTCAAAAAATATTTAAATTCATCGGGGTATGGGGCACCTGGCAACAGAACGCCCCTACTCATTTGTTAATTTAGTTTGCAGTATCAACAATTAAAGAAAGAAAAAAAATACTCGGGCGCAGTTGAGCCGCAGTTCAAATTTGATTTATCCAAACAAACCTTTTTTTTATACCCAAAACTTTTCTTAGTCTTCGATCATCATGCGCCATAATAGCGTAATGATATGTATGCAAAAAAAACATTGAGTCCATGGTTTTGGTATCAATTTTAGTAGATTTTTTAAATAATTTTTTCTCAATATAATACTTCAATGCTTTATACTTCCCTTCAACCAATACAACTTTTATTGATATCTCTCCTTTGTGTTCACCTCCCAATACTGGCATAAAATCAAACTCAGAAACTTGATCATTCAAAGCTAATATTAAGTCAGGATTTTTTGAATTTTTTTGACTTAATAATTTTCATCTCTGAAGTAACAGATTGAAAAATTTCCTCTTTCGTTTGTTTTTTAATTATATTCTGAATTAGATCTGCAAACCTTTCTTTTTTTATTTTTTTTAGTGAATGGTGCATTATTTATAATTTTCTATTTCTATCTCTAGACTGTTGATTGATTTGATCTATATAAACTCTAATTTTTTCTCTCTCAGAAACTTGTCTTCCCTCTTTTAATTGTTGTGCTAATTTTTTCTTCTTTAATGAATAATAAATTGGCATAATAATACATAAACCAACTATGACTAAAGCAAGTATTATTTGCCAAATATCCATTTAATTTAAATCTTTCACAAACTCTTTAATACCTTGGTCAAAATATATACCAATTTTTCCTTTAAATCTTCCTTTTTGAAAGTTTATAAATTCATTAGCTCCTGCACTAATACCCTTCAAAAATATCTTATCTTCTGCAAAAACCGTCCTGCTCATTTTAAAATAATTTTCTGAAACATCTTGAGAAAAGCCAAAAAGGCTTTTCGTCATTTCAACAAATAATAATTGATGCAATTGTTCCTCTTTTTTTTTCATAAAATCATTGCTTTGAATTAAAGCAATAATCAATCCATAAATATATCCTAATGAAAATTTATGATTATATAATTTGTGTAATTTGTCATTATTATTTAAATCTACTGGAGCTAAAAGGGTAAAAACTAATGTTTTTAATTGGAAAAATACAAGACTATAAAGATCTAAAACAAATTTTGAATTCTCTGTATTAAATAATTTATTTATCTTCCCAAAAATTTCAGAAATATCTTTATCTGTATTTTCTTTTTTCTTTTTTTTTAAATAAACCAAAAATCATTGATATGAAAAATATAGCCCTAGACCTAAAGCTACAAGTTCAATAAATATTATAGTTTCAAACATTTTTAAGAGTCATAAAATTTAAGGTCATAAATTCTCGTCTAGTCATATACTTTTTTAAACTTTGGTTTGAATTGCTTAAGATATTTAATGTACTGCAACATTTTTAAGTATCCCAATGATTTTCTAATAATTCCCGCAACACATAGAGCAACTATAAAACCAAATAAGGAAGAGGAAACAAACTTAGTAGTTAATGCAAATGCACCAACACTTAGAGTTCCTTTAAAAAAACCCCATTTAAGATTATTAAACTCTGCTTTATTTTTTGTCTTTGAATATTTATAAGCCAAAACTACTATCGAGCTTATACTGCCAATTGGGTCTCCATGTATAAAACTTGATGCTAGAACTCCAGATGCAATTTCTGAGAATTCCTCTTTATGTTTATTTTTCCAACCAAATACTAAAGCTAGTGGCCCAATTGATGATGAGAGAATTTCATTGAATTCTACATGTTTAATATCATTAACCCATTTTTGAGGAAGTGTATAAGTTGTGTGAAGTGCGCTTGAAATTAGATTTGAATATCTTAGTGACACAATGAATTTATATAAATCAATTGTGACCGCAGTATGGAATTTGACCGCAATCTAACCGCAGTTAAATAAGATTTTTAACGTTTCAAAATCAAATTATTCAACATTCACGGGAAATGGTTAAGGGCACCTGGCAACAGAACGCCCCTAACTACCTATAAATACTATAAACATACGCAATAATTAAAATTATAAAAATAATAATAGCCCACCACAAAAGATTTTTAATGAAAGTTTTTTTATTTTTATTCATGTAAAGAAAAGCTGGCATTACTAAAACAAGTATCAAAGTTAAATATATGAAAGAAAGTATCTTATCTGACATAAATTTAATTATTTAAGTTGAAGGTTTAAATATTAAACACAATCCGTTATTACAAAACCTCTTCTTAGTTTTTGTTGGACCATCATTAAACACATGTCCGTGATGGGCTCCACATTTAGCGCAATGATATTCTGTTCTCATCATTCCAAAAGAGAAATCAACTTTAGTTTTAAATGCCCCTGGTAATGCCTCTGAAAAAGAAGGCCATCCTGTCCCACTATCAAATTTTGCTTCAGAGCTAAATAGTTTATTTCCACAATTAGCACAGTGATAAAAACCCTTTCTTTTTTCATGGATTAGAGCGCTAGTAAACGGTCTTTCGGTACCTTCATTAAAAAGTATTTCTTTTTGTTCCTCTGTTAAATTTTGGTTAATTATCTTTTTGGTCTCGGCATAAATGAATTTGTATGGAGGAACAATTATCGCACCCAAAGAAGCAACAATAATTTTTAATAACCTTCTTCTCATATTAATATAATACTTATAATTTACATTTTATTAACTTAATATTTTTACTTGTGACATTCTTGACCTGTTAATTTACTATAAAAAGTTTATTAAAAACTCATGAAAAAACTTTTTGTATCTATATTTTTTTTATTAATTTCTAATGTTGCATTTGCAGGATCATGTCCAATGTTATGGGGTAAAATTGATTCAGGCATTAATAATATTGGTGACGAGGAATTAAAAGTAAAAATACAAGAATTAAGAGATGCTGGAAAAAAGGCACACTCAGATGGTGACCACTCAGAGTCTGAAAAGTTACTAAATGAGGCTCTAAGTTTAATTAATAGTTAAACTTATTAATGAAACTAAAGCCAAACCAGATTGCTCCTAATTTTAAATTATCAAGCACAGACGGAACGATATTTGAATTAAGAAATATTAAGAAAAAAAATATAATTTTATATTTTTATCCTAAGGATGATACACCTGGATGCACCTTGGAATCTAAAGACTTTAGTAAGTTAAATTCAATGATCAATAAAAAAAATACTGTTGTATTGGGTGTATCTAAAGACAGCATCGAAAGTCACTTAAAATTTAAAAAAAAATATAAATTAAAATTTGATTTGTTGTCAGATGAAAAATTATATGCAATTAAGAAATATGGTGCCTGGGGAATGAAATCTTTTTTAGGCAAAAAGTATAAGGGTGTTATTAGATCAACTTTTTTAATTAATTCAAAAGGTAAAATTCATAAAATATGGTCAAACGTTAGAGTTAGAGATCACGCAAAATCAGTTGTTGAGGAAATTAAAAATATTTAAACCACAGATTTTTGAGGTTTCATGTCTTCTTTATTTATTCCAGCTACTTGTACAGGTTTTTTCATCGCGTCTCTTCTAAATGGTTCACCAAGTTCTTGGTTTAAAATAACTTCAATAAATGTTGTAATACCTTTTTTCTGATCCTCACACGATTGCTTAATAGCTTTTGTTGTTTCCTCCATTGTTTTAACGGTTATACCTTTTAAACCGCATGCGTTAGCAACTTTTGCAAAGCTTAATTCTGGATCAAGTTCTGTTCCAACAAAATTGTCATCAAACCACAAAATTGAATTTCTTTTTTCTGCTCCCCATTGATAATTTCTAAAAATCACCATAGTAATCGCAGGCCACTCTTCTCTAGCACATGAACTCATTTCATTCATGCTTATTCCGAAAGCTCCGTCTCCTGCAAAACCAATTACTGGTGTATCTGGACATCCAATTTTTGCACCTAAGATTGATGGAAAACCATAACCACATGGACCAAACAAACCAGGTGCTAAATACTTTCTTGGCTTTTCAAAAGTTGGGTATGCATTTCCTATAGCACAATTGTTTCCAATATCACTCGATATGATTGCATCTTCAGGCATTGCTGCTTGAATTGCTCTCCAAGCTTGTCTTGGTGACATTCTATCTTTATCTCGTTCTCTTGCTTCCTTATTCCAAACTGTTCCTGGATCATCATCTTCATGATCTAGACTTGTTAATGTTTGTAACCAAGCAGATTTTTTTTGGTGAATAAGGTTTTTTCTTTCTTCTCTGCCACTATCTCCAGCATTTGATGAGAGTTTATCAAATATTTGTTTTGCAACTTGTTTTGCATCTCCTGCAATTCCAACTGTTACTTTTTTAGTTAGACCTATTCTGTCTGGGTTCATGTCAACTTGAATTATGTTTGCATTTTTAGGCCAATAATCAATTCCATATCCAGGCAATGTAGAAAAAGGGTTTAGTCTAGTTCCAAGGGCTAAAACTACATCAGCTTTAGAAATTAATTGCATTGCAGCTTTAGAACCGTTGTACCCTAGTGGTCCTACTGCTAATGGATGACTTCCAGGAAAGCTATCATTATGCTGATAACCATTACATACTGGTGCATCTAATTTTTCTGCAAGTGCTTTACACTCTTTTATTGCATCACCAATTACAACACCAGCCCCAGATAAAATCACAGGAAATTTTGCATCTGATAACATCTTCGCTGCTCTTTCGATTGCATCTTTACCTCCAACTTGTCTTTCAAATCTAACAATTGGCGGAAGTTCTATATCAATAACTTGAGTCCAATAATCTCTTGGTACATTTATTTGCGCAGGAGCAGATCCTCTTATAGCTTTTTCAATAACTCTATTTAATACTTCTGCCATTCTAGAGGGATCTCTTACTTCCTCTTGATAACAAACCATATCTTTAAATAAATTCATTTGCTCAACTTCTTGAAACCCACCTTGTCCCATAGTTTTATTTGCAGCCTGAGGTGTTACTAATAATAATGGAGTGTGGTTCCAGTAAGCTGTTTTAATTGGTGTAACAAGACCAGTTATACCTGGACCATTTTGTGCAATGACCATTGATATTTTTCCGGTAGATCTTGTGTAACCATCTGCGATTAGCCCTCCATTTGTTTCATGAGCAACATCCCAAAATGTAATACCTGCTTTTGGAAATAAATCAGAAATTGGCATAAATGCAGATCCAATAATGCCAAACGCGTGCTCAATTCCATGCATTTGTAAAACCTTTATAAAGGCTTCTTCTGTTGTCATTTTGGTCATTATCTAATATCTTTCGTAAAGTTAAATTTTAATACAACGGGATTAATATATAAGATTACAAAAATTTCAAATAAAGAAATCGTCACAATGCCAGGCACAGATATTATAATTCATGACAAAAAAGACAATGTTGGAGTGGTAGTTATTGAGAAGATAACTCCAAATCAGGACTGTAATTGCTGGATAATGGAAAATGATGATTCTACAAAAATTCAATCAAAGAATGAAATACCTCTAGGCCATAAAATTGCTATGGAAGACTTAAAAGAGGGAGACACAATAATTAAATATGGTCATGACATCGGGAAAGTTGTTAAAGCTATTAAAAAAGGTGAACATGTTCATGTTCACAATGTAAAAACTAAGAAGTGGTAATATGGAAATTCCAAAAAGTTTTTTAGGATATAAAAGAGAAAATGGCAGAGCAGGAACGAGAAATCATGTAATCATTTTACCTGTAGATGATATATCTAATGCATGTGCTGAAGCTGTAGCAAACAATATCAAAGGAACAATTGCATTACCACATTCTTATGGAAGGTTGCAGTTTGGTGCTGATCTTGAATTACATTTTAGAACTATGATTGGAACTGGAAAAAATCCAAACGTCGCTGCTGTTATTGTAATTGGTATTGAGCCTAAATGGACAAAAAGAATAGTTGATGCAATTGCAAAAACAGGAAAGCCTGTCGAAGGATTTAGTATTGAGGGTGTTGGAGACATAGATACAATTGCTAAAGTATCTAAAAAAGCACAAGAATTTTCAATGTGGGCTTCTGAAAAGCAAAGAGAAGAGTGTCCAATGAGTGATTTATGGATATCAGTTAAATGTGGAGAGTCTGATACAACATCAGGTTTAGCATCTAATCCAACAGTAGGAAACTTAATGGAAAAATTAGAACCATTTGGTGTTCATTTATGTTTTGGTGAAACCTCAGAATTAACGGGTGCTGAAACAGTTTGTGCAAAAAGAGGTAAAACACCAGAGGCACAAGAAAAGTTTATGAAAACATGGAATGAATACAACGATTTTATTCTAAAGGAAGCAACAAATGATTTATCTGAAAGTCAACCAACAGCTGGTAATATTGCAGGTGGTCTTACAACAATTGAGGAAAAGGCTTTTGGTAATTTTCAAAAAATAGGTAATTTAAAATTTATTGATGTTTTGGAACCTGCAGAGCAACCAAGTAAAGGCAAAGGTTTATATTTTATGGATACATCATCTGCTGCTGCAGAGTGTGTGACATTACAAGCTGCGGGTGGATTTAATATTCACTTATTTCCAACTGGACAAGGTAATATAATTGGCAATCCCATAGAGCCTGTAATCAAATTAACCGCGAATCCATTAACTGCTAAAAAAATGAGTGAACATATTGATGTTGATGTATCTAAAATTTTATCTAGACGAATGAATTTAGATCAAGCTGGTGATGAACTAATTAAAGCAACAATAAAAGTTGCAAATGGTCGATTAACTTGTGCTGAAGCTCTAGGTCATAAAGAATTTGTTATGACAAAACTTTATAGAAGTGCTTAAGCCTGTTCTGCTTTCTTTTTTATTCTAGAGAAAAAATGTCTTATCATTGCTGCTCCAACCCCTAGTCCAAGAGCTAAAACGATTGAGGCTAATCCATAACTAATTGGTTGATCTTTTTGAAAATCTTTAACAAATTGCGATAGCCAGTTAAGTTGGTCTGGAGGTGAAAAATTTTTTTGATCCATCGCACTTTCTGCAAAAAAAGTATCGTAAGCAATTGCAATACCCACTAACAACAAAAGTATAGCTAAAATTGCTTTAAATTCTGAGCTATCTACTCTTTCGCTTATTTTCTGTCCAAACTGTACTCCCATGATTGATCCTAAAATTAAAACAGTAACTAGAATTAAATCAATTGATCCGTAATTAAATGCATGAAGAACTGTAACAATTGCACTAACAAATATTGTTACAAATAAAGATGTTCCTGGAATTAATTTTGTTGGCATTCCAATTATATAAATCATTGCAGGCACTAATATAAATGCACCACCTATTCCCATAATTGCAGCAATGAAACCTACTATTAAACCAATTAATATTGGTGTAAATACACTCTCATATAGCTTTGATTTTTTAAATCTCATTCTTAAAGGTAAACCATGTATCCAATAATGTGAGTGTAGTTTTTTTCTAACAACTACTTTTCTTCTGGCTCGATCTATCTCTGTTACACCCTGAACAAGCATCAATGTTCCAATAATTGCTAATATGTACATATAAGCTAAAGAAATAACTATGTTGATTTTTCCTATATCTTTAAAATAAGTAAAAGTAATAATACCAAGTATTGTTCCTGCAGCTCCACCAATAACAATCATAAAACCCATTTTATAATCCAAGGTTCCTTTTAAATAATGTGTTGTCGAACCAGATATAGAAGTTCCCAAAATATTGTTTGCCTCATTAGGAACCGCATATGCAGGAGGTATTCCTAAAAAAATCAGAAAAGGTGTCATTAAAAAGCCACCACCAACACCAAATAATCCAGATAAAATTCCGACTACAAAACTTAGAAAAAATATAAATGGAAGACTTACATAAACTTCTGCTATTGGAAGATAGAAATCCATATCAAATAACTATTCCTCTACAAAATCAAAGTCAATAAAATGATTTAGTCTTTATATACCAATAAAAGTACCAAGAAGCATAACGCTCCAATAGGCAGCTAGCCCAAAGTAGACAATGAACTTAGTGTTTATTAATGAAAAAATGTTTGGAAATTGTTTGATAAATGAGCTTATATTTTTATTAAATTTATCAAACATAAACGTTCACTACACCCAGATTTGAAACTTGGCAAGCAAATTGATAAAAATTTAAAAAATAGTTGCTCCGAAGACTTTTACCTCTCCACCCTCTTCTCCAAGCACAATTCGGCCAAGAAAGTCACCAGGTATCTTTGAGCTAGTTTGTCTATATAGGACAGTAATGTAATCTCCTCTTCTTAAACAACCAAAAGCTTTACATCCCTCATTTAATGTTGATATCAATTCGTTATTGGCCCATTGCTTTCCAAGCTCGACTTCATTGGCCCCATATAACATTTGGGATGAAAAATCTCTCGTAAACCCGCCATAATCCTTTATGTTTGAGCATTTAACTAAATTAGACCACATTGGATCTGCTAATTTGATGATTTCCTCATCAGACTTATCGAGTAAGCTCATAAATTTGATATTAAGAGGCTTGCTTTTTCTCTTTTTCGTCGATTATGTGATATACAGGCTTCTTCTCAAATTCAAATTTTCCAGAGTCTGGATCCCTTTTTGATACTGTTAGACAATGCCAATTCTCATCATCTAGTTTCATGTGATCACCTCTATAATAGTAACCCGGCCATCTTGTCTCTTTTCTGAATAAAGTATGTTCAGTTACACATTGGGAGGTCATTGCTCTATGTTTTAACTCCCAAGCTCTCATGAGTTGATGATAATCTTCAGCAGCTACATGTTCTAAATCCTCTTGGAGCCAATCCAGCAATTCTAGACCCTTTTTAAGTAAATTCTCATTGGTCATATAATTGTTAGATAATCCACCGCAATATTCGTCCATAATTTTTTGTAACCTTTGTAAGCCTTGAATTGGAGATATATAGCTTGGGGAAACAGTTCCACCTGTAATTTCATTTCTCCCAACAGTGTAATTTTCTAATGGTTTATAGATAACCTCTTTTAGATTATTGTACTGTTTTTCAGATACATCAATGCCATTAGCTTTTTTATCTTGAATATATTTGACTGCAGCTTTAGCTGCTAATCTTCCCTCTGTGAATGATCCCGAGGAAAATTTATGTGCACTACCACCTACAGTATCTCCTGCTCCAAATAAACCGTCAACAGTTGTCATTCTATTATATCCCCAAAAATATTCATCGGGAGCAATATCTTCTGGACCGCTTACCCATGCTCCAGAGCATGTTGCGTGAGACCCCATAACATAGGGCTCAGATGTTGTTAATTCTGGATTTGTATATTTAGGGTCTATATTTTGAGAAGCCCAAACAACAGCTTGACCAACTGTCATACCCAAGAAGTTTTCCCATCCCACAGTTTCTAAATGTGGATCTTGAAATGCCTCTTTGGTCACCATGTGAATAGGGCCACCACCAGCAGCCATTTCTTGAATAAATGCGTGATTTCTTAAACATGTTGGTGTTGGATGATGATCAATATACTCCCCGACTAAATTTTTTGTATGGTCATACCATTTTTTCTCATAATTCTCTCCGTTAGCGTTTTGAGTATAGGTTTTTAAATGTAAAAAATATGCACCAACAGGACCGTATCCATCTTTAAATCTACATAAAACAATTCTATTTTCCATTTGAGTCATTTTTGCACCTGCAGCTATAGGTAATGCATACGCAGATCCATTGCTCCATGGTGCATACCATGTTCGTCCCATTCCTTCGCCGACTGCTCTTGGTTTAAATATATGTGAAGCTCCTCCAGCACAAACTATTACGGCTTTAGCTCTGAAAACATAATAATCACCTGTCCTCATATTAAATCCAACTGCTCCGCCAATTCTGTTTTCTTGAGTTTCATCTTTTAGCAAGTGAGTAATCATTATTCTATTGTAAACTTTATCGGCTGACTTTTTAGCAGCCTCTGCAACTATAGGCTTATAACTTTCTCCGTGAATCATAATTTGCCATTTACCTTCACGTTGGTATCTTCCCTCTTTATTTTTCATCATTGGAAGACCCCATTCATCAAACATGTGAACTGTAGAGTCGACATGTCTTGCCATATCGTAACCTAAATCTTCTCTAACCAACCCCATTAAATCATTTCGTGCATATCTTACATGATCCTCTGGTTGATTTTCATTCCACTGCATTCCCATGTAACAATTTATTGCATACAAACCTTGAGCCACTGCACCACTTCTATCAATATTTGCTTTTTCTACACAAACTATTTTTAAATCTCTTCCCCAGTGTCTAGCTTCAAAAGTTGCACCTGTGCCGGCCATTCCGCCGCCAACAACTAAAATATCGCAATCTTCAAAAAAAGTTTTGTGTTTTGCCATTAATAATAAACTCCCTTTTTAAAGGTGTCTTTATTAATTGTCGGTAAATCTTTATCGGTATTTAATCCATGAGGTTCATTATAAAGAATCTGTGATTGCATCTCTCCTTGGTTTGGCGTATCAGCCTCAGCAAGTTTTGGAATATGCTTTCCCCATGGCTTAGTTGTGATAGGTGAAACAAAGTTTTTTTCTGTTCCATTTCTAAATTTAATTCTCCAAGAAATTTTTCCTTTTTCTTCTTCCCTTCTAACTCTAACGCTATGTCCCATTGGTGCAAAGTCGGCGTATCCTCTTACATCTATAGCATGATTTGGACACGCTTTAACGCACGAGTAACATTCCCAACAAAAATTTGGCTCAATGTTTTTTGCTCTTCTAATATTCTCATCGATATGCATTATGTCTGAGGGACAAATATCTACACAATGTCCACAGCCATCACATCTGGTCATATATACAAAAGTTGACATATTTATAAATTTTCCTTTTCTATTAACATATTAATAGTGTTTTGGCTCTTCTCTTTTTATACCCAGGCCAAATTGCTCAGGACCATCAGCTTCTGGTGGTAAATTATCCCTTGATCCATCAGCTTCAGCAAGATTTTTTTGTATTGCAGCTCCAGGTTTATAAAACATATGAGCAAATTTAGACCAGTAAACTCCGCCAAAAAGAATCAAGTTTGCAACTATATAAAAAACTAAAAATACTTTATCGTCCCATCTAGATCCGAGATCCATATTTTGTAAATATGACCAAATTAAACCGAATAAAGATGTAGCTATTAAAGCTAGAACAAACAAATCAGCTTTAATTATTCTGTACCATGGTTGAGCTTCTGAATAGACATCTACTCGTAAAAAAAACCAGAACCAACAACCACCTATAACTGTGAGTAAAGCACCTGCGTGCCAAAGTATTGGCCAGATGTTAGGTGTACTTGATGATGGGTTAGTATACATAAAAACCATAACAACTGTTGAAACCCAAAATAAAATTGTTCCATACATGCCCATAACATGAGCCACTCTTCTTTTACCAGCACCAAGCTCGGATGTGGTTGCTATATCACTTACAATAGTTTTAGATAATACTTTTATTCTATCACCTGTTGATAAAACTTTAGTTGCATTTTTTTTTGCCTTCTTTGCATTTTCAAAAAAATATTTTACATTTTTTTTATGAATCATATCCATTACTGTTCCAACAACAATCAATCCGATCATCAAAATAACAAATATTTGCATGAATATTGGCGCAATACTTTCAGTAAGAATGTAAAATGGATTAGACGTAAACATTTTTATGATCTCCGCAATTTATAACAATTCTAAATTTGTAATATAGTTAAATTAATAGATCAACTGTAATATCTTGGACACTTAGTAACAGCTTTTTCATAATATTTTTTAAGAATTTTATAGTGTTTTAGGCTTTTTCTTCTCCATATCATGCCTTGAACATTAGTCACTGAAATAACACCTT
Source organism: uncultured Pelagibacteraceae bacterium (assembly GCA_902524235.1). Taxonomy (GTDB): domain Bacteria; phylum Pseudomonadota; class Alphaproteobacteria; order Pelagibacterales; family Pelagibacteraceae; genus Pelagibacter. Next base: position 5,343 of record CABZCF010000011.1, on the reverse strand, counting down.
TACCAGAACCAACTAAAATTATTTCACTGTAATCTTTTAGATTCTTTAAATGGATATTTGAGTAATTAATAATAAATTTTTTGTCAAAAAATTTAAGTGTAATTCCCTTATAAAAATTTTTCTTTGGAGAAAATAATTTATTATTTCTTATAAAAATTAGATTAGCTGTTCCTGTTTCGTATATTTGGTCATTAAACGTTAAGGCTAAATCAGAGGATTTTAAATTAATATTTTGCATATTTTTTAAAATAAATTTGTATTTAAGATTTTTGTATTCAGGGTTAAGTCTTTTATATTTTAATAGTTTTAATTTAAAATTTTTACTTGGAGTAATTCTATTTCTTATAGATATTGAAATTAAATTATTAGTAATAGCTAATCTTAGTAAATGATTATATTTTTTGCTTCTTTTTAAATTTATTTTTAAAATTTGATTTAATTTTGATTTTATGTTTTTTTTAAAAATTTTGTAATCTTTTGTAGAGTCAATCAAATTATTTAAGTGATTTTTTAAAAAAATAATTTTAAAAGGCTTTCCAATTACTCGCATAGTTGTGAATACACCATCCGAGCCCCATAAATCTTTGAATGGTACTTCTTTTAAAGAACTAGTTAGATAAGATTTTTTTAATAATAAAGTCGCCATTTTCAGTTAAGAATGATTCAGGATGAAATTGAAAACCATAAATTTTATTTTTTGTATCCTCAATAGCCATCGGTATATTTGTTTTACTACATCGCATTGTGATGCTTAAAGAATTTGAATTAAAAGGTTCACGTAATTTTAACGAGTGATACCTTCCAACTTTAAAAGTTTTATTTTTTTTAAATATTTTACTTTTATTTGTAACTTTTACTTTGGATTGATAACCGTGATATATATTTTTTTGCTGAATTATTTTTCCTTTTTCATTGTAAAGAATTTGTTGATAACCTAAACAAATTCCAATTATTTTTTTCTTTCCTTTAAAATTTTTATAAATTTTAGATGTTTGGGGGTAATCTTTTGGTGCACCTGGTCCAGGTGATAGTACTATTGTCTCAGAGCTATTTAATATTTTATAGTCTACATTAAAATAATTTGAACAATAAACTTTATCAAACTTCCTAAATTGATGAACAACATTCCATGTAAAAGAGTCTTGATGATCAATAACATATATCATTTATATAATTCCAATAAAGATTTTGCCTTTATATAATTTTCATTAAATTCTTTTTTAGCTGTGCTGTCTAAAACCACACCTGATGCAGCTGATATCTCTGAAAAATTTTTATAATTTAAAATAGACCTTATAATAATATTAAATCTCATATCTTTATTATACTTAATGAAACCGAAGCTTCCTGTATAAATATTTCTATCCTCATTTTCTTGATTATTTAAAAGCTCTAAAGTTCTAATTTTTGGACACCCTATTACAGATCCACCAGGCATCATTGATTTAACTATATCTTTTAAGTCAATTTTATTAATTAGTTGACCTTTAACTAAAGTAACATAGTGATAAAGATGTTTATACTCCTCAACAAATTTCTTTTTAAAGATTTTTACAGTACCTGGCTTACAAATTTTAGATAAGTCACTTCTTTCCATATCTACAATCATATTATGTTCTTTAGTCTCTTTGATGTTATTTTTAAAAAATTTTAAAGCTTTTTTCTTATCTAAACCATTATTTTTTTTTAGGGTACCTGCAATTGGTTTAGTAAAAATATTTGAGCCTTTTTTATTAATTAATGTTTCGGGTGAACAGCTAACTATTGAATAATCCTTATCTCTTATCATAAATGCTTCAGGAGAAGCGTTCACTTTCATTAATTTCCAAAAAAAATTAATAGGGTTTATTTTTGATTTATTCCTATATTTAGTACAAATTTTAATCTGATAAGTTTCACCTTGTCTTATTTTTCTTGAAAAGTAATCGAAAATTTTTTGATATTTAGGAAATTTTATATTCATTTTGAAAGGACTTGATACTTGAGTTTTTTGAAAACTTATTTTTAATTTTTTATGCTTAAGTTTAGATACTATTTTAATATTATCTCTTATCTTTATAATGGTCTCTGGTTTGTAAAATATACCTTTATAAAAACTACTTTTTTTCTGGTTTACAGTTTTTAAATCTATCAAATTACATAGTAAATCATAACCAAAAAAACCTATCATTAAATCTGTTTCTTTATTGTATTTTTTTTTATTAAAAGATTTAAAAAATTTATTTATATTTCTATTTGTTAAAATAATTTTTTTTGAAAAATGAGTATAAATGTTGTAACCATTTTCTACTTTATAGATTATTAAAGGTTCATCAGATTGATAAAGACTCTCCAAATAGGGATTAAATTTAAATTTATACTTTTTGTAATCTTTCAACTGACTTCTCTTTTATTGGTAAGTGTATTAAACCTGCAAATACAGATAATGCAATTGCCAAATACCACGCATAGTCATATGAACCATAAATATCGTAGAACAATCCCCCAAGATATGCACCAAAAAAAGAGCCAATTTGATGACTTAAAAAAACTAATCCATAAAGCAGTCCTAGATACCTTGTTCCAAATATATGCGCAACAATTCCACTTGTTGCGGGTACAGTTGATAACCATAAAAGTCCAAAACTCGCTCCAAAAATTATAGATGAAATGTTGCTTGGAGGTAGAAAAATAAACGCAATAATTGAAATACCTCTTAAAAAATAGATAACACTTAAAATAATTTTCTTACTCATTTTAGCTGATAAGTAACCACTTAATAATGACCCGAAAATATTGAATAGTCCGATTAGAGATAATATCATAGCTGCTGTCCAGTCACCAAGTCCTCTATCAATCACATATTTAGGTACATGGGTACCAACTAAAGTGATATGAAATCCACAAACAAAAAATCCTGAAATTAACAACAAATAACTTTTATTACTAAAAGCCTCACTTAAAGCTTGAAAAGTAGTTTGTTTTTGATTTGTTTTAGAATCTCCTGAACTTTCATTTTCATTAGGTGATCTAACAAAATAAGCAATTACAAAACCAATGCTTAAAAATACAATAAAGTAAAATAGTGTATCAACCCAACCATTATTAGCTAAAGAATAATTAGTGAATAAAGGTGATATAAAATATCCAAATGATCCAGTTGCAGTTACAAGACTCATTGCAATAGTTCTATTTGAAAGAGGGAAATGTTTTCCAACAATTGACATAGGGATACTTATTGCTGTACCTCCACAACCAATACCAATTAATACCCCTAAACTTATTTGAAAATATAGGCCTGTATTTGGACCAGAATATAAAAAATATACTCCTAAAATATAAAATATAAATGCAAGCATTATTGCTTTATGTCCTCCATATTTATCCGCAATAGCTCCAAAAATAGGTCCTGAAAGTCCCCATCCAAGCATTTGAATTCCAATAGCTAAGCCGAATTCAGTATTTGAAATTCCAAGATCAATATTAAAATCCATAAAAAACATCCCAAATACCTGTCTAACACTCAAAGATATTAGAACTACTAGGCATGCAGCTATCAAAGTAGTTAAGGCTAATTTATTAGTTATAAATTTGTCTGTGGTCATTTTAAAAATCTTAATGATTTTTTAATATCATTAATTAGATCTTTTGAGTCTTCTAATCCAATATGTAATCTTACAATATGCTCATTTTTTTTTAAACTAAGATATTTCCTATTACCTTGCTCTTTTATTTGTTGATGCAACGCCAAACTTTCATATCCTCCCCAACTATAGCCATGACCAAAAAATTTCAGTGAATTTACAAATTTATCGACTGAATTTTTATTTTTTACTTTTATTTTTAGGCCCATAAGCCCTGATGATCCTGTATAATATTTATTCCAATATTTATAATTCTTGGTATTTTTTTTGTGAGGATACAAAACTTCTATATTTTTTTTTTTTGATAAAAAATTTGCTATTTTAATTGCATTATCCTGATGTTTGTCCAATCTGACATCTAATGTCCTAATCCCCCTCATTATAAAATAGGCATCATCAGGACTTAACCTTAGACCTGTCATATTCTGAGCTTTAAGTACTTTATTAAATACTCTTTTACTTACTGCTAGACTTCCTCCCATAACATCAGAATGGCCTGAATAATATTTTGTTGCAGATACAATTGATAAATCAAAACCAATTTTTATAGGTTTTAAGAAATATGGTGTTGCCCAAGTATTATCGATGGCTGTTAAGACTTTACGGTTTTTTGCAAAAGAAATGATTTTACCTAAATCTTGGAATTCAAATGTATTACTTCCTGGGTTCTCAACATAAATTAATTTAGTTTTTTTTGTGAAATTTTTTTTAATGGTATCTAAATTGTTTGGATTGTAAAATTTAGTTTTAATATCAAACTCTTTTAAATAATTTTCTGTTAATAACCTTGTTGGGCTATATATTGGATCTGCGATTATAATTTCATCATTTGGTCTTAAAATGCTAAAAAGACACAAAAAAACAGATCCAAAACCAGTTGGTGTTAAAAAAGTATGATAAGACTCTTCTAAATTGGTTAAAATTTTTTCAAGTTCAAATGTTGTAGCAGTACCTTGCCTTCCATATTCAAAATGTCCTCCTCTAGGATTTTTTAAATTTTTCCTCTGAACCCTTCTTAAATCAGACATTGATTTAAAGACCATAGTTGAGGTTCTTACCAGCGGAGGGTTAACTGAACGGGTTATGTAGTCTTTGTATGTATGTTTTAAAAAGGTTTTGACAGATTTAACCATAAATAAATTTGATAAGTAAGTTTGACAATGCTATATCCCACAAATAAGTCAATAAAATTATAAATAAGGAGATTATGGGTTACCCAAAAAAACATAGAGGCCGAAGAAAAATGGGCTCAAAAAAAAGAAGAGCGAGAAAAAAGAATAAAAAGAAATAAGAAATCTTAAAATGGACAATATCTTAAAAGTAAAATCCATGAGTTTATGGATTTTTATTGTGCCATTCCTTGCAATAAATGTTTGTTTAATTTTAATCACGCAGTTTCATGGTTTATTCCCAAATCAAGAACACATATTGCATGACACAATTCCTTACATAGATGGAAAAGCGTCAATAAGTCGTACTGCAAGAGTTTTTCCGACATATTTGATATTTAAGCCAGCAATGTTCTTAACTTCATTTTTATTAATTAAATATTGGTTAAATAATAAAAAAATAATTTTATATAAAGATCCAAAAAATACTTACACAAATAAGTTTGTATTTTTTGGTATAAGCTCTGCTGTGCTTCTAGTTATACATTCAATTTTTTTGGGAATTAAATTTGAGTATGAATTCTATAAACTTTTTAGACGTGTGGTGATTT
>CABZCF010000010.1 GCA_902524235.1 uncultured Pelagibacteraceae bacterium | reverse complement strand
AAGATGGGGTCTTACAAATGGAAAAAATGTTATTCAAACTGAAAAGGATTTAAAAAGATTATTCCCCAAAAAAAATTGGAATAAATTACATTTACAAATCATTTATTACGGAAGAGAATATTGTAAGGCCAGAGATTGTTATGGAATAGCTTGTAAAATTTGTACCACTTGTTATCCTACAAGAAAAAAACCAATTATAACAAAGAAAGCATAATATGAAAATTTTAGGTATAGGTAATGCTATAGTAGATGTAATTTGTAGAGTTGATGAAGATTTCTTAGATAAGAATAAACTTACAAAAAGTACAATGAAATTAATTTTTGATGAAAAAGAATTCAAAAATTTGTTATCAAATTTAAAAATTGAGAAAACTGTGTCTGGTGGTTCTGTAGCCAATTCTATAGTAGGTTTATCTCAACTCGGAAATAAAGTTGGTTTTATTGGAAAAGTTTGTGACGACGAGCTTGGGGCTAAATATGAGGAAGGTTTAAAAAATGAAAATGTTGAGTATTTTTACTCAAAAAAAAAAGAGGAATTGCCTACGGGAACTTGTCTAATACTTGTAACACCTGACTCAGAGAGAACAATGTGCACATTTTTAGGAACTGCAGGTAAAATAAATGAAAATGATGTTAACTCAGATATTATTACAAATAGTGATGTAATTCTTTTAGAGGGATATCTTTGGGACGAAGGCGACCCGAAAAAAGCTTTTGATAAAGCTATTAGTAGTGCAAAAAAAGTTGCTATGTCTTTATCTGATCAATTTTGCGTTGATAGACATAAAATCCATTTTCTTGATCTAGTAAAAAATAAACTTGATATAACATTTGCTAACGAGCAGGAAATAATATCTTTGATTGACGCTAAAAGCTTCGATGATGTAATTAGCTTTGGTAAAGAACTTGGAAAAATTATTGTGGTGACCAGAGGGGACAAAGGAGCAATAGCTATAAAAGGTAATGAGGTTTCTGAATGCGGAATTCAAGAAGGTTTAAAAGTTGTGGATTTAACTGGAGCTGGAGATCTTTTTGCAGCAGGTTTTCTTCATGGTTACATAAATAACTTGTCTTTAAAGGATAGTTTAGAAAAAGGAACAGAAATGTCTACAAAAGTAATCCAACAGATTGGGGCCAGACTATAGATAGTTTTATTTTTTTATTCTTTTAAAACTTCCTTTCCCTTTTTTTGGTTTTATAACCTTTTGACTAAATTTTCTTGAAATTAATTCCTTAGCAGTGAAATTCCTTCTTTTTTTAAATTTTATAACCATTATCAGTGCTTTTTATAAACGTACTGTCATTAAAAAAATCTTTAATTTTTTTTCTAAGTCTATAAACATGTGTTTCGACTGTGTGTGTTTCAAGTTCAGAGGAATGTCCCCAAACATTTTTCTTTAAACTTGAAATAGAAACTTCTTTATTTGAATTTTTTATAAAAAATATAATTTCTGTTTCTTTTTGTGTAAGTTTAAGTTTTTTCATACCTATTTTTAAAGCCCTGGAATTTACGTCTAATTGATAATCATTTATGTTAATTTTAGATTGTGTAACAAAATTCTTTTTAAGAAGAAATATATTAATCTTTTCAATAAGATTGAAAACTTTAATAGGAAATTCGGATAAAATAATATTGTTATCCTTTTGAATCTCACTTATTTTAGTTTCAGAAATAATGACAAAAGTTTTTTTTTTATCACTTATAATATCACTTAGTTCGAGTTCATCTAATGAACTTTGAAGCTCAAAATTTAATAAATCATTTATTTCATGTAAAATTTTATATAATGTTGGGAGTTTGTGTATTAATACAATTGTTTTACTCATTATTTAAACATTATGATATTAAAATTAATAAATAAAGATACCTTAATAATTGATGAATTTAAATTTAAGTGTTGTATTGGTAAAAGTGGTTTAAAAGCAAACAAGATAGAGGGCGATAAAGGCACACCAAAAGGCAAGTTTGAGCTAGGAACTCTATATTGGAGAAAAGATAGAATTAATAAAATAGAGACAAGTCTTAATAAAAAAATAATAAGAAAAAATATGTACTGGTGTAATGATATAAATAATTTAAATTACAATAAAGAGATTACTAATAGACGAATAAAATCTGAAAAATTATTCAGACAAGATAACAAATATGATTGCTTTATTTTGATTAAATATAATTACAATAAGCCAATTAGAAATAAAGGTAGTGCAATATTTCTACATTTGACAAAAGACTATAAAAAAACTGCTGGATGTATAGCGGTGAATAAAAAAGATTTTTTTATAATTTCTAAAATATTAACTAAAAAAAGTAAAATTGTAATTTAGTTTCTTTTACCAAAAATGCTAGAGCCGATTCTTAAAAAGGTAGAGTAATATTTTATTGCTTTGATATAATCGTTTGACATTCCCATACTTATCTCTTTTAACTCAAGGGTATCATTCAATTTTTTTAATTCTTTAAAATAATCCTCCGGGTCTTCATCAAAAGGAGGTAAGCACATTAAGCCTAAAACTTCTAATTTGTTACTTTTACAAAAATCTAATAATTCCCTAGTATGATCTATGTCAATACCTGATTTTTGTATTTCATTTCCTAAATTAACTTGTATAAAAATTTTTATTTTTTTATCAACTTTAGCTTCCTCGTCAGCAATTTTTTGAGCAATTTTTTTGCTATCTACAGAATGAATATAATCAAAGATTTTCACAGCATACTTAACTTTATTAGATTGCAGCTTACCCAGCATATGTAATTTAATATTTTTATTATTTCGTTTAATATTTGACCACTTTTCTATTGCTTCTTGAACTTTATTCTCTCCATAATGAAAATGACCAAAATCTATTAAGTGTGAAATATGTTCAATTTTGAATGTTTTTGATACTGCAATAATATTTGGCTCATAATCTCCTATATTATTTTTAAGTATTTCTTCTTTAATTTCTTCTTTGATTTGAATAAAGTTTTGAACGGTTTGATGCATAATAAATTTCTTAAAAAATATTACTTTATTAACAATTTCAATAAAAATCATTTAGAAAAATTGGATAATAATGTTCATATTATTTACAGAAATTACAAAAATCCACTTAATCTAAAAATGTTAATAAACTTGAGAAATTTTTGCAAAAAAAAAGGAATAAAGTTATATTTATCTAATAATTTTAAGTTAGCTCTTAAGCTTCGACTGGATGGTGTTTATTTACCATCATTTAATAAAAACACTAGATACAACTGTTTTAGGTTTAAGAAAAATTTTGATATTATAGGCTCAGCTCACAATGTAGCAGAATTAAATATCAAGATAAGACAAAAAGTAAAAAGTATTTTTATTGCACCCGTATTCAAGAAAAAAAGATATAAACTTGGTATTTATGGTTTCTTAAAGTTAAAGAATTTTACTAATAAAAACTTAATTGTTTTGGGTGGTGTAACAAAAGAAAAAATGAATATGATAAGTTTCCTAAATGCAGAGGGTTTTGCTGCTATTAATTACTTCCAAAAAAAAGGCCCCTCTAAAAAAAGGGGCCTTAAATTTGTCTAACTATCGTTAACTTAGAATGCAAACGCTACGGTAATCTCTCTGTAAGAGTCGTTACTTGCATCAGTTCCAGCTACGTTATCAGTTGAGTTGGAAATTCCAGTAATTGTCATACTTCCCATTGTGTAAGAAGCAGAAACACCAGACGACTCCTCGTCAGCTTTGCTAGTTGCACCGAAATCAACATCGTGAACTCCGTAAGATAATGACAGGTTTTCGTTAACTGCGAATGAGAATCCCATTGCGTCTGATTCTTCGTCAGAAGCAGTGCCTGCAGCATTTAGATCAGATCTTTGGAATGCAGCAGTGATACCACCAACTGTATATTTCACAAAGAATGTCTCTAAGTCTAAATCAACTGAGTCTTCACCTTGACCATATCCAAGTTGTAAACCATCCATAAGACCATCGTAAGTAATTACCATTGATCCGTCAGATGATGAACCTGAACCATCATTTACGTATGCAGCACTAAGACCGAAACCACCAAAAGTACCAATATAGTCGATTGAGTTAGCTTTTGAGTGCGTTACTATACCATTGTCATCAGTATCTGTGTCATCCCAAACTTCTTCACCAGCAGTTGGAATTACTGAATCAAATGCCGGAATACCAGCAGCACCAGCACTGTTACCAATACCAAGCGATCCCATTTCACCCATATCAATCATAATTGATGTAGATGAAAACGCTGCATCTGTCATAGTATATGTGTATGACATTGTCATACCATTGTCTAAGTCACCAGAACCAGAGAATGTAATCCCTTTTGAAGTACTGAAACTGTTTCCAGTAACTTCTGTGTCATCCTGAGACTTGTAAGTCATCTTCGCTGAACCAGATACATCTAATGCACCTGCGTAAGCAGTCGAAGTAACTAAAGATCCTGCTAAAGCAGTTAATCCTAGTTTTTTAAAGTTGTTCATAAATTTACTCCTAATTGTTAATAATTAATTATAAACAGGCCATTTCTAACAAAACGTACCTGGAATATGAGTTTTTTTTTGTCTTTTTGACTAAAATTTTAAATATAGTTGCAAAAATACATCATACGAAATATGCTTAATTTTAAAGGTTTTTTTAGATGATTTATTATTAATTGCTTATTATCAAAAAAATATTAGAACAATTCAAAATATTAAGCAATATGAAATACAAAAAAACATTAATTGGTTCAGTATTACTATTATCTTTTTTATACTTTTTAAATTCTTGCGGTATTTATAGGCCAGTAAGTGCAAAGGATTATCCCCCAGAACCTGAGAAGAGAGTTGCCAAAAATATCGAGGAAGGACGTGGATTTAGATTAATGGGAGGGGACAAAAAAGGTGGTACCTTTGACTTTGCAAGTTCTAATGAGTTATGGAGAGCAAGTTTAGACACAATAGATTTTATGCCTCTTGCTTCAGCTAATTACAGTGGAGGTATAATAATTACAGATTGGTATAGTGATGAAAATAATTCTAACGAGTCAATCAAAATTACCATAAGATTTCTTACAAATGAGATTAGATCTGATGCACTAGATATTAAGATTTTTAAAAAAGATTGTGATGCAAATCAAAATTGCAGCATGTACGAGGAGCAAGGTGAAATAAACTTAGAAATTAAAAAAAGTATTCTTAAAAAAGCCGCTTTATACGAAAAAGAAAAAAGAAAAAATAATAAAAAATATAAAGGACCAACCTTTGAAGGAAAAGGCACTGAGGGCGGCAAATTATTCAAATAATAAACTTTTATTAAAGTGAAAAGATATAATTTTAAACTTGTTGAAAAAAAATGGCAAGATCATTGGGAGAAAAATAAAACGTATAAGTCTTCATTGAATAGAAATAAAAAAAAATTTTATTGCTTAGAAATGTTTCCATATCCATCTGGAAAAATTCATATGGGTCATGTTAGAAATTATACTATTGGTGACGTTCTATCACGACATAAGATTTTACAAAATTATAATGTTTTGCATCCAATGGGTTGGGACTCGTTTGGCATGCCTGCTGAGAATGCGGCTAAAGAAAATAATTTAGATCCAAAAGTTTGGACGGAAAAAAATATTTCTGTAATGAAAAATCAGCTTCAAATGCTTGGTTTATCTATAGATTGGGAAAGAGAAATTTCAACTTGTTCTGAAGATTATTATCAGCATCAACAAAATTTCTTTTTAGAAATGTATAATAAAGGTTTGGTTTATAGGAAAGAAAATTATGTAAATTGGGACCCGATTGATGAAACTGTTTTAGCAAATGAACAAGTAATTGACGGTAGGGGGTGGAGATCTGGAGCAATTGTTCAACGGAAAAAATTAAATCAATGGTTTTTTAACATTTCTAAATTTTCAGAAAATTTATTAGATGAACTAGATAATTTATCAAATTGGCCAAACAAAGTGAAAACTATGCAGAAAAACTGGATTGGAAAATCTTTTGGTTGTGAGATAGATTTTAAAATAGAGGGGAGCAAAGATGTAAAATCAATAAGATGTTTTACTACAAGACCAGATACGCTTTTTGGTTTTTCATTTTTAGCATTATCTGTAGATCATCCAATATCAAAATATTTTGAAGATGATGAAAAATTTATCAATTTTCGAAAAGAATGTTCAAAGACTGGCACAACCGAGGAGTCGATTGCCCAGGGAGAAAAAATTGGTTTTAAAACTAACCTTATCGCTATTAATCCATTTGATGAGAAAAAAAAAGTTCCTGTATTCTTTGCTAACTTTGTTTTAATGGACTACGGTTTCGGAGCAGTTTTTGGATGCCCTGCTCATGACCAAAGAGATATGGATTTTGCTCTAAAATATCAATTAGAGATTAAAACTGTTGTTAAACCATTTGATAAAGACGAATCCTTTAAAGTTAATGACAAAGCGTATGTAGATGGTGGTGAGATAATTAATTCAAAATTTTTAAATGGGTTAAAAGTCCCAGAGGAATCGATTATTAAAACCATTAATATTCTTGAAGAAAGAAAACTCGGGGAAAAAAAAATAAACTTCAGATTAAAAGATTGGGGTGTTTCTCGACAAAGATATTGGGGATGTCCTATTCCTATAATGTACGATAATACTGGCAATCCTCACCCTGTGCCAAATGAGCTATTACCGGTTAAATTGCCAGAAAATATTAATTTAAATACAAAGGGAAATCCACTAGATCATGTAAAAGATTGGAAATCCATTGAATACAAAGGAGAAAAATTCACTAGAGAAACGGACACCCTAGATACTTTCGTGGACTCATCATGGTACTTTCTAAGATTTTGTTCTCCTAACGAAAAAAATTACGGTTACAACGAAGATGAGATAAATTATTGGATGCCAGTGGATCAATACATAGGAGGTGTTGAACATGCAATACTTCATTTGCTTTATTCAAGATTTTTTATGAGAGCCATAGGTTATAAAAAAGACGATTTTAAATTTAATGAGCCGTTTGAGGGATTATTTACTCAGGGAATGGTTTGTCACGAAACATATAAAGATGAAAAAGGAAATTGGCTAAGACCTGATGAAGTTGAAACTAAAGATGGTAAAAAATATTTTGTCAAAAATAAAATAGAAAATGTTGTAACTGTAGGTCCTTCCGAGTCTATGTCGAAATCAAAGAAAAATACTATAGATCCAGAGCAAATAATTAAAAATTATGGAGCTGATTCAGTAAGATTATTTATTTTATCTGATAGTCCACCGGAAAAAGATATACAATGGTCTGAGCAAGGTATGGTAGCTTCTTATAAATTTATACAGAAACTATGGGTTCTTCATGAAAAAATTAAAGATAAAATAAATCACAAATCTAATAATTTAAACTTAGAAAACAACTTTGAAAGATTCATAAACGAAACAATTAGTAAATTTGACTACAATTTAGAGAAATTTAATTATAATGTTCTAATTGCTAGTATCTACGAAACATATAATTTTTTAAACAATATTTTAGAAAGTAAAATTGATGGAGAAATTTTATTGAAAAATTACATAAAAATTTTAACCATTCTTTCTCCTATTATACCTCATTTTGCAAACGAGTGTTTTGACAACTTAGGTATAAATAAAATTCCAAGTTGGCCAGTGGTAGACAAAGATAAGACCAAAGTTGATAAAGTAAATTTTGTAATTCAAATAAACGGCAAGAAAAAAGCTACAATTTCATCAAAATATAATATTAATGAAAAAGATCTATTAGATCAGCTTACAAATGATAAAAATTTAAGTAAACTGATAATGGGGAAAAAAATAAACAAAAGTTTTTTTGTTAAAAACAGATTAATAAATATATTATTAAAATGATTAAATTTGCAAAACATTTTATTATTTGCTTGTTTTTAGTTTCTTGTGGATTTCAATCAATATATGTGAGTGAAAAGTCAGATTTTAGCTTTAATAAAAGTAATGCTCTTGGAGAAATTAAAATTTCGGAAGATATTATTAGCAATCTAGGTGGTCTTAAAAAAGATGATGGGGAATATGAATTGACAATTGAAACGATTTTTAAAAAAGATATCTCTTCAAAAAATAAAAAAGGTGATCCTGAAGTGTTTGATATGAGTTTAGATGTAAATGTGACGTTAAAAAATGATAACGATATATTGAAAAACAAGTTCAGAGAAAAACTTAGTTATAACAACTTAAAAAGTAAATTTGAACTCAAACAACATGAAAATAATTTAAAATCAAATTTAGTTCAGGAGATAACACAAGATATATTGATTTATCTTAATTCTATTTAATGATTATTAAATTTTTCGAAAGGGAAAAAATTAGTAAAACTGGATTAGATTTTTATCTAATTTATGGTGACAATGAAGGGCAAAAAAAAGAGGTTATAGAAAATATATTAAAACATTTTAATGGACTAACAAGAAAATACGACGAAAAAGAATTTTTAGAAAACAAAAATGAAATTCTATCTAGTCTTTTGAACCAATCTTTTTTTGAAGATAATAAAGCATTTATAATATTTAGATCTACCGATAAATCACTTGAATTAATTGATGAAATTTTGGAAAAGAAAATAACTGATACAAAAGTAATTTTACTTTCTGAAAGATTAGATAAAAAGTCTAAAATTAGAAACTTTTTTGAAAAAAACAAAAGTACCGTGTGTATACCTGTTTATCCTGATGACAACAACACTTTATCAAAAATTGCAACTTCGCGTTTCAAAGAAAAACAGATATCTGTTTCCAGGGAATGTATAGATATGATTGTTCAAAAATCTAGTGGGGACAGAAATAACTTAAAAAATGAAATAGATAAAATTATTTCCTACTTAGATAAAAATAAAATTATCAAGATCGATGAAATTTATAAAATTGTAAATTTATCTGAAAATTATAGTGTTAGTGAATTAGTTGATAATTGTTTAAGCAAAAATTTAAATAGAACAATTAAAATTTTGAATGAAAACAATTATTCGATAGAGGATTGTATATTAATTATAAAAACATTAATCTCTAAGTCTAAAAGAATAAGCAAAATATTAAAAGATTACGAAGAGAATAAAAATCTAGACCAAGTTATATCAACTTACAAACCACCTATTTTTTGGAAAGATAAAGATGTAGTCAAAGCGCAAGTAAAAGCATGGAATTCAATAAAAATTGATGATTTTGTATTTAAAATAAATGATCTTGAGTTATTAATTAAAAAGAACTCATCTAGATCCATAAATATTCTTTACGATTTTCTGATTGATTCAGCTAAATCTAATATTTAGTAGTTTGCTTTAACAACCATAATTAATCTATTTAGCTGATCTAAATCTTTATAATCAAATATTAAATTTCCATTATTATTTTTTTTATTATTAATACGTACATTTATGCCAATCTTATCTTTTAAAGAATCTTCTAAACTTGATAAATTAGGATCTTTTGATTTTTTTGAAATCTTACCACTACTTCGAATTGATCTTATTAAGCTCTCTGTTTGTCTTACAGACAAATTTTTCTTAATTATTGTCTTAGCTAAAAATAAATTATTTTCTAAGCCAACTAATATTTTACAATGGCCTTGTGAAAGCTTATTTTCTATGATCATATCTTTTATATCTTTTGGTAAAGTCAAAAGTCTTAAAGAATTAGATACATGTGATCTACTTTTGCCTATGAATTTCGCTACCTTTTCCTGATCATAATTAAAATCGTCTATTAATTTTTTATAACCCTCAGCCTCTTCAATTGCATTTAAATCTGATCTTTGTACATTTTCTACAATAGCAAATTCTAGTGATTTTAAATCATCAGCTACAATCTCAACAATTGGAACTTCATGCAATCCAGCATTTTGAGCTGCTTGCCACCTACGTTCTCCAGCTATCAATTCATATTTATTTTGCTCCTTAGACTTTCTGACAATTAAAGGTTGGATTATACCTCTTTCTTTTATGGAGTTTGTTAACTCTGATAATCTTTCTTTATCAAAATTTTTTCGAGGTTGTAATTTATTTGGCAATATGGAACTTATGGAAATCTTATTTTTTTCAGTCTTAATTTCATTATCACCAATTAGAGATGATAGACCTCTACCTAAACCTTTTCTATTTTTAAAAGGATTCATCATGCGGCACTTTCAACTAATTTGTCTTTATTTAAAAACTCATCTGTTAAGCTAAAGTATGCTTTGCTTCCAGGGCAAGCTTTATCATATATCAACACTGGTACACCATGAGAGGGTGCTTCTGATAGTCTGACATTTCTTGGGACTATAGTTGAGTAAACTTTTTCTCTAAAAAAATTTCTGGCTTCTTGCTCAACCTCGATTGAAAGCTTATTTCTCTTATCATACATAGTTAAGAGTATTCCTTTAATCTCTAGGGATGGGTTTAAATTAGATTTAATTCTCTCGATTGTTTTCATTAGCTGAGTTAAACCCTCAAGAGCAAAGAATTCTGTTTGCAAAGGCACAATCAATGAATTCGATGACACTAGTGCCATAATTGTTAAAAGACTAAGCGATGGAGGACAATCAATAAGGATATAATCATAATATGCTCTAGAATCATTTAAAATAGAGGCCAATTCATCCTTTAATTTAAAGGCTCTACGAGTGTCCCCTGCAGTCTCAACCTCCAGTCCTGACAAATCTACATTTGAAGTTACTAAATCAAGTTTCTCCATTTTAGTTTTTTGGATTACCTCAATAATTTTTTTTGTACCATTCAATACTGAATAAATTGTTCGATCAGAATTTTCGAAATTAGACAAACCTAATCCTGTTGTTGCGTTTCCTTGTGGGTCTAAGTCAATAACAAGAATTTTTTTTCCTTTCATTGAAAGTCCAGCAGCCAAATTTATAACTGTTGTTGTTTTTCCAACACCTCCCTTCTGATTTATGATCGAAATAATTTTGTTATGCATTTTTTTTTCTAAGATTAAAAATTTTAATTATTAATGACTCTTTGTTAGTTAAACTTTTCCTTTTTTCATAATTAAAAATCCATTCTTTGCTAGCCTCCTCTAAAATTTTATTCCCACTTTTGCCTAAAAATAAAATTATATATTTAAACTTTCTAAAATTTTTAATTGCCAGTTCAAATATTACTGGAACGGGCTTAAATGCTCTTGAAATTATTATGTCCGTTTGTATATTTTTTTCTTTAAAGATATTTTTTTGATAGATTTTTGCATTTAATTTAAATTTTTCATTCATTTGTTTTAAAAAATTACTTTTATGAAAACTCTTTTCATAAAAAATTAACTTAAATATTGGTTTTTTAGATTTCATTAAAATACCGATAACTATCCCTGGCAACCCGGCACCAGAGCCTAAATCCGTACATGATAATATGTCATTTTTGTCAACATAATCAATTATTTGTGCACTATCTAATATATGTCTATTAATTATATCTTTTTCGCTATTTTTACTGATTAGATTTATCTCTGAATTTTTTAACAATATAGAGGAGCTGAACATATCCAATTCCCTTAATGTTTCACGTGAAACATCATATCCAATATTTTTTAAATTTTTTTTTATAATTTGCGAATCAATCAAGCTATATGCTTAATAGACTTTCTTTTAAGATGAGACAACAAAATATATACAGCTGCAGGCGTTACTCCATCAATTCTCAGAGCTTGACCCATTGTTTTTGGTCTTATTTTTTTGAATTTTGACTTAATTTCGTTTGACAGTCCTGAAAAATCATCATAATTCAAATTTTCAGGAATTATTAAGTTTTCATCTCTTTTAAATGCCAAAATATCAGCTTTCTGTTTCTTTAAATAGCCCCTATAATGCGAGTTAATTTCGACTTGTTCGTCAATTTCACGTGAAACATACTGTATTTCAGGCCAAATTTGCCTGATTTTATTCATATTGACAGATATTTGACTGAGAATTTGGGTGGCACTTCGATTAACTCCATCTTTTGCTATATTAACCCCATATTTTTGAACTCTTGTCGGTGAAATTTTTAAATTATCCATTTTTTTCTGAATTTCAGATAGTTTTTTATTTTTCTCTAGGAAAAATTCTTTCCTTTGGTTATCAACCATTCCTAAATTTATACCTTTTTCTGTTAATCTTAAATCAGCATTGTCTGATCTAAGAGAAAGTCTATACTCTGCCCTTGATGTAAACATTCTATAAGGCTCAGCAACACCTTTTGTTACTAAATCATCAATCATTACTCCAATATAAGCCTCAGATCTATCTAATATAAATGGTTCCTCCTTTTTAAAGGACAAAGCCGCATTTGTTCCTGCAATTAAACCTTGAGCAGCTGCTTCTTCATAACCTGTCGTTCCATTAATTTGACCTGCTAAATACAAATTTTTAATTTTTTTTGTCTCCAATGTTAAAAATAGCTCTCTAGGATCAATAAAATCATATTCTATTGCGTAACCAGGTCTTATTATCGAAACATTCTCTAAACCATTGATTTTACTGCATATTTCAGTTTGTACATCAGTTGGTAAAGATGTTGAAATTCCATTTGGGTAAATAGTATTATCATTTAAACCTTCTGGCTCTAAAAATATTTGATGTCTTTGTTTATCAGAAAATTTCATAACTTTATCCTCTATAGAAGGACAATATCTTGGACCAACTCCTTTTATGTTACCGGAATACATTGCGCTTCGATTAATATTTTTAGAAATTATTTTGTGAACCAGTTCGTTAGTGTAAGTCATTCGACAGGAAACTTGATTGTTAATGTTTTTTGAAGTTAAGAAAGAAAAAAAATATGGATCATCATCAGCTTTCTGTTCTTCTAAATTTTCAAAATTAATCGTTCTTGCGTCAAGCCTTGGTGGTGTTCCTGTTTTAAGTCGACCAATTTTAAATTGATATTTTTTTAGTTGCTCACTTAATCCTGTAGTAGGTTTTTCATCATATCTACCCGCTGGGGTCCTTTCGTCGCCTATATGTATGAGGCCGTTTAAAAAAGTGCCAGTTGTTAGAATTATCTTAGAAGATCTTACTTTTTTACCAGAAAGAGTTTCAAACCCATTTATCTCATTTTTATTAAAAATAAACTTAGTTACAGGGTCCGAAAAAACGCATAAATTACAATAGTTTACAAGTTTTTCTTGCATATATTTTTTATATAATGATCTATCACTTTGCGTTCGAGGTCCTCTTACAGCTGGTCCTCTACTTCTATTAAGTAATCTAAATTGAATACCTGATTTATCAGCCACTACTCCCATAACACCATCTAATGCATCTATTTCTCTAACTAGATGACCTTTGCCAAGACCGCCTATTGCAGGATTACATGACATCTCTCCAATTGTATCAAACTTATGAGTAAATAATGCTGTATTCACACCAAGTCTAGCTGAGGCTGCGGCAGCTTCACAACCAGCATGTCCACCACCAATAACTACTACATCAAATGATAAATCATTTTTCATATAAGTAATTTATTATCGATCTGAAATATTACAAGAAAACAGTAGAATTAATTTAAAAATCCTTAATTTTTAACAATTATTTACCTATGCAAAAGTCATTGAATATTGAGCCTAGTATCTCCTCAACATCTACTTTACCAACTATCATTCCTAGATGTCTTATAGCTAGTCTTAAATCTTCAGCAGCTTTATCAAATTCCTCTTCTTTTTTTTTATTCTCAAAATTATCTAAATTTTCATAACATTGAATTAAATGTTGTCTATGCCGTTCACGAGTAATTATTGTATCATCCGTTGTAACAAACTTATTTTTTAATTTATTTCTTATTTCTGAAATTAATTTATCAACATTAGTCTCTTTCAATATAGAGATATATATTGGATTAAATTTATTTAACTCATTTTCTATATTCTTTGTACCGAGGTCTGATTTATTTACGATTAAAATAGTTTTATCAGAATTTACTAAACCTTTCAAAACACCAGTAAAATAAGCACTTTTTGGCTCTATAACTACAATATTTAAATCAGCGTTTTCTGCTTTTTTTAAAGCAAGTTTAACACCCTTTTTTTCTATTTCATCTTGCGCATCTCTTATACCTGCCGTGTCCGACATTATAACGGGGTATCCATCTATATTAAGATGTGTTTCAATTACATCACGCGTAGTGCCTGCAATTTCTGAAACAATTGCCACTTCCCTTTTAGATAAGTAATTCAGTAATGAAGATTTTCCTGCATTAGCAGGACCTAATATTGCTATTTTAAATCCCTCTCTAATCCTCTCGCCAACTTTTTGATCATTAAGAGCTTTTTTAATTTCATTTTTTACATCATTAGATGTCTTGTGAATTTCACTTAGAATGTCTTTTGGCAAATCTTCCTCAGGAAAATCTATTTTGGCTTCTACGTTTGATAATATTTTAACTAATCTTGATCTCCAACTTTCAAATTTTTTTCCTTGAAGACCTGACATAATATCAATAGCTTGTCTTCTCTGAATCTCAGTTTCTGCTGAAATTAAATCTCCAATACTTTCAGCCTCAAGCAAATTAATTTTACCATTTTGAAAAGCCAATTTTGTAAATTCACCAGATTCAGCCAGTCTACAATTTTCAAATTTTGACAGGGTATTCTGAATTTCATTAATTACTGCTAGGCTCCCGTGAATATGGAATTCGATAAGGTCTTCACCTGTGTAGCTCCCAGGTCCAGGAAACCATAATATAATACCCCTATCTATAATCTCATCACTACCGAATTTTCTTATATTTCTTAATGTTGCAACTCTGGGGGTAGGGATCCGCTCATTTGTTATCTTCTGCAAAATATTAAGAGCTCCTTCACCAGAAACTCTAATAACTGCTAAACCAGATAGTCCTGGACCAGAGGACAAAGCATAAATCGTCATAAAAATAAATTAATATATATATGTTTATTATTCTAGCATAGAAAACATTTTGCTTAGATTGCTTTCATAAAATTTATTTTTATCTACTGATGAAGAATATATCGGTTTTCTAGCTTGAGCTACACTAACGGTCTTTATAGGGGTTTTTGTATTCATATGATGATTAAAGCAAGCGGGGTCAAACTCGAGATTACAAAAATCTAATAAATTCTTAATTTCGTTGTCTTTATCTTTTATTAGTTTTTCATAGTTTATTTCGTAAATGAATTTACCGATAGTTTCATTCCAAAAATTCATTATATCCTTATATAAATTATAGTAGTTTGCTATATTTTCTTGTGCATAACTCCAGTTCATATCTGTTGATGCGAAACTATTTTTAAAAATGGATAAGCAAATATCTCTTGGATTTCTTGTGCAATGAATAATTTTAGAATTTGGAAAAAATATTTTCATAAAACCTATCCATCTAAAATTTTGTGGTGCTTTATCTGTAATATAAATAGACTTCACATTGTGTAAATTAAGTAATTCGTAATAATCATCATTCAGTTTTGTTCTTTCAGCAAAGATATCTTCCCTGACAGTTTGTTCATTCAGCATATCGTTATTAAAAAAATTTTTTTCAATCGATTTTTGTAAATATATTAATTCACCAGCGCCAGATACTTTTTTATGAGAAGCAATAATTTGTTCAACTAATGTTGTGCCCGATCTAGGCATACCACAAATAAATATGATATTTGAATCTCTATTTTTATTTATAGTGTTTTTAAAATCAACGTTTTTAAAAGTATTTTTAATGCTTTTAAATTTATTTATTTCTTGTTCAAAATCGTAATTTATAATTGTATCTTTAATTTCATTTGCTTTTCTAATGTATTCAAAAGATATTTCATATTGTTTTAAATCTTCATATGCTTTACCAATTGCAAAAAACAAATCAATATATTGACTATCTGTTAGAGATTTTGATTTAGAAAGCTCTAACATATCATTTAGATGTGTTTGGTCATCTTGGTAATTTATAATGCCACTTAATAATTTATGGGCAGACATCATATTAGGGTTAATTTTTATGATAATATTTACTGTCTCTTTTGCTTTATCAAAGTTGCCAATGCCCTGATAAGAGCTCGCTAAGCTTAATAAAATTGTTGTATTCGTTTGATCCTGAGATAAAGCCTTAGTATAAAATTCTATAGCGCCATCATAATCATTAAACTGTTGTTTTAAGTTACCATAATTATTGAGACATTTAACATTATTAGGATTAATTTTAAGAATATCATTATAAAGTTTTTCTGCTAAATCCAATTTTCCTAATACTTTCAGAGAATTTGCAAGATTATTTTTTGCAGCTAGATTTTTTGGATCTAAATCAATTGCTTTTTGAAAATAATTTACCGACAATTTAATTTTCTTAAATTGTTGAAGTGCCAAACCTCCGAGATTGTGTAGGAATGAATTATTAGGATACTTTTGTATTAATTTGTTGCATTGTGAAATTGCTAGTTCAATATTTTTTGACTGAATATTGTTCTGAATTTTTTGTATTTCTTTGTTTAAATCCATTTAAATAATTTAATCAAAAAATAATGAAATACAAAATAAATTTAGGCAGGTTTGTTCATTGAATTGAAAAATTCAGCATTATTTTTTGTATTCTTTAATTTAGAATTTATAAATTCAACTGCATCCATTGAACCCATAGGAGCTATTATTCTTCTTAACACATTCATTTTTTGCAAATCATTTTTACTAAAAAGCAACTCTTCTCTTCTTGTCCCCGATTTTGTTATATCCATAGCAGGAAAGATTCTTTTCTCTGAAATTTTTCTATCAAGTATAGTTTCACTATTACCTGTCCCTTTAAATTCCTCAAATATAACCTCATCCATTCTACTACCTGTATCAATTAGTGCAGTTGCAATTATCGTTAAAGAGCCTCCCTCTTCAATATTTCTTGCAGCACCAAAAAATCTTTTAGGTCTTTGAAGCGCATTGGCATCTACACCTCCAGTTAAAACTTTACCAGAGCTAGGAACGACAGCATTATAAGCTCTTCCAAGTCGTGTTATGGAGTCTAGCAAAATAACAACATCTTTTTTATGTTCCGTTAATCTTTTTGCTTTTTCTATGACCATTTCAGCTACTGCTACATGTCTCTGAGCTGGTTCGTCAAAAGTTGAACTTATAACTTCACCTTTTACAGTTCTTTGCATATCTGTAACTTCCTCAGGTCTCTCATCTATAAGCAAAACCATTAGGTAACACTCGGGGTGGTTTGCTGTAATGGAGTTAGCAATACTTTGCAATATCATTGTCTTACCAGCTTTTGGTGGGGAAATTATAAGTGATCTTTGTCCCTTTCCAATTGGGCTTACTAAATCAATTAATCTAGGCGTCAAATCTGGTTTTTTTTCAATCTTAGTAGTTTCAACTTCCATTACTAATTGTTTATTTGGATATAGTGGTGTTAAGTTATCAAATGCAATTTTATGTCTAACGTTCTCAGGCGCACCAAAATTAATGTTGTTTACCTGCAATAATGCAAAATACCTTTCTCCTTCTTTTGGAGCTCTAATAGGTCCTTCTACAGTATCTCCTGTTCTTAAACCAAATCTTCTTATTTGACTTGGGCTAACGTAAATATCATCAGCGCCAGGCAGATAATTAGACTCCATTGCTCTAAGGAAACCAAAACCGTCCTGTAACAATTGTAAAACACCGCCGCCTGTTATTTCCTCGCCTTTTTCTGCTAATTTTTTTAAAATCGCAAAATAAATTTCTTGCCTTCTTAGAGTGCTAGCATTTTCTATACCAAGCTTTTCAGCTTCGGAAATAAGGCTTTCAGATGATTTGCTTTTAAGTTCTTGTATATTCATATTGTGGGGTAAGTTTTGTTAGATATATTTAATATATATACACTTATAAAATTTTCAACCCCTCTAATTTCTTTAAATTTAGTTAAAAAAGAGTAAATTGAACAAAAAATTATGGAAAATGAAATTTCAGAATTTAGAGTTTTTGGGAAAAATATAGAAATCATCTCTGTTTATTACGGCTTGTTTTTAATATTATGGGGCTTCATTACAAGCTTTCTTGCTAAAAGTTCATCATTAACATCCTATATACCAACTTTTTTAGGATTATTTGTTTTAGTATTTTCAAGTCTTTCAATAAAGTTTCAATCAAAAAAGAAATTGTTTATGCATATAGTGGCATTTTTAGGTTTAATAATTTTTTTGGGTGGATTGGATGTAATAAGATTAATTATTAAAAAAAATTTGTTTAGTAATTTTTGGGCTGATATATCAAAAATTATGATGTTATTTACAGGAATTGTTTTTTTAATATTATGTTTTAAATCTTTCAAATTCGCAAGAAAATCTCTTACGGAAAACAGCAATTAATTTTTAACTCTTATTAATCTCTTGGGCAAATTTTTTAACATTATCCCAATTTGTGAATTCAAAAGATTTACTAGTATCGATTGGTCCTTTTGTAATAAACATAATAAATCTTATTATTTGTTTATTTAGAAAGCTGTAATTTGGATAATCAACTTTACCTGCAAATACTCCTAATTTTTTAGGTTTCCATCTTGTTTTAGATAAGAATTTTTTTATATATGGGTTTGTTTCTGGTGTATTTTTTTCATTTTTTCGCGCAACGACATTTACAGAAAAAAAAGCATTTTTTTTTTTTTCAATTATATTTAAGTTTTTTTCTATGAAATCAAAAACTTTTCTATTGTGTTTTCCATATCTTATGCTTGCACCAATTATAATATAATCGTAAAATTGAATATTTGTTTCAAAGACATTTTCAATAGATGTTATATGAAGTTCTCCTTTATTAATTAAGTTTTCTTTTATTACCTCACAGATTTTTTTTGTGTGCCCATCAGTAGAGGAATAGATTATTAATATTTTCATTAGATCTAATTAATATATTTGTTAGCAAGGTGTTCAAATAATTTGATATGATCCTCATTATCGTTTAAACATGACACGAAATCGAATTTTTCCCCTCCAGCATCAAAAAAACTTTCTTTTCCCTCCATAGATATTTCCTCTAGAGTTTCAACACAATCAGAGGCAAAACCAGGACATATGACAATTATTTTTTTTTTATTCTCTTTTGGAAGTTTTTCTAATGTTTTGTCTGTATATGGCTGTAACCACTCCTGTGGCCCAAATCTAGATTGAAAAGTAGTTATAATTGGAATTTTAAGTCTCAAATTTTCTGAGATAAGTCTGGTAGTTTTATGACAATAGCAATGGTATGGGTCTCCTTTTTCAAAGTATTTTTTTGGTATACCGTGATAAGAAGCCAAAACTAAGTCTGGCCTCCAATCTATTTCTTTTATCTTATTTTCTATAGATCTACATAACGCATTTATATACATTGGTTCGGATTCGTAATGAGGTATAATCTGAAGGCTTGGTTGCCATCTCATTTTTGATAAAGATCTATAAACTTCGTCGCAAACTGTTGCCGTAGTTGCTGCGGCGTATTGAGGATAAAGTGGAAGTATAACTAAATTTTCACATCCTATATTCTTCAAAGTTTGAATCTTAGATTTTATGCTTGGATGACCATATCTCATAGCGAAATCAACAATAACATTTTCGTTTCCAATTTTTTTATTTAGTTTAGATGTTTGTCTCTCTGTGAAATATCTAAGGGGTGACTTGTTTTCTTTTTTCATCCAGATTTTTTTATATGCCTTTGCAGTTTTTGAAGGTCTAAAGGTTAAAATAAAGAGATTTAAGATTATTTGCCAAAGGAAGGGATTAACTTCTATCACTCTTCTGTCAGATAAAAATTCTTTTAGATATTTTCTAATATCCCACCAATTAGTTGAATCCGGTGTTCCTAAATTTATGAGCAATACTCCTGTCTTACCAAACTTAACTTCTGGATGTTCGTTTTTCATTTAATAATCTTTTACAATGTTTACTAAATAATCTACCATATTTGGATCTGTCTTTGGAAGGACACCATGACCTAAATTGAAAATATATGGATGGTTTTTAAAAATATCTAATATTTTTAAACTTTCAGATTTCAGAGTTTCTTTATCTGATAAGAGGAATTTTGGATCTAATCCTCCTTGAACAGGAATATCAATATTTTTTGAGATGTAATTTATGTCTACATTATAGTCAATGTTTACGGCACTAGGGTTAACTTCAGATACATATTCTTTATAATCTACTATTTCTCTTGGAAAACATATCGCTGGAACACCAAGAGTCTTTGTAAATTCGACTAAGTCAGCTGAACAATTATATATTATAGATTTGATATCATCTTTAGCTGCAAGACCCGCCCAACTATCAAATATTTGTATAATTGTTGCTCCAGATTTAACTTGTTCTCTAATGTGAATTTTTAAATAGTTCGTTATTATTTTAGATAGTGATTTTTTTTTATCAATATTATGAAGATCATTTGATAACTTTTTTTTTGGTGACTGACGGTTTAGCATATAAATTAAGATTGTCCACGGCGCCCCTACAAAACCGATAAGACTTTTATCTCCACCCTTTAAGGAATTAGATAGATTATTCATAGATGTATAAACAGGTTCAAGATTTTTTATAAAATCTTTCTCGGTAACATTATTTAAATCTACATCATTAATATCTCCTAACATAGGACCAAAATCTTTTTTAAATTTAACTGACTGGCCTAAACCATAATGTAGCATTAAGATATCTGAAAAAATAATTGCGGCATCTAAATCAAACCTTTTTAAGGGTTGGAGGGTTATTTCAGGAACTAATGTTTTGTTTAAGCATAACTCTATGAAGTCTTGGTTTTTTGATCTAACCTCTCTGAATTCAGGTAGATACCTTCCTGCCTGCCTCATCAACCATATAGGTTTGATCTTGACATCTTTATTTTCAATAACTTGTTTTATTTTCTCCATTAATAAATATATATAAGTATTTAGTTTTATTAGTATTATGTATTGTGAATTAGTTTAATTATTATTTTTTCACAAGTTATAAACTCTTTATAAAATAAACAAATGTGAAAAAATGTTGTTTTTTAGGGTTTATAAGACAATATTAAATCTTATCAAAAATTATGTATTGTTTTATACAATATCTAAAACATTGTTAATAAGAAGGTGCTAATTATAATAAAATCTATTAAATGACATTAAAAGCAAAATTTAAGTAATTTTATTATATTTTATACATGAAGAATACACATGAAATATTCCTAATATCCGACTCAACTGGCGAAACTATAGATAGAATCTTTATAGCTTTAAAGGCTCAATTCAAAGATTTTTCTTACAAAACTCAGCAGTTTTCATTTACAAGAACAGAGAATCAAATTTTAGAAATATTGAAAGAGGCCAAGACAAAAAAAAATATAATTATTCTTTATACTTTGGTCGATCAAAAGCTTGCTTTATTTTTAAATGAATTATCAAAAAAAAATAGCATTCCTTGCTTTGGTGTTTTAGGAGAATTAATAGAAAATTTCTCAAAAATATTAAAAAAACAATCTTTAAATATTCCAAGCAGGCAGCATAAGCTAAATGATGAATACTATGAACGTGTAGAAGCAATACAATTTACTATGAGACATGACGATGGAAACGATGTTAAAGATATAGAGGATTCAGACATAATCTTGCTCGGCGTAAGTAGAACAAGCAAAACACCCACATCAATATATTTGGCCAACAGAGGTTACAAGACATCGAATATTCCTTTAGTTAATGAAAATTCTATACCAGAAAAAATTAAGAAAAATAAAAAAAGGATTTGTGTGGTTGGGTTAACAACTGATCCGGAACGTTTAATTGACCTTAGAAAAAACAGATTGAGATCTTTAAAAGAAAATGAGAAAACAGATTATACTAACTTAAAAAAAATATCAGAAGAAGTAAAGGCTGCTAGAAAAACATTTAAAAAATATAAATGGCCAGTCATTGATGTTACAAGAAAGTCTGTAGAAGAAACGGCAGCATCTATAATTAAGATACACGAGATAAATAGTAGAAATGAATAAAATTATTTTAGCCTCGAAAAGCAAAGTAAGAAAAAATATCCTGGAAAATAATGGTATATTCTGTGAGGTCCAGCCATCAAATGTGGACGAGGAGCCAGTAAAAGAAAGTCTTATCAAAGAAGGAGCTTCCCCAGAAATAGTTTCAAAAAACTTAGCAGAATTAAAAGCTAATAAAGTTAGTAACAGCAACCCAGAAAAAGTAGTTCTAGGAGCGGACAGTGTAATAGATCTAGAAAATAATATAGTCTCCAAACCAAAGGATAGACTAGAGGCAATGGAAATTTTAAAAAAACTCAATAATAATAAGCATTATTTAATAAGCTCGATATGCGTTTCAAAGAACGGATCAATGATCTGGAACTACACAGATAAAGCATTATTAACTATGAAAAACTTTAGTGATAAAGAGTTATCGGAATATCTTTCAAAAATAACAGATGAAAATTTATATTCTTACAATGTTTATCAAGTTGAAGGTGAGGGTAAAAATTTATTTAGTAATATAGAAGGAGATAAAGATACAATTATGGGTTTACCGATCCGTGAATTAAAAAACTATTTAAATAATTTATAATGTTAGTATTAGTTTGGTTCGTCGTTTGTATAATATTTGCTTTTGTGCAATTAATTTTGGGAAGCTCAGGTCATGCTTTAGAAGTATTTGCAGTATTAACTGCTATAGCTTTATTCATAATCCATAAGTTTAAAGACAAAATTCGTATACAAAAATGAAAAAATATTTTGTTATTGGCAATCCAATAAGCCATTCTCTTTCACCAAAGCTGCATAATTTTTGGATTAAAAAACATAATTTAGACGCAAAATATGAAAAATTACTCTTAGAAAAAAGTAACTTAAACAAAATAGTTCAAAAAGTTAAAACTGGTGAAATATCTGGATTGAATGTAACAGTTCCATTCAAACAGTTGATAATCCCTCATTTAGAAAAATTAAGTCCAGAAGCACAAAATACGCAATCAGTAAATACAGTACATTTAGAAAATAATAAATTGGTGGGTCATAATACAGATATAGCAGGTTTTGAATTAGCTATTAGACATATTAAATTTGATACATCAAATAAAAATGTTTTAATTGTGGGTGCTGGTGGAGTTGTTCCTTCTGTAATAAGTGCTTTAAAAAATTTAAATACTAAAAATATTTTCTTAATGAATAGAACTAAAGAAAAAGCCCAAAAAATCAGAGAAAAATTGGAATATATAGAGATCATTGATTGGGGGGACATTAGAGATTTTGATATGATAATTAATGCAACCAGTCTTGGGCTGAATAAAGAAGATGAATTAGGTTTAAATTTTGAAAGTATAAAGAAAAAAATTCTTTTTTATGATTTAATTTACAATCCTAAAGAGACCAAATTTCTTAAAAGCGCAAGACAGATGATGCATATTGTAGAAAATGGTAAAATGATGTTTATTTATCAAGCTCACCAATCTTTCACATTGTGGCATAAAATTATGCCCAATATCGATAAAGAAACAATAACAATTGTAAGCGAATGATAATCATAGGCATAATAGGTAAGATTGGATCAGGAAAAACTTACATTGCTAATAAAATCACTAAATTTAACTTTAATGCTGATAAAGAAGTAAATAAAATTTATAAAAAAAATAAAAAGTTTTATAACAAGATTAAAAAAATATTTCCTAATCAGATTACAAAATTTCCAATAGATAAAAAAGAATTACAAAGAATTGTAAACAAAAATAAAAATAATTTAAAAAAATTAGGTAAAATAGTCCATCCAATTGTTAGAGCAGAATTAAACAAATTTTTGAAAAAATATTCTAAAAAAAAAGTAATAGTACTAGACATTCCCCTATTACTTGAAAATAATATCAAAATAAAAAATATAATTTTAGTCTATGTTGATGCAAAAACGAATGAAATAATTAATAAACTAAAGGGTAGAAAAAATTTTAATAAAAAAACTTATAAGATAATGGCTAAAAATCAGTTACCTTCTGTGTATAAGAAGAAAAGATGCAATTTTGTAATTAGAAATAACTTCAAAAAAGAATTTGTTAACAAACAATTAAATGAGTTAAAAGTAAAATTGGGAATATAATGAAAGAAGTTATTTTAGATACAGAAACTACAGGCTTATCTATAAAGGAAGGTCATAGAATTGTTGAGATAGGATGTATAGAATTAGATAATTTAATTCCAACTAAAAAAATTTTTCACTGTTTTCTGAATCCGGGAAGAAAAGTTTCAGAAAGTGCATTTAAGGTACATGGTTACTCTGATGAATTCTTATCTGATAAACAAAGTTTTAAACAAATATCTGAAGACTTTCTAAAATTTATTGATGGAAAAAAGATTATAATTCACAATGCAGAATTTGATATTTCTCATATTAATAATGAGTTAAAATTAATTGGGAAAAAAGAACTAGACAATAATAATGTTGTTGACACTTTAACATTAGCAAGAGAAAAATATCCTGGATCAAATGCAAGTCTTGACGCACTGTGTAAGAGATTTCGTATTGATAATTCCAGAAGAGAAAAGCACAATGCCTTAATCGACTGCGAATTGTTATCAAAAGTTTATATAAATTTATTAGACCAAAAAGAGCCATCTTTAAATTTTTCGTCACAAAACATTGTTGAAGAAAATTTAAAAAATATTAACAATCAAGATTATTCAAAAAAAGTTGTACCAATTTCTAAAGAAGAACTCGAACTGCATAAAAGTTTTATTAAAAGTAAAATGAAAAAAAATTATTTCTAATTTAATTTATCACTATACAATTTCTCAAAATCAACTTTTTTTTCGAACTTAATATTTGGATAACCAGATTTATTTATTAGATTTACAAATATAGTTTCTAATTCTGGATAGACTTCTTTTTGGACATCACAGAGTAATATTTTACCAAGTTCTTTTTTATCATTCACACCTTTTTCGATTCTGACAACAGATGCATAATCTATTTCAAATACAGATTTTTTTTCATTAGTACTCTTGTCTCTGAATGATAGTTTTGTACTGACTTCTATCATTTTATTTTTTAAAGGTTTTGAAGATATATCAATCCCTAGTTGGTATTTATCAATATTTTCTCTCACAAACAAAAGTGTTTCTGCATCTGGGGTTTCTATGGAAAGATCTTTTATGAAACTTAGTATAATCTCGTATTTTTTATCCATTTTTATTTCTTATCATCCAAATCTTCGGACTCGCCTTCAATAATTTTATCATTATAATTTTTTCTTTTGGAATAATTTTTTGATATTTTCCCAAATAACAACTTTCTTGTAGGAGGGAATATCATTATCAAACCCAATAAATCAGTAGCAAAACCTGGGATTATTAAAAGAATAGCAGCAACAGCGAGAGCAGCTCCAGTAATTATCTCATAAAGTGGTAATTCGTTTTTTATTAGTTGGCTTAACCCGGATTTTAAAGTATTAAAACCCTCATATCGGGCATACCATACTCCAAGAACAGCAGTTACAAATACTAAAGAAATGGTATTGAAAGCACCAATTTGTGATCCAATCTTAATAAATAGATAAATTTCAATAATAGGTATTAAAATAATTAGAATAAGCGCTGTGTTCATTTGTCTTTAATGTAAATTGTCAGTTGAAATTGTCTAACATAATAAATATTATATTTATATGAGTTATAGTTTTGAATACATTGATATCATACTTTTAGCAATGATTGCTGGCTTCATATTTTTGAGGCTAAGAGGGATTTTAGGAAAAAAAACAGGGTATGAAGAAGATATTTCAACAAGTTTTCCTCATGATTTTCAGCCTAAAAAAGCCGAAAAAAAAGTAGATATAAATTCTTTCGATGATGCACAAAAAAAGGAGTTTTTAAAAGGTGCCGATATTGCATACGAAACAATTATAACAAACTTTTCTAGGGGCAATCTTAAAGATATTAAAAATTTACTAAACAAAAAAGTTTATGATGAATTTAATGATGCAATAAAAGAAAGAGTTTCTAAAGGTTATACTTCTGATACAACCTTTATTGGTATTAATTCATCAAATATAAAAGATCACGAACAAAAAAATAATTTTCTAGAAGTAACAGTTGATTTTGTTAGTGAAATTATTTCATCTATTAAAGATAAAGAAAAAAAAGTAATTTCTGGCGATCCTGATAAAATTAAAAAGGTTTATGATACGTGGAAATTTCAAAAAGATGTAACGACTAATAATCCTAATTGGTTATTAATAGATACTCAAGTTTAGTTGAACAATAAAATTTCAGACAAAGATAAAAAAGACTGGGAAAATTTTATCAATAGAAATGAGAGATTGGAAGACAAAGATAATAAAATTTATAAAAAAAAACCTAAATATGAAGAGACTTTAGATTTGCATGGTTATGGGCTCAGAGATGCAAATATTGCAGTTAAGAATTTGATAATAAATTCTTACAATAATGGTATTAAAAAATTAAAAATTATAACTGGGAAAGGTAATCGTTCGAATAATATAAATGACCCTTATAAATCAAATAAATTAGGAATTTTAAAATATTCAGTTCCTGAGTTTATCAAGGGAGAAAAAGAGTTAGTTGAAATGATAAAAAAAATAAACCAAGAAGACATTGAAAATTTAAATAGTGGAGATTTTTCCATTTACCTAAAAGAAAAAAAATAATGAAAATAGATATAAAAAATAAAACAAGTGATCTTAACGAAAAAATAAAGAAAAATCTTTCCAAAAACAAAGAAAGCTTATTTAAAGTTAAAGAAAATTTAGAAAAAAAGATAAAAAACTTTTTCGATTGGGTTAAAGGTGCTGAATTAGTAGAACTTGAAAAATGTGATACAAGCGACGATCCTGTAAGACCAGAGCTAAGCAACAAATTTAGAACAAGTTTTGGAAGAAAAATTTATGGCGTGAAATATAAAGGTGAAATTCATGCTGTAATGTGCTTTGCTTTTACAAATAATATTCCAAAAACTGTAGATGAATTAGATCTATTAAGTAAAGACGCATTTTTGCAAAGTGCACATAGAGATCAAAATGTGGGTAAAATTGCTATAGCTTATACCGTTTGGTCAAAAAAAAAGGGTGGAGGGAAACTTATTGTAAAAGAAGTTTATAAAATGATTAAAAAGTCAAATCATTTAAATAGATTAGTTACACTTTCGCCGTTAACTGAAATGGCTAAGAAATTTCATCTTAGAAATGGTGCTGTTGAATTACAAGTGAACGATGAAACTCAAAACTTTGAATACAAAGTTATAAAATAAATTTAGATAAATCAGTATCTTTAGTCAATTCACCTAAATTTTTGTTAATATACTTTGTGTCTACTACAATTTTTTCACCAGCTTTATCAGTTGCGGTAAAACTAATTTCATCTAATACTCTTTCAATAATAGTATGTAATCTTCTCGCACCTATATTCTCTACTGTTGAGTTTACTTCCATAGCAATATCCGCAATTGTATTTATTCCATCTTCTGTAAATTCTAACTCAACTTTTTCAGTTTGAAGAAGAGCTTTATATTGCTTTATTAAACTATTATCGGGTTCTTTAAGTATTCTTTTGAAATCTTCACTAGATAATGGATCAAGCTCTACTCGAATAGGTAGTCTACCCTGTAATTCTGGTAATAGATCTGAAGGTTTTGCTAGTTGAAAAGCACCAGATGCTATAAACAAAATATGATCAGTTTTGACAGGTCCATATTTAGTGCTAACGGTTGTGCCTTCTATTAATGGCAATAAATCTCTTTGAACTCCTTCTCTTGAAACATCACCACCAACTCTATCTGTTCTCGCAGAAATTTTGTCTATCTCATCTAAAAAAACAATTCCATTGTTCTCAGTAGTATTTTTCGCAGACTTTATTATTTTGTCTTGCTCTATAAGTTTATCTGACTCCTCATTCATTAAAATTTCGTAGGATTCTTTTACTGACATTTTTTTTCTTTTCGGCTTGCTACCCATTGATTTTCCAAGCATATCTGAAATATTAATCATTCCAATATTTGCTCCAGGCATTCCTGGAATTTCAAATGAAGGCATGCCTCCGCTTTCACTCACAGCAATCTCAATCTCATTATCATCTAAATCGCCACTTCGTAATCTCTTACGGAAACTCTCTCTTGTAGCAACGCTTGCTTTTGGACCAACTAATGCGTCTAGAACTCTTTCTTCAGCTAATTTTTGGACTTGTGCTTTTACCTCTTTTCTTTTTTTTACCTTCTCCATTGAGATTGCAATTTCTAACAAATCTCTAACTATTTGTTCAACATCTCTACCCACATAACCTACCTCTGTGAACCTTGTAGCCTCTACTTTTACAAAAGGAGCTTCAGCAAGTTTTGATAGCCTTCTTGAAATTTCTGTTTTACCTACGCCTGTTGGACCTATCATTAAGATATTTTTAGGTAAAACCTCATCTTTCATATCTCCAGTTAATGCTTGTCTTCTCCATCTATTTCTTAAAGCTATTGCAACTGCTCTTTTGGCATTATTTTGTCCTACCACAAATCTATCTAGTTCTGAGACTATTTCTCTTGGTGAAAGAGAAGTGGTTAAATTTTCTTTTTCTTTTTTTTTATCTTTAGGTTTTAAAGTAGTCACGTTTGATTTTTCCATTATACTTTTTCAATATTTAAATTATTATTTGTAAATACACATATATCTGAAGCTACTTTGATTGCTTTTTTTGCAACTTCTTCTGCTGACATATCTGTATCCATTAAAACCTTTGCAGCCGCCAATGCATAATTTCCACCTGAACCTATTCCAATAACATCACCTTCTGGTTCAAGAACATCTCCAGTACCGGAGATTATAAAACTCTTTTCTTTATCTGCAACAGCCATTAAAGCTTCTAATCTTCTCAAATACTTATCAGTTCTCCAATCTTTTGCTAATTCAACAGCAGATCTCGAAAGGTTACCTGCATGTTTTTCTAATTTTGACTCTAATCTCTCAAATAAAGTTAGTGCGTCAGCTGTTGATCCTGCAAATCCAGCCACTACATCTCTCTTTTCAATTCTTCTAACTTTTTTAGCTGTGCTTTTAATAACAGTATTCCCCATACTAACTTGTCCATCGCCCGCCACAACTACGTCATTATTTTTTCTTATTAATACAATTGTTGTCATGGTTATTAGATGGAGATTATTTTTTATACTTCAAGAGGATGAGACTATTATTGATATAGCGAGATAATCTCTATATATGTTGTTTAAAAATGAAGAGAAAAGCTAAATTAAATAGAAAAACAAAAGAAACCAGTATATCTGTTGATATGAATATCGATGGTAAGGGTAAATATAAAATTGATACTGGAATAGGTTTTCTTAATCACATGCTTGAACAATTATCAAAACACTCTTCAATTGATATGAATATAAAAGCTAAAGGAGATACTCACATTGATCTTCACCATACAACAGAAGATTCTGGCATTGCAATCGGCGAATGTTTAAAAAAAGCATCTAATAAATTTAAGGGAATTAGGCGCTACTCCCACGCGTTAATCCCTATGGATGAAGCTTTAACAAGAGTAGTAATAGATGTTTCAAATAGACCTTACTTAATATGGAACGTAAAATTAAAGGTTGAGAAATTAGGAGAAATGGATACAGAGCTTTTTAAAGAGTGGTTTCAGGCATTCTCTCAGTCTGCAGGAATTACTTTACACGTAGAAAACATTTACGGTGATAACAGTCACCACATTATAGAGTCATGCTTTAAAGGCCTAGCTAGATCATTAAGAACTGCAATGGAAATAGATCCAAGAAATAAAAAAGCTATTCCATCCACAAAAGGTTCTTTATAAAATTAAAGAATTAATGAAACTATCTATTGTTGATTACAAATCAGGTAACATAAGTTCTGTTATCAATTCGTTTAAAGAAGTAGCAAAAGATAAAGTAAATATTGAAGTCACATCTGACATTAAAAAAATAGGCTCAAGTGATAAAGTAGTTTTGCCAGGACAGGGATCCTTTAAAAGTTGTATTGAGGCTTTAAATAATATCAGTGGTTTAGTGGATGAGCTGAATGATTTTGCAATTAATAAAAAAAAACCATTACTAGGTATTTGTGTAGGTTTACAAATGTTTGCTGATATTGGCTATGAAGAAACGGAAACAAAAGGTTTAGGCTGGATATCAGGAAAAGTATCAAAAATCGATAATCAAAATGGAAAATACAAACTTCCTCATATTGGCTGGAATGAAATTAATATTGTCAAAGATAGTAAGATTTTGAAAAGCATAGAAAACAATTCTCACATGTACTTTGTACACAGTTATGAGTTTATACCCAATGATAATAAAGTTATTTCAGCAACTACTGATTATTCAACAAAAGTAGTTTGTTCAGTTGAGAAAGAAAATATATTTGGAACACAATTTCACCCAGAAAAAAGTGATAAAATCGGTCTAAAATTATTTAATAATTTTATAAATTTGTAAATGAAAATTTTCCCAGCGATAGATATTAAAGACAAAAAATGTGTAAGATTAGTTAAAGGAAACTTTGACAACAAAACTGAATATGAAATGTCCCCTGTTGAACAAGCTCGCAAGTATAAGGATAATGGTTTTAAAAATTTACATATTATAGATCTAGATGGAGCTTTAACTGGCGAAACAGTAAATTTAGAAATTATTGAAGATATAGTTAAAAAATTTGATATTAATATAGAAGTGGGTGGTGGTGTAAGAAACTTCGATAGTATTAAAAAATATACCGATGCTGGTGTTGAAAAAGTTATACTAGGAAGTGCTGCGATCAATGATAAGGAATTTTTAGAGAATGCCTGTAAAAAATTTCCAAATAAAATTGCTTTAGGCTTAGATGCTAAAGATGGATATTTGGCTGTTTCTGGGTGGAAAAAAAATTCTAATTTTAAAACTTTAGATTTTTTAAAAGAAGTAAACGAATATGGAGTATCAAGATTAATTTATACAGATATTAATAAAGATGGAATGAAAACAAGCCCAAATCTTGAAGGAACTGAAAAAATAGCTAACGCCTCAAACTTTCCTGTAATAATTTCAGGAGGTGTTTCATCAATAGAAGATATAAAAAAAGCAAAGCAGCTTAAAAACAAAAACATAGAGGGCATAATAGTGGGAAAAGCAATTTATGATGGCGATATAAAGCTAGAAGATTTAGCAAAGGAGATTGATGCTTAAAAATCGAATAATACCCTGCTTAGATGTTAAGAATGGTAGAGTTGTTAAAGGAATAAATTTTGTCGATTTACAAGATGCCGGAGATCCTGTTGAACAGGCTAAAATTTATAGTGATGGAGGTGCAGATGAGATTTGTTTCTTAGATATTACTGCTTCTAATGAAAATCGAGATACAATCTATGAGGTTGTTAAAGAAACTTCAAAAAAATGCTTTGTGCCTTTAACGGTAGGAGGCGGTGTAAGAAATGTTG
This sequence comes from uncultured Pelagibacteraceae bacterium, assembly GCA_902524235.1. Taxonomy (GTDB): domain Bacteria; phylum Pseudomonadota; class Alphaproteobacteria; order Pelagibacterales; family Pelagibacteraceae; genus Pelagibacter. Next base: position 10,216 of record CABZCF010000010.1, on the reverse strand, counting down.
AAGATATAAACAAACTACTAAACTGTGGTGCAGATAAAGTATCAATAAATACCGCAGCAGTACAAGATGCAAATGTAGTAGTTGAAAGCTCAAAAAAATTTGGATCGCAATGTATTGTTGTCGCTATTGATGCTAAAAAAAATGGAGATAAATGGGATGTATACACTCATGGTGGAAGAAATAATTCAGGAATAGATGCTTTAGATTTTGCTAAAAAAATGGAAGATAGTGGAGCAGGAGAACTGTTAGTTACTTCCATGGATAGAGACGGTACCCAAATTGGGTATGATATCAATTTAATGAAAAAAATTTCTTCAATTGTTAATATCCCTTTGATAGCATCGGGAGGTGTAGGCAACCTTGATCATATGGTCGAAGGCATTAAAGATGGAAACGCAAGTGCCGTTTTAGCAGCCTCAATATTTCATTATGGAACGCATTCTGTTATAGAGGCAAAGGAGTATTTAAATAGTAAAGGAGTACCAGTAAGAATTTAATGTTAAAAAATTTAGAGGAATTGATAAAATTAATCAGAGATAGAAAAAAAAATTCTCCAGATAATTCCTATACAAAAAAATTATTAGATAACAAAAATCTTTCTACTGACAAGGTTAAAGAGGAGATAGGAGAACTAATCGAGTCAGTTGAGAATAACTCAAATAAAATACATGAAGCTGCGGACGTTCTTTATCATCTTGTTGTTTATCTAGAAGCAAACAACATCAATATCGAAGATGTTATGGATGAGTTAAAAAAAAGGAGAAAATAGAAAGGATGACGTATGAAACATGTTACAAAAAAAAGACACATAGCAAAAACGCTTACTTGGCGGGTTTTAGCAACAACTGATACTTTTATAATTGCCTGGATTATTACTGGAGAATGGAATTGGGCTGGTGCTATAGCAGGAATGGAGGTTGTTACTAAAATGTTCTTATATTATTTTCATGAGAGAGCTTGGTACAAATATATTAAGTTTGGACTTGAGGAAAAATAGTGTTACTCATATTCTTTTTTTGAAATTTAATGAGCCATAAATATTATAAACCTGCAAAATCAAGATTACATAGAAGTGAATTAGCAGTGCCAGGCTCTGCTCCTAAAATGTTTGAAAAAGCACTTAATTCAGACGCTGATTATGTTTTTTTAGATTTAGAGGATGCTGTATCTCCAAATGATAAAACAGCTGCAAGAGAAAATACGATCAAAGCTCTAAAAGAGATTAATTGGAGAGAAAAAGGAAAAACGATTTCAGTAAGAATAAATGGATTAGATACTCACTACATGTATCGTGATGTAATAGATATTGTAGAACAAGTTGGAGACAAAGTAGACACAATATTAATTCCTAAAGCAGGAACTGCAAACGATGTTTATATGGTTGATTGTTTGTTAACACAGATTGAAGAGAGTAAAAAAATTAAAAATAAAATTGGTTTAGAGTGCCTGATAGAAACAGCACTAGGAATGTCGAATATAAAAGAAATTGCAACTTCTAGTGAAAGATTAGAAGCACTTCATTTTGGCGTTGCAGATTATGCAGCAAGTTTGAGAGCAAGAACAGTTGTTATTGGAGGACTAAATCCAGATTATCCTGGAGATCAATGGCATCACGGTTTATCTCAAATGGTTATGACTTGTAGAGCTTATGGAATAAGAGCAATAGACGGACCATTTGGAGATTTTAATGATCCTGATGGATATATTCTTTCTGCAAAAAGGGGTGCAGCAATTGGAATAGAGGGAAAATGGGCAATTCATCCTTCTCAAATCGAATTAGCAAACCAAGTTTTCACACCTCCAGAGGCAGAAGTGAAAAAAGCAAAAAGAATTATAGATGAACTTGATAAAGCTGCTAAGGAAGGTAAAGGTGCAGCACAATTAGATGGTAGAATGATAGATGCTGCGTCAGCTCGTATGGCTGAAAATATAGTTAACATAGATAAACTAATTCAAAAAAAGTAATATGGATATTCACGAATACCAAGCAAAAAAACTATTAGCGGATTTTGGAGTTATTATTCCAAGAGGTGGAATTGCCTATAGTCCAGAAAATGCTGAAAATAAAGCTCGAGAAATTGGTGGATCTAAATGGGTTGTTAAAGCACAAATACATTCAGGAGCAAGAGGTAAGGCTGGTGGAATTATTTTATGCAACTCTCCTTTAGAAGTTGCTCAAGCAACTGATAAGCTTTTAGGAAAAAAATTAGTCACAAATCAGACTGGACCTCAAGGAAAAATAGTAAATAGAATTTATGTTGAAGAAGCAACAGATATCAAAAAGGAGTTTTATTTAGGCTTAGTTTTTGACAGAAGTTCTGAAAGTATAATGGTCGTAGCTTCCACAGAAGGAGGGATGAGTGTTGAAGAAATATCAAAAGAAAAACCAGAGAGCATTATAAGATCAAAAATCGAAGTTGCAGTTGGTATGCAAAAATTTCAAGCTAGAGAAATAGCTTTTGGTTTAGGAGTTGCTCCAGAATTAATAAATCGAACAGCAGATACGATTATTGGTTGTTACAGGGCATTTAGTGAGCTAGATGCAACCATGGTTGAGATCAATCCTTTAGCAGTTTCTGACCAAGGGCAAATACTTGCCCTAGATTGTAAGATGAGTTTTGACAATAATGCATTATTTAGAAGAAACCAAATATCTGAACTAAGAGATAAAACACAAGAAAACCCTAGCGAGGTTTATGCATCGGATAGAGGATTAAATTACGTAAGTTTAGACGGAAACATTGGAAATATAATTAATGGTGCAGGTCTTGCTATGGCGTCTATGGACATGATTAAATTAGCAGGCGGTGAACCCGCAAACTTCTTAGATGTTGGAGGAGGAGCCACACCAGAAAAAATAGTAAAAGCATTTAAATTAATTTCAATGGACGAAAAAGTTAAAGTCATTTTAGTTAACATATTTGCTGGTATTAACAGGTGTGATTGGGTAGCAGAGGGAATAGTTCAAGCTTTAGATAAAATTGAAATAAATAATCCACTTGTGATTAGACTAGCAGGCACAAATGTAGACAAAGGAAATAAAATTTTAAGAGAGAGCAAAATTAAATATATTGAGGCTAATTCACTTGAGGATGCAGCGAATAAAGCTGTAAAAATTTTAAAATAATAATCATGGCAGTTATAATAGATAAAAATACCAAAATTATAATCCAAGGGTTCACAGGTAAAATGGGTACATTTCATGCAGATGAAATGATTAAATATGGATCAAATGTTGTTGGAGGAGTAACTCCAGGTAAAGGAGGAACAAAACATTTAAATCTTCCAGTTTTTAACACTGTAAAAGAGGCTGTTGATAGTACAAATGCTACCGCCTCAATTTTATTTGTTCCACCTGCATTTGCAGCCGACTCTGCTATGGAAGCAGCTGATGCGGGTATAAGAACATGTGTTGCAATAGTTGATGGCATCCCATCCCATGACATGATAAAAATTAAAAGATACATGAGAAGGTATTCCAAATCTGAGAAAATGAGTTTAGTAGGACCCAACTGCGCAGGAATAATAAGTCCTGGTAAATCAATGTTAGGTATTATGCCTGGACATATTTATAAAGAAGGAAGAGTAGGAATAATTAGCAGATCTGGAACTCTTGGATACGAAGCTGCACAACAATTAAAAGATCTTAATATTGGAATTTCAACAAGTGTTGGGATTGGTGGAGATCCAATAAATGGAAGTTCTTTCAAAGATATAATTGGTAAATTTGAGGAAGATAATGAAACTGATGCAATACTAATGATTGGAGAAATAGGAGGTCCTCAAGAGGTTGCAGCTGGAGAATTTGCAAAACAAAATATGAAAAAACCTGTTATAGCTTACATAGCAGGTTTAACCGCTCCAAAAGGTAAGGTAATGGGTCATGCTGGAGCGATAGTCTCTGCCTATGGCGAAAGTGCGGTTGAGAAAGTTGAGATTTTGAAAGAATTTGGAGTAACCATCTCTAAGAATCCTTCAGTGATGGGAGAAACAGTAAAAAATGTTTTAAGCAAAAAATAAATGAGTTGCAATGAAATATGATGACAATAACATTTTTGCAAAGATCTTAAGAGGTGAAATACCCTGTAAAAAAATTTACGAGGATAAATATGTTTTATCTTTTCACGATGTTAACCCACAAAAAAAAGTACATGCATTAGTAATTCCAAAAGGCAAATATGTGAATTTAGACGACTTCAATCAAAATGCCTCTAATGAAGAAATTGTTGGTCTAATAAAAGGAATAACATCAGTTGCCAAAAAACTAAATATTTCTGTAGAAAATGGAGACGGATATAGAACTCTAGCAAATATCGCTGAAAATGGTGGGCAAGAAGTTCCTCATTTGCATTTTCATCTATTTGGAGGAGAAAAAATAGGTAAGATGGTATCTTGAGATGATTGAAATATTCAGACAATACCTTGAGATAAAAAGTTTAAACGAATTGAACGATGTAATAAAACCTGATGAAAATTGCAAAATTGAAATTTTAGAAAATCCTGATTTTCAGTTAAATAAATTTTTTTATAAACAAATTGGTAAAAATCATAGATGGATTGATAGATTATCATGGACTGACCAAAATTGGAAAAGCTATCTAGAGAACAAAAATGTAAAAACAATTGTATTAAAGTACGACAAAGAATTAGCTGGTTACTTTGAGCAAATTTTCAATCCTGAAAAAAATGAATATGAAATAGCTTATTTTGGAATTTTGACTGAATTTAGAAATAAAAAATATGGATCTTATTTATTAGCTTATGCAATTAAATCATGTTTTAAAAAACATATTAATAGGGTTTGGGTTCATACGTGCTCATTGGATCACAAAAATGCAATTTCCAATTATTTATCAAGAGGAATGAAAGTTTTTAAAAAAGATATTATTAAAATTTCTGCTTAGTTATTTTTAGGTAGTTTGAAAATTTCATCTTTAATATTTTGATTAACTTTTAAATCATAAATGTAAGTGATAGTTAAATTTTGGTAAATGTCCTCAGTTTGCCAACCAATTAATTTATAATTATTTTTGTCAAAAAAAATGTTTAATGTTTGATTACTCTCTTCAATAGAAAACAAAAAAAATTTTTCGTCAATTAAACTTCCTTTCAAAATCCTCATTTTTTCTAAAATGTATTTTTTGTCTAAGAGCAGATTTAATGTGGTATCCTTTAATGAGTATCTATAATATTGGTTATTTTTATCGCTTTTAATAACTAATGAAATTCCATTTGATACTAAAACTTTATTAAATCTAAAATTATATTTACAATAAATTTTTTTTGGAAAAACTATTGAACAATTACCTGTTTCGTCCTTACCATTTATAGTTTGGGTAAATTCAAAATTTAAATTTTTGATCTCACTAAAACTTTTAATTATTTCATTTTTAACAGAAGCAAGGGATTTTGTTGAAAATAGTATTAAAAAAATTAATAATAAATTTTTTTTCACTTTAGAACTTCTCTTTTGCCTACATGATTTGCTTTACTTACCTCACCCCTTGCTTCCATGGTATCTATAATTCTTGCTGCTCTGTTGTATCCAATTTGCAACTTTCTTTGTAGAAAAGATGTAGATGCTTTTCCCTCAGATTTTATGATTTCAAGAGCTTGGTCGTATAATTCGTCATGGTTTTCCCCTTCATTATCATTATCTTTTCTCTCTCTTTGATCTGCAAAATTTAAAATTTCGTCAATATAATCTGGTTCAGCTTGAGATCTAACAAAATCATTAACTTTGTTGATTTCCTCATCTGATACAAAAGGCGCGTGTATTCTAATAATTTTATTTGCAGAGGACATATACAGCATGTCACCTTTTCCTAATAACTGCTCTGCACCTTGTTCACCAAGAATAGTTCGACTATCAATTTTAGAACTAACTTGAAATGATATTCTTGTAGGAAAATTTGCTTTTATAGTTCCAGTTATTACATCTACACTAGGTCTCTGTGTAGCCATTATTATGTGAATTCCAGATGCCCTTGCCATTTGAGAAAGTTTTTGAATATATCCCTCAATTTCTTTACCAGCCACGTGCATTAAATCAGACATTTCATCTACAACTACAACAATGTAAGGCATTGGTAATTTATGTTTTTTGTTGTAGCCATCAATATTTCTAACACCCTCGCGCGTCATTAATCTGTATCTGCTTTCCATTTCTTTTACTACCCAACCTAAAACTGAAGCAGCTTTTTTTGCTTCAGTTATTACTGGACATAACAAATGTGGTAATCCTTCATATGTAGATAACTCAAGCATCTTAGGATCTATTAAAATAAATTTACATTTTTCTGGAGGGTGCTTATAAAGCAAAGAAAGTATTATAGTATTTATACAAACTGATTTACCAGAACCTGTAGTACCAGCTATTAAAAGATGAGGCATTGAGCTTAAATCACCAACTATAGGAACTCCTGAGATGCTTTTTCCAAGTGCGATTGGTAATTTATACTCTTTTCTTAAAAAGTTAGGATTAGAAATTATCTCTTTTAAATAGACATCTTCTCTTGAAACATTAGGTAACTCAATACCTATTGTGTTACTTCCAGGAATTGTTGAAATTCTAGCGGATTCTGAACTTGTGTTTCTTGCAATATCCTCTGATAAATTTATTATTTTTGAAACTTTAACACCAGGAGCTGGTTCGAACTCGTTTAAAGTAACAACTGGTCCTTTATTAATTTTTTTAATTCTTCCTTCAACACCAAAATCTAATAATATTTTTTCTAAAAAATCTTCGCTTATATCTAATTCATTTTTAGGTTTATCAACATTATTTTTTGGTTCATTTAGTATATTATCTTTTGGTAACTTAAATGTTATTTTTTTATTTATAGTTTTTTTATTAAAAGCAAAATTCTCTTGTGTTCTATTCTCATCCTTATCGAAAACTTCTTCTTTATCTATATTTGTCTCAATATCAGTATTGATTAATTTTTCCTCTTTTTTTTTAAAAAGTATTAATAAACTACTTATCAATTTAGGTAACGATTTTAATTTAAAGTTAATAGAGATTAAAAACATTAGTAATATTATTATAACTAAAAAGTAATAAGCAACCATTTGGTTTATTTTAGTAAAATCGTATAAAAATGAATTATTTAGGTAGCTTCCAACAAACCCACCATTGCCATTTATTGTTAACCAAAATGTATCTTTATAGAAAAAAGAAAAAAAGAATGATCCTAAAATTATATACAAGATTGTATAGAATAAGTTTCGCAACAAAATAAATATTTTTTTGGATCTAAAAATATAGATACCCGTAAAAATTAGAGTTACAGGTATCAAATAAGAGATAACGCCAAAAGATTGAAAAAAAATGTCAGATGTATAACTGCCTCTAAAACCTAATATATTTTCAATTTCTTTTTCGCTATTAAAAATAAAATTCGGATCTTCTGGAGAATATGAAGTAAAAGAAAGTAATAACAAAATAGAAAAAATAATTAAAATTATTCCAAATATTTCTATAATTCTTTTTATAGTAAAATCAGCACTTTTATCAAATATATCTTTTATATTCATATTTTCGACTCAGAATGTCACTTTGTATCATTTAATTTTTACTGATAAAATTAAATTTATTTATGAAAATATCCATAATAGGAAATAATTTAACTGCGCTAGTTTTAGCAAAAGTACTACTTAAAAAAAAAATACAAGTTGATTTATTTTATGAAGAAAATACAACAAAAAATCTAAAATCCGTGCGTACTATCGGCATTACACAATCTAATGTATTATTTCTAAATAAATATTTCAAAGGTATTGAAAAAATAGGTCACAAAATTGATAAAATTTCAATTTCAACTGAACGTCAGAAAAACGAATTATTAAATTTTGAAAACAACAGTAATTTTAAATTTGCAGTATTTAAATATGAAAATATTTATAAATTTGTTAAGTCTTCTTTAAAGAAAGAAAAAAATTTTAAAAGTATTAAGACCAAACTTGATAAAAAATTAGTTCAAAAAAAATATTTATTATCCTACGACTTAGTAATTGATATAAATTTAAGAAATACTTTATCAAAAAAATTCTTTTCAAGAAAAATTAAAAAAGATTATTTTAGTAGGGCTTATGTTACTGTTATAAATCATAAGCAAATTGAAAATAATATTGCAAAACAAATATTCTCTTCTTCTGGACCACTAGCATTTTTGCCAATTTCAGATAATAAAACTTCATTAGTGTACTCAATTTTTGATAGCAATAGTTCAAAAATAAATGAGGAAAAAGTAATTAATTTGATTAAAAATTATAACACTAAATATAAAATTACTAGTTTTGAGAAATTTGAGAGTTTTAAACTACAATTTTCTTTACTTAGAAATTATTTTAAAAAAAATGTTCTAGCCTTTGGAGATCAAGTACACACTATACACCCATTAGCTGGACAAGGTTTCAATATGACATTAAGAGACATAAAGTTTTTTTTAAAGTTATTAGATGAGAGGATCAAATATGGTTTAAACTTAGATAGCTCGATCCTTGAAGAATTTGAAAAAAATAATAAATATAAAAATGTAATCTTTGCTAATTCAATTGATTTTATTCACGAATTTTTTAAATTAGAAAAAAATTTGCCAGAAGGATTATCTGAAAAATTATTTCTTTACATTAATAAAAACAGTGCGTTTAAAAAATATGTTTCTATTTTAGCTGACAAAGGTCTTTGATTCAAAATTATTGAATAGTGGTATTGCTAAATTTATCTAGTATGTAAGTTTGTAATATTTCCTCTAGTTTTTCTCTTCTTTTATTTAAGTTTGTGGCCTCTAATAGTATTTGTTTTTCCTCAAGAGAAAATGGTGATGCCATTGATAAAGTATTAATTGTTTGATCTAAACTTTGTTTTTGAAGATCCTTCCAATTTATAACATAACCTTGTCTTTTAAATAAAGTTTTTAAGTTTTTTAGTATTTTATCTAGATCTGAAAATTCCATTTTTTCTTTTATCTCATTCACATCCTGACTGTAGAAATTAAAATCTACCTGACATTTCCTGTAAAGTCTTTCGTGATCAATTTCATTTATAATGTTAAATCTAGAAATCCCATTAATGATTATTAAGTAACGGCCATCTTCGGTTTCATTAAAACTTGTAATTTTACCAGCACAACCAGTTTTATAAAGATCTGGTTTACCTTTGTTTCCAGTCTTTCTTGGCTGTATCATTCCAATAATTCTATCACTTTTCATTGCATCATCAATCATCTGGATGTATCTAGGTTCAAATATGTTAAGAGGCACGGTAGTTTCAGGAAAAATTATAAAATTTGATAGAGGAAAAATAGGTATAATTTTTGGTAAATCTTTATCTGTGTTCATGTTTTAATTTAACAAATTTTTTATAATTCATCCAGTGAAGAAAAAAATTATTTTACCTAATTTATTTTTTCAACTATGATAGGCTACAAATAAAAATGCGGGCATAGCTCAGTGGTAGAGCGTCTCGTTGCCAACGAGAAGGTCGTGGGTTCAAGTCCCATTGCCCGCTCCATTATAGGAGGAAAATGACTGATTTATCAGAAAAAAAATGTATACCTTGCGAAGGTGGAATACCTAGCTTTGATTTAAATGAGATACATAAATATTTAAAAAAGGTAGACGGGTGGGATGTAAAATCCGAAAATAACGAAAGTTATTTTTTAATAAAAGAATTTAAATTTAATGATTTTTTAGAGAGCCAATCTTTTATAAATAAAGTAGGAAATTTAGCTGAAAAGGAGGGACATCATCCCGATATTTGGTTTGGATGGGGATACGCTAAAATAAAAATATTTACTCATGCTATCAATGGATTACATGAGAGTGATTTTGTTCTTGCCGCGAAAATTGATAAAATAAACTAATGTCTAAAATGTCTTGTTTTAGAAAAAACTAAAATTATTCCAAGTTTATTCGCAAACTTAATAATTTCTTTGTCATTAATAGATCCAGAAGGTTGAATAATAGCTTTAACACCAGATAAAACAAGTTCCTCAATGCCATCTGTAAATGGAAAAAAGGCATCAGAGGCAGCATATAGTTCATCTCGCTTGTGATTTTTATTTTGACTTCTAAGTTTATTTATAGCAATTCTGCAGCTATCGACTCTACTTGCCTGCCCAGACCCTATTCCAACTGTAGAAAAATCTTTGGTAATTACAATCGCATTTGATTTGACAAATCTGCATACGTTAAATGCGAACATAAGATTATC
>CABZCF010000009.1 GCA_902524235.1 uncultured Pelagibacteraceae bacterium | reverse complement strand
TAATATAAAATTGCTCATGCAAAGACCAAACGATGTGACTAAGTCCACTACCGTGCATGAGTAATATTGATGATTTGGTAGGATCTATATCTCTGCCGCCAGTTGAGATGAAAACATCTTTATCATTGATGTTTATATTCAGCTTAACTCCTTAGCCTTTTTTCTTAATTCAAACTTTTGGATTTTTCCTGTTGAGGTTTTTGGTAATTCACAAAATTCAATTTTTTTTGGTACTTTAAAGTTAGCTAAGGTTTCCTTACAGAAATCTATTAGCTCTTTTTCTGTGGTAGATTTATCTTTTACAGCCTCAATAAATGCACATGGTACTTCACCCCATTTTTCATCAGGTTTAGCGACTACAGCTGCAATTGATACAGAAGGGTGTTTTGCTAAAGTATTTTCTATTTCGATTGAAGAAATATTTTCACCGCCAGATATAATAATATCTTTTGATCTGTCTTGAATTTTTATATAACCATCAGGATGCATTACCGCCAAATCTCCTGAGTGAAACCATCCATCTTTCATAGCTTTATCAGTTGCATCTTTGTCCTTGTAATACCCTTTCATTACTACATTTCCTTTGATCATTATCTCACCCATGGTTTTTCCATCTCTTGGAACTGGCTTCATTGACTCTGGATCTATCACCGAGACCCCTTCAGTATTAGGGTATCTAACACCTTGTCTAGCTTTAATCTCATTAACTTTATCCTCATCCAGTGAATTCCAATCATCATTCCACGCACATTGTGTAATATGACCATATGTTTCCGTTAAGCCATATACATGCATAACTTCAAAACCTAGACTTTTCATTTTTTTAAAAATTATACTTGGTGGAGGTGCGCCTGCAGTAAGAACATATACTTTATGTTTTAACTCTTTTCTGTCACTTTCAGAAGCACCCGTAATCATATTAAGTACGATTGGAGCCCCTCCAAAGTGAGTTACTTTATAAGTCTCAATTAATTCAAAAATTTTTTTTATATCTATATTTCTTAAACAAATTGTTTTTCCATTCAACATTGGAACAGTCCAAGGGTAACACCACCCATTACAATGAAACATAGGGACAACACAAAGAAATACTAATCTATTTGGCATGTTCCATGCTACAGCACTTCCTGTTGCCATTAAGTATGAACCTCTATGATGATAAACTACACCTTTTGGATTACCCGTTGTTCCTGAGGTGTAACTTAATGAAATTGCCTGCCATTCATCATCTGGTCTCTTCCATCCATAGTCTGTGTCACCAGTTTTTAAGAATTCCTCGTATTCTAAATCTCCAATTTTACCTAGCTTTGATTGATCAGCTTGCTTGTCAAAAATATCAATTATTTTGATCTCTTTTTTAATATTAGATAAAGCTTTTTTTACAACTTCATGAAACTGTCTATCTACAATTAATACCTTAGCATCACTATGTTCCAAAATATAACTAACTGTTTTAGAATCTAATCTAATATTAATTGTATTAAGAACAGCACCTGTCATAGGAACCGAATAATGTGCTTCAAATATTTCTGGAGTATTACATGCCATGACGGATACTGTATCTCCTTTAGTAATTCCAATTTTTTCAAGAGCGCTCGCAAATTGAGTACATCTTTTGTAAACATCAAGCCAAGTATATTTTCTATCTTCGTAAACTAATGCTTCATAATTTGGATAAATATCTTTTGCTCTCTCTAAAAATGTTAAAGGTGTCAAAGGAACAAAATTTGCAGGATTTTTGTCCAAATTTTTTTCAAAACTACTCATTTTAATTGAATTTAAAATCCATTATATATCCGCTTCCACTCATGGCAGATATGCAATGTGTATCAATTCTTGGTAATACCCTTTGAAAAAAAAAGCGAGCGGTTTGTATTTTATCCTCATAAAATTCTTTATTATTATCATAATCATTGAAACTTACCTCAAGGACTTTAATCCAAGAGTGACCTACCGCAATAAGACCTAATACTTTTAAATAGTCATTACATGCTGCATTTGCATCATCCTTAGAGTTTTCAACTTTATCTTTTATCCATGTGGTAAATGAAATTAATTTATCTAAGTATATATTTAAGTCTTTAATAAATGGTGAAAGCTTTTCATTATTATTTTCTAAGTCTTTTTTAATCATTTTTATATATCTATCGATAATATCTCCATTTTTGTTAATTAATTTTCTAAAGACCAAATCAATTGCTTGAACAGAGTTAGTGCCCTCATAAATTGGTGTGATTCTATTATCTCTGTATAATTGTTCTATACCTTGGTCTTTAGTATAACCATATCCACCAAATATTTGCATTGCCTCACTTGTAATTTCAGACCCCATATCTGTAAACAAAGCTTTGACGACAGGTGTCATCAAAGAAACATAATCTGCAGCCTCTTGTTTAACTTCCTCGATATTATGGTTCAAACTAACTTCTGTTTGCTGTGATAACCAAAAACATAATGCTCTCTCACCCTCTATTATTGACTTCATATTTAAAAGAGATCTTCTTATATCTGCATGCTCAATTATAAAATCTGCAGAACCATTAGATGAATTATTTTTGTTACTTTTGCCTTGTTTCCTTTCTTTAGAATAAATTAATGAGTTTTGATAAGCGATTTCAGATATACCAAGTCCCTGAATTCCAACAACAATTCTCTCTAAGTTCATCATTGTAAACATAGAATTTAATCCCTTATTTTTTGGACCTATCATATAACCTGCAGCCTCATCAAAATTTAATACACATGTAGCTGACCCTTTTATACCCATTTTACTTTCTATAGATCCTGTACTAATTCCATTTCTTGGACCTAAAGATCCATCCTCGTTGACTATAAATTTAGGCACCAGAAAAAGGCTTATACCTCTTGTTCCTGACGGAGAGTCGGATGACCTAGCAATAACTAGGTGAATAATATTTTCAGTTAAATCATGATCGCCAGAAGTGATAAAAATTTTTTGACCGGTTAGTTTATAAGTTCCATCACTTTGTTCTACAGCTTTTGTTTTTAGTAAACCTAAATCTGTACCACAAACTGGCTCTGTTAAACACATTGTACCACTCCATTTACCTTCAACCATCTTTGGTAAAAACTTTTTTTTAACATCATCTGTTGCATGATGATTTATACAATTGTATGCGCCAATACTTAACTCGCTATATAATTTAAATGATAATGATGCCGAAGAAAGCATTTCATCAAAAAATGCACTTACAGTTTTTGGCATTCCTTGGCCACCATATTTAGGATCACAGGATAATGAAGTCCATCCATCTTCTATATATTTTTTATATGCCTCTTTATATCCTGGTGGTGTTCTTACTACACCATTTTCTAAAACTGCTGGTTGCTCATCACCAGCTTTTGCTAAAGGCAAAATGAGATTTTGGTTAATTTTTGCAGCCTCCTCTAAAATATTTTTTACAAGATCTGGAGTTACGTCTTTATATTTATCTAACTCGTTATAGAATTTATTGTTTCTCAGTTTCTCATAGAGAAACATCATGTCATCTACTGGTGCTGTATATGTTGTCATATATTATGTTAAAATAATTTAAAAATACTACTTTTGCAAATATGCAATAACCGCATCACCCATCACTTTTGTAGAAACTTCCTTATTACCCTTAGACAAAATGTCTTTTGTTCTTAGTCCGTCATTTAAGACTTTTTGAACCGCATTTTCTAGCTCTTTGGCTTCTTTATCTAAATTTAATGAGTATTTCAAAGCCATTGAAAAACTTAAAATTGTTGCAATAGGATTAGCTAAACCTTTACCAGCGATATCAGGAGCTGAACCATGGACAGGTTCATACATTGATCTCATATTTCCGTCCTTGTCCTTTGCTCCTAGTGATGCTGAAGGCAGCAACCCTAATGAACCCGTTAACATAGCTGCTTCATCAGAAAGGATATCTCCAAAAAGATTATCAGTAACTATGACATCAAATTGCTTAGGATTTCTTAAAAGCTGCATTGCACAATTATCTGCAAGCATGTGCTCCAGTTGTACATCTTTAAAATCTTTATCATGTAATGTTTGTATTTCCTCTTTCCAAAGTTGTCCTGCTTCCATGACATTAGATTTTTCACATGAGGTAACTTTATTATTTCTTTTCTTTGCTAATTCAAAAGCAATCCTACCAACCCTTTCTATTTCTTTTGATGTATAGGTATGTGTATTAATTCCTTTCCTTTCTCCATTATTAATTGGCTTGATACCTCTAGGCTCACCGAAATAAATCCCACCAGTTAATTCTCTAACAATCATTATATCTAATCCGGAAACTATTTCAGGCTTAAGACTGGATGCATCAACAAGTTGCTTAAAGCATATCGCAGGTCTCAAATTTGCAAATAACTTTAATTCTTTTCGAAGTTTTAGAAGTGCTCTTTCTGGTTTTTTTGAAAATTCTAAATTATCCCATTTAGGACCACCCACTGCCCCTAAAACTACTGCTTGGCTTTCTAATGCTTTATAAAATACTTCGTCAGTAATTGGTGTTCCATGTTTATCATAAGCAGCTCCACCAACTAAATCTTCATCGATTTCAAAATCAAGTGATCTATTATGATTTAGCCATTCTATTATTTTTCTAACCTCTACAATTACCTCTGGTCCGATACCATCTCCTGGTAATAAAAGGATTTTTCTTTTTTTTACTTTAATCATTAAAAATCCAAGGTCTTTCAGATTTAACCTTATTTTCAAAAGACTCAATTTTAGATTTATGATTTAAAGATAAAGCGATATCGTCATAACCTTCTATAAGACATTCTTTTTTAAAATCATCTATTTCAAATTTAATTTCGTTATTTCCAAACGTTATTTTTTGTTCAATTAAATCAATTGAAATTTCCTCTTTACGATTAGAATATTCTGCCAATTCTTTAATTTTTTCCTCTGATATTGTGATTGGCAATATCCCATTTTTAAAGCAATTATTATAAAAAATATCTGCATAACTTGAACTTATTACACAAGTTATTCCAAAATCTAGCAGCGCCCAAGGCGCATGTTCCCTTGAGGACCCACAACCAAAATTTTTTCCTGCAATTAAGATTTTTGAATTATTATAAGGTTCATTATTTAATATAAAGTCTTTTATTTCTTTTCCATTATGGTCGTATCGCATTTCAAAAAATAAGCTTTTTCCTAAACCAGTTCTTTTTATAGTTTTTAAAAATTGTTTTGGAATAATCATATCTGTATCAATATTTACTATTGGAAGATAAGCGGGAATGCTTTTCAGATTTTTAAATTTTTTCATTAATTTGTATATTTTCTTACATCGTCCAAATTACCAGAGACAGCTGCTGCGGCTGCCATTGCAGGACTTACAAGATGAGTTCTGCCACCTCTACCTTGACGACCCTCAAAATTTCTATTTGATGTAGATGCACATCTTTCCTCTGGTTTTAATTTATCTGCGTTCATTGCCAAACACATTGAACAACCGGGCTCTCTCCATTCAAAACCTGAACTAATAAATATTTTATGTAATCCCTCTTGTTCAGCTTGTTCTTTGACTAATCCAGAGCCTGGAACAACCATTGCTTGAACATGTTTAGCAATTTTTTTATCCTTTAGTATCTTAGCAGCTTCTCTAAGGTCTTCTATTCTGCCGTTTGTACAACTGCCAATAAAAACTTTATCAATTTTTATATCTTGAACATTTATATCTGGTTTTAATCCCATATATTTTAAAGATCTCTCAATAGAGCTTTTCTTATCTGGATCAGCAATATTTTCTGGGTTTGGAACTTTTCCATCAATTGGAACAACGTCTTGTGGTGACGTTCCCCACGTGACCATTGGTTTTATCTCCTCTGCATTTAAGTTAACCTCTTTGTCAAAAGTGGCATCTTTATCTGAATAAAGTTTACTCCAAAAGTCTAATGCTTTATCCCAATTACCGTTTTTTGGAGACAGAGGTCTTCCTTTTAGGTAATTGAAAGTTTTATCATCAGGCTTTATTAAACCAGCTCTTGCTCCACCTTCAATAGTCATATTGCAAATTGTCATTCTTTGCTCAACACTTAATGAAGATATTACATCTCCAGAATACTCAATAACATAACCTGTTCCACCTGCTGTTCCAATATTACCAATTATTTGCAAAATTACATCTTTGGATGTTACACCAATTGATAATTCACCGTTTACATTTATTCTTAGGTTTTTTGACTTTTTTTGAACTAAAGTTTGAGTTGCTAATACATGTTCAACTTCAGAAGTTCCGATTCCAAAAGCTAAGGCACCAAATGCACCGTGTGTGGCTGTATGACTATCACCGCATACAATCACTGTACCAGGTTGTGTAAAACCTTGCTCAGGACCTATAATATGAACAATTCCTTGTCTTTTATCGTTCATTCCAAACAATTTTATTCCAAATTCTTTACAATTTTTTTCTAATGTCTCTACTTGAATTTTTGAGTCTTCATCTATTATACCCTCAGACCTATCCGTAGTTGGCACATTATGATCAGCAACTGCTAAAGTTAAACTCGGTTGTCTAACTTTTCTATTTGATGTTCTTAAACCTTCAAAAGCTTGAGGGCTTGTTACCTCATGAACTAAATGTCTATCTACAAAAAGCAAAGATGTACCATCATCTTGTTGGTGTACTAAGTGCTGATTCCAAATCTTATCGTATAAAGTGTAAGGCATTAGAAAAAATTATTTTTTTTCTGAAGATCCCTCTTCTTTTTTAACAACTTCCTCTTTTTTTGGATCTTCTTTGTTTTCTGTTTTTTTAGTTGACTCTTCTTTAATATTTTCTGCGACTTGGCTTTCCGTTTGAATAGGTTCTTTATTATTTTCTAATTTAGTTTCTACTTCTATTCCAATATTTTTTCTTATCTTTTCGGCAATACGAGCTGATTTTCCAGTTCTATCTCTTAAATAATAAAGTTTAGCTCTTCTTACCTGACCAGATCTAATGACTTTAATAGAATCAACAATCGGACTATATAGTGCAAATGTTCTTTCAACGCCTTCACCAAAAGATATTTTTCTGACTGTAAATGATGAATTTATATCTCTATTTTTTTTCGCTATACAAACGCCTTCAAAGTACTGAATTCTATCTCTTTTACCTTCAGTTATTTTTACACCAACTTTGACAATGTCTCCTGGAAAAAAATTAGGCAACTTTTTTTCAGCAGATATTTTAGCAACATTAGCTCTGTTGATTTCTTCAATTGTTTTCATTATTAAGTTTATCAAATTAGTTTTTTTTATTATATTTTTGCCATAAATCTGGCCTTCGGTCGCGTGTTATAGCCTCAGATTGAGATAAACGCCAGTGTTTAATTTTAGCATGATCTCCTGATAAAAGTACATTTGGGACTCCTTTTTCCTCCCAAATTTGAGGTTTTGTATACTGAGGATACTCTAAAAGACCATTTTCAAAACTTTCATCTTTTATTGAATTTTCATTACCAAGAATTCCAGGTAACAATCTTAGTATTGCATCGACAAAGACAAATGCTGCTGTCTCCCCACCTGATAAAATGAAATCACCTAAGCTATATTCTTGAATATTCCTAGTTTCAACAACTCTTTGGTCTATGCCTTCGAAGCGACCACAAATTATATTTATTGATTTCTCCAAAGAAAGTTCTTTGGCAATACTTTGATTAAAAATTTTTCCCCTAGGTGTTAAAAAAATTACCTTTTCACCCTTTTTAACATTTTTATCTATTGCACTAGCTACTACATCTGGCTTCATGAGCATTCCAGAGCCTCCACCATATGGTGTATCATCAACTGTAGTATGTTTATCAGTAGCATATTTTCTAATATCTACTTTTTCTAAATTCCAAATATTCTTTTCCATGGCCTTACGAAATAATCCTTCGTTTAGAGGGCCTGGAAACATGTCTGGGTACAAAGTAAATATTCTTGTAGTAAACATTTTTATTTTTTCTCTTCCTTAGGAGCTTCCACTTTCTTTTCTTCTTTAGGAGCCTCTTCCTTTTTCTCTTCCTTAGGAGCTTCCGCTTTCTTTTCTTCTTTAGGAGCCTCTTCCTTTTTCTCTTCCTTAGGAGCTTCCGCTTTCTTTTCTTCTTTAGGAGCTTCTGATGTTTTGCCCCCGTCTTTTGATGTCTCCGATTTATCCTCTTTTTTTCTATCTTTCTTTGGTACAGCTTTTTGAGGATTGTTTCCTTTTTGCGGCATAGGCATTATTTGATTTTCACCTAAGATCCTAGCTACTCTTGTTGTTGGTTGAGCACCTTGTCCTAGCCAGTATTTGATTCTCTCTGCCTCTAGACCAACACGTTCCTTTTTATCCTTTGGTATTAGAGGATTAAAGAATCCAAGTTTCTCAATAAATCTTCCGTCTCTAGAAAATCTACTATCCGCAACAACTATTTTGTATACGGGACGTTTTTTTGTACCTCCCATTGATAATCTAAGTTTTAACATTTTTCTCCTTTTTATTTAAGTTGATTAAAAAGTTCTGGTGGCAATCCCTTGTCCGCCATTCCTTTCATATTTCCTTTTGACATCTTTTTCATCATTTCAGACATCATTTTAAATTGTTTTAATAATTTATTGATAGTGGCAATGTCGGTTCCAGAACCATTAGCAATTCTTTTTTTTCTTGAGCCATCAATTATTTTAGGATTTTCTCTCTCTCTTTTGGTCATCGATAAAATAACAGCTTCATTTTGGGTAATAATTTTTTCATCTACGCCAGCTTGATCCATTTGAGATTTAATTTTAGAGACCCCTGGTAAAAAAGACATTACGCCTTCAATACCACCCATTTTTTTCATTTGTCTTAGTTGACCTAGGTAGTCATCAAGAGAAAATTGTCCTTTCTTTAATTTTTCTTCAGCTTTTTTTAATTTTTCCTCATCTAGATCTTCAGAAGCTTTTTCTACAAGAGATACAATATCCCCCATACCTAATATTCTATTTGCAACTCTATCAGGATGAAAAACCTCTAGATTATCGATTTTTTCTCCTACACCCAAGAATTTTACTGGTACATTTGCTACGTGTTTCATGCTTAAAGCAGCACCTCCACGACCGTCACCATCTGATCTTGTAAGAACTATCCCTGAAACATCTACTGTATTTTTAAATTCTTTTGCAACGTTTGCAGCAACTTGACCCGTGAGTGAGTCTGCAACAAGCATTACCTCATTTGGTTTAATGATATTTTCTATTTCTTTAATCTCACTCATCATTTGAAGATCAATTTGAGTTCTGCCAGCAGTATCAAACAATAAGACCTCAGATCCGTTTAAGCTAGCTGCACTTAATGCTCGTCTACAAATATCGGCGGGTAATTGGCCCTCTATAATTGGTAAAGTTATAATATTATTTTGATCACCCAATAGTTTTAATTGCTCTTGTGCAGCAGGACGATAAACGTCCAAACTTACCATCATAACTTTTTTTTTATTATTCTTTTCAATATATTTAGCTATTTTCGCAGTAGTAGTTGTTTTTCCTGAACCCTGTAATCCAACCATCATTATTGGAACAGGTGGGACTGAGTTTAGATTAATTTCTATATTTTTTGTTCCTAATAAGTTTACAAGCTCGTCATAGACAACCTTCACAACCATATCCCCTGGAGAAGTGGATCTTATAATTTCTTGACCTATTGCTTTAGGTTTTACTTTTTCAATAAAATCTTTGACAACCTCTAAAGATACATCCGCTTCTAGCAATGCTAGCCGTATGCCTTTAAATCCCTCATCCACTTGATTTTCATCAAGAGATGGAGCTTTTTTTAAAGATGAAAAAACTTCATCAAATTTATTTGTCAAATTTTCAAACATATTTCATTCCAGCAGTTAACGCATCAGTGGGCGAATATCGCTGACTGATGTCGATCTCTTTGTAAACAAAGACACCGCAAATAGCAGTTTTTTGCGGAAACATCGGTAAAGTATAATAGAGGTTCAAAAAGTCAATAAATAAGTTAAGTATAAATATATGAATTTTAAAGCTTTTAAAATGGATGGATTAGGTAATGATTTTGTGATTATCGATAACAGAACTGATGAAATTAAGCTTTCTAGTGACCAAATAATTAAAATTTGTAATCGGTCATTTATAGGTTGTGATCAACTTATTATCATGAACCACGCAGAGGAGTTCGATGCTTATTTAGTATTTTATAATTCAGATGGAAGCGAGTCTGGAGCTTGTGGAAATGGCACAAGGTGTGTTGCTTATTTAATATCTGAAGAAAGCAATAAAAAAGAAATAATCTTAAAAACAAAAGCAGGAGTTTTAAATTCTAAAATTTTGGACAAAAATTTAGTTGAAACAGTTATTGGAATAGCAAAAACTGAATGGAAAGAAATACCTATTAGCCAGAAAATGGATACAAAAAATTTAAATTTAAAAATCGTGGATAAAAATAAAAATGAATATTTTGGTGGTACGGCAGTAAATGTGGGTAATCCTCATGCTATTTTCTTTGTTGATAAATTGGAAAATTTTGATTTAGAGGATATTGGACCAAATTTAGAAATAAATAAATTATTTCCAGATAGATGTAACATTACACTTGCTGAAATTAAGAATAGCAAAAAAATATTTGTTAAGGTCTGGGAAAGGGGAGCAGGATTAACTAAGGCTTGCGGATCGGCTGCATGTGCTACTGCTTTTGCTAGTAAAATAAACGGTCTAACTGGAAATGAGGTAGATATAGAATTTAAATTGGGGAATTTATCTATTTCTATAAATAAAAATAATTCTATAAAAATGAAAGGTGCAGTATCTAATATTAAATCAATTGAAATAAATTTATAATGGGAATATTTGAAAAGTTTAAATTAGGTTTTAAAAAAAGTGCTAGTAAAATCTCCGAAGGGTTTAGAGAAATTGTTGTTAAAAAGGAAATCGACGATAAAAAACTCGATGAAATAGAAGAATTTTTAATTAGTTCAGATGTTGGAGTTGAAGCATCTGCTAAGATTAAAACGATTATATCAGATAGAAAAATTGATCCCAATTTAGATCCAATTAATGAGATAAATAAAATATTAAAAGAGTTTATAATAAATTTGATGCTTCCTTTAGAGAAGAAGAATTTTTTTGATAGATCAAATTTAAATGATATAATTTTAATCTCAGGTGTGAATGGTGCAGGAAAAACAACAACTATTGGAAAAATTGGTAAAATTTTAAAGGATAATGATAATAAAGTGGCTTTTGCTGCATGTGATACATTCAGGGCTGCTGCTATAGAGCAGCTTGAGGAATGGTCAAAAAGAATTGGTGTAGAAATTATTAAATCCTCTACTGGTTCCGATCCTGCCGCAGTTGCATACAAAGCTGCTGAGCAAGCTAAATCAAAAAATGTTAATAAAACACTATTAGATACAGCTGGACGACTTCAAAATAAAAAAAACTTAATGGAAGAATACAAAAAAATAGCAAATGTAACAAAAAAAATTATTTCAGACTCTCCTCATGAAGTAATATTAGTGTTAGACGCAACCTCAGGTCAGAATATAATTAATCAAGTCGATGAGTTTAATAAAATAATCCCAATAACAGGAATAATAATGACAAAACTAGATGGAACTGCAAAAGGTGGAATTTTAATAGCAATAGCTCAAAAATTTAGGTTACCAATAATCGCGCTTGGACTAGGAGAAAAAATAGATGATTTGCAAATTTTTGACTCAGGTAAATTTGCTGATGCTTTTTTGGAAGCTAGTTAAAAAGATAGCTTGAGACTAATGGTTTATAAAAATAACAATTATAATTTTCTTTAATATTCTTAAACCCACAGTTTTTTACAAAAGTTGAAATTATAAAATCTATTTTATTTTTATCTTCACGAAGTGTTAATTTTCTTTCCCTAATATTAAACTCAAAGTTTTTCTTGAATTGCTTTTTTGCATTTATCAATACAAGTGTATTATTGTCTTGTAATAAGTAATATGCAAAATCTTCAGGGAATACAGGATAAGTATTATAATTACTTATTTTTTTTGCTTCTTTGGGAAACCATTCATAAGAAATGAGTGGTAAATCACTTTTTGTATTATGAAAGTAAATATAAAGATCTTGTGGGTAATCTTTTATGTAATTTTCTCTTTCACCTCTAGCTAAAACAGGTTTTTTTCTCGACTTAAAATATAACGTAAATTCATTATCATGAGATTTCATCGTTCCTACATTAAATAATTTGTCGAAATTTTCATGGGATATCTCTGCTGATAAACTAATATTTATAAAAAAAGTAAAAATAGTTATTAATAAATATTTCATTTTTAAAAATATTTAAGATAAATTAGTTTCTTATTTGACTAGAATGTGGCCTAATTTAAACCTTCAACAAAATTTTTTATACTGGAAATTAGATCAGAGTTGTAATCCATCATGTGGTCATCTATTTTATTAAAATATTTAAATTTTGGGTCGTTAGATTTATTGAACATTTCTTTTCCCATTTCAAAAGGTACAATCGTATCTTTATGTCCATGCATAATAAGAATTGGCATATTAATTTTGTGTAGTTTATTTTCTGAGTCATATTTGTCCTTTAAAAGAATTTTAACTGGTAAATATGGATAATATTTTTTTGCAAGTTTTATCATTGAAGTAAAGGGAGACTCCAAAATTATACCAGCAAAATTATTTTTTGATGCTAAATCTACCGCTACTGCGGTACCAAGCGACTCTCCATATAGGATAATGTTTTTATCATCTACCCCGTTATCATTTAACCATTTTTTTGCAGCCTCAGAATCCTTATATATTCCTTCTTCGCTTGGTTTACCTTGATTGCCACTAAAACCGCGATATGCAACTATGAGATAATTTATATTTAATTTTGATAATTCATTAAGTTTATAAACTCTATTATCTAATCTTCCAGCATTACCATGGAAAAATAAAATAGTTTTGTAACTTTTGTTGTTATTATAATACCAAGAAATTAATTTAGTATCTGATTGTACGTAGATTTTTTCAATCTTGTGATTTAAATTTGATTCATCTAAATAATTATTCTCTGAAGGATGGTATAACAACTTTCTTTGGTAAAAATATATAAACATAACTACAATCAAATATGCAATAAATAGAACGATTAATACGTTTGGTAAATTCATTTTATATTTTTTCATTTTCTATTTTTTTTTTAACTAAATATATTCCTAAAAATACCATTAAAGTTGATAAATAGTGATAAGGCTCTAATTTTTCATTAAATAAAATAATACCGTAGAAAGCACCATAGACTGTAAATAAATATAGTGTAAATCCAGTTGTGGTGGCACCAAGATATTTTTGTGTATATGTATAAAGACTAAAAGCGATTATCCCTGGAGAGATAGCAGCAAAGAAAGTCCACATATAAAAGTATTTATTAAAAATTGTTGGTTTTATTAAAATCTGCTCAGAAATGTAAAAAGGTAGCAAGCTTAATGCTCCACATAAAGATATAATTGTAAAACGTTCAAAAACAGATAAATTTGACCTCCAATAAAAAAGGTAAACTGAATACAGGGCCCAACCTATCGCAGCTCCTAACATCCATAAATCACCTTTGGTAAATTTTAGAGATAAAAGTAAATTTACATCCGCTTTAATTATTATTAATAAGACTCCAGTTAAACATAAAACTAAACCAATAAATTTAAGAACAGTAAACTTTTCTTTAAAAAGAAAATAAGAAATTAAAATTATAAATATTGGTGATGATGTATATATTATTCCCATATTTATAATAGTTGTTGTTTGACCAGCAAGAAAAGGAAATGCTCCACATACGCCGCAACCCATAGCTCCTAAAAAGAAAAGTTTTTTAAATTCTTTTTTAACTATTTTTTTTTTCTTTATTAATTTTTCGTAATTAAAAAAAAATAAAATTATGAAGACTATTGTCCATCTCCAAAAAGCAAGAGAAATAGGTGGTACAAATTCTACTCCACCCCTAGCAACAATTAAATTACTAGCCATGAATACAGGTTGAATAAATAACAATAAGTAGGGTATTAAAATTGCACTATTGTTTTTCAATTTATGTATGATTTATTTTTTATCAAAAAAAGCTTCGTAAACCATCATGACAATGGCTATACCCATTAAAATATATACTGGTAAAACATCGAAAAAAGATATCATCATTGACCTAGTAAGAGTTGTAGCTAATCCTATTAAAAAAAATATTGCGAAAGATAAACCCACAAGTGTTGTAATCTTATTCATTGTGCTCCTTACTTTTTTGTTCCAACCACCTAGCAACTCCAAGAAATCTATGATCGTCATACTTGTCGCCGGTTAATTGAACGCCTAAAGGTAAATTATTTTCCCCTTGAAGTAAAGGTAGAGATATAGCTGGTGTGTGCATATAGGACCATACTCTATTAAAATCTGCACTACCTGTGCTTTTTAATCCCTTATCTGCAACCCCAGTACTGCAAGGACTTAGTACACCATGATAATCCTCGAAAACCTCCTTGTAAGACTCATAGCTTCTTTTCATAAAATCTACTGCATCTAAATATTCTTTTGCAGTATGTTTCATACCTTTAGATATTGCTGTTTGCATTTCTTTAGACAATTTATTTTTTGATTTTTTATAATACATTTGAAAATTATTTGCTAAATCGCATTCATGAATAACTCTATGGAATTTATCAATATCTTTGAAATAGGAGGGAGTATCAAAGACTTCTATATTTTTTTTAAAAGATTTTATAAAATATTCAAATGAATCCCTTGATTTTTTATCAATTTTTTTCCAACTATCTGTTTTGTAAAAAATAAATTTTGGTTCAAAAAGCGGTCCTTTTAGACATTCTTCTAACATGAATTCGGATGAATAATGTATAGTTGCTTCGTCATATTGATCTTTTTTTATTAGAATTTTTGCTAGGAGAGCAACATCTTCCACTGTTTTGCCAAAAACTCCAATATGATCTAAATTATATGAGGTCCTTAAAACTCCATTTCTAGAAATTAATCCATAACTAGGTTTGTAACCAACGACACCACAATATGAGGCTGGCCTTATTACTGAACCTCCAGTTTGAGATCCAATTGACAACGGTGCCATATGCGTTGCTATAACTGCCGCAGATCCACTAGATGAACCACCTGGAGTTCTAGAGTAATCGTGAGGATTTCTAGTTGCAGATGGGGCAAGAAATGCTAATTCAGATGTTGTAGTTTTCCCCATTATAATGGCTCCGGCTGATTTTAATATATCAACAATTTCTGCATTTTGAGATTGTGTCTTACCTTTTCGTAAAACAGTTCCACATTCAGTAGGCATATCATAAGTTCCTATAATATCTTTTAATGCTACTGGAATTCCATGTAATGGACCCATAGGCTTACCAGACTTACGATGTTTGTCAGCCTCATCCGCTTTTTCTAGAAGAAGTTTTTTATCAAAATGAACCCAGGCTTTAACATCTTTTTCAAATTTATTAATTTGATCGATATAATTCGTACACAGTTCTGTAGATGTCAATTCAGATTTTCTTATTTTTTCAGCTAACTGATAAACAGGTAATGAAAAAAGATTTGACATTTAAAATTTTAATTAGCAAATAAAGTATCTGGTAACCACAGTGCAATACCTGGAAATATATACATTAAGACCATAGCTAAAATTACAATGCCTAAAAAAGGCATGATACCTCTAAATATTTGCATTAGTTCAACATTCCTACTTTGGACTCCTTTCAAATAGTAGGCTGACATTGCCATAGGTGGTGTTAAAAAAGAAGTTTGTAAATTTAAAGCTATTAGCATTGCAAAAAAATAAGGGTTTACTCCAAAAAACTCAACAAGAGGTAAGAATATTGGAACAAAAATAATTAAAATTTCTGTCCACTCAAGGGGCCAACCCAGTAAAAATATTATTATTTGAGTAATTACTAGAAATTGCCATGGTTGAATATCCATTGATTTGAAGAACGTTTCAAAAACTTCATGTCCTCCAAGGTATGAAAATACGGATGCGAAGGTCCATGAACCCACAAACAACCACATAATCATTGCACTTGTTTTTGCTGTAAGAAATACCGACTCTTTAAAGTTTTTCCATTTTAAAGATTTATAGAAATATGAAAGCACCAAAGCTCCAAAAGCACCGACTGCTGCTGCCTCGGCTGGAGTGGCAAGTCCTGCTAAAATTGTGCCGAGTACTAAAATTATCAAAGAAAATAATGGAACAAAAGATACTAATACTTCTTTTAATATCTCGGATCTTGGTGGTATTTCCTCTGCTGCTGGTTTAGGTGCTAAAGATGGATTAAAATATGCTCTTATTATTACATAAAGAATATACAAACCAGCTAACATTAGACCTGGAAATATCGCAGCTGCAAAAAGTCTTAAGGGCGAAAGCTGAGCTATAACAGCATAAACAATTAACATAATACTTGGTGGGATTAGTATTCCTAAGCAACCTCCAGAGCAAATTACACCTGATGCAAATTTTTTATCATATCCAGCTCTTATCATTGCCGGCCAAGCTAGAAGTCCCATTAAAGTTACAACAGCACCGATAATTCCTGTTGCTGTTGAGAATAGTGCACAAGTTACAAGTGCTGCAACAGCCATTGATGCTGGCAGTCGATGAGATGCTAATCTGATCGCAAAAAATAATTTTGCTACAATTCCTGCTCTTTCTACCAGATAGCCCATAAAAAGAAACAAGGGGACTGCAGTTAAAACGGTATTATCCATTATCGTATAGGTATTTTGAACTAATAAAGAAAATATCCGATTATCGAGTAAATGATCCATCCTACTTGGATCAAAGTAAGCGTAATAACCAAATCCAACTCCCATCGCTAATAAGGTGAATGCGATTGGGAAACCTAATAAAACAGCAAAAAGAAATAAACTCATCATTAAAATTGCTATCTCAGGATTTGAAAGTTCAAATAACATCGGCTTTGTCATCCTTTTGTGAAGTTCTCATTAATACTTTTTCTGTTTCTTCAGCGTCTGCTGAAAGTCTCTCTGGCCAGTGACCTGTTTTAATACATATAATTGCTCTAAACACTTCACTAATACCCTGAATTGCTAATAAGAGTCCCGATAAAGGTATTATAGACTTTGCCATATAAATTTGTATTTGTGCTGGACTATTCCAGCTAGTTTCTTTTATTTTCCATGCGAGTGCTGCATATTCATACCCGTAAAATACTAAAGCTAAAATACCTGGAAAGAAAAAAATAAAATATAAAACTAAATCAATCCAACCTTGAACTCTTGTTGGGAATAGTCTGTAAATGACATCCCCTCTTACATGCGCTTCGGTAGATAAGGTATATGCTCCTGCCATCATAAAAATAGCTCCATACATCTGTAAACTAAAATCAAAGTTCCATAATGTAGGACTATTAAAAGCATATGCCATAATTACTTCATAACATGTGCCTCCCATTAGAATTACAATACACCAAGAAAAAGCTTTTCCCATTGAGGCACTAAGGGTATCTGCAAATTTTATGAAAGATCTCATTATTTTACTTTATGATAAATACAGTTAGTTTAGCAAACAAAAAAAAGGGGGCCTTTTAGCCCCCTTTAAATTTACTTTAGTTAAAGTTTATATTTTAACTTTAGCAATTGGTCCAAACTCATTTTCATATGCCAGCTTGTAATTAGGCTGATTCATCAGCAAGTATTTCATTACTTTCTTAGCGTATGCTTTTTGAGAATCTACGACTTTTTTGAAGAAAGCATCTTTCTTCGTAAAATCGCCAATAACTTTATCCCAACCTTTTAGTTGTTGAGCTAAAATTTCATCAGACGTTTGGTAAACGTTAACTTTATGTTCATTCATTAATTTGGATAAATCTGCTGAATATCTAACTAATGCTTTGAAATAGTTATCTGTGTTTGCAGCATAAGCAGCATTTTTTAATATTGCTTGATTTGCTGGTGACAGACTGTTGAAAGATTTGTTGTTAATTGGTATTTCAAACATCTCTTGTGATTGGTGGAAACTTCCTAAGTGATAGTGCTTAGAAACATCTTGCATACCAAACTGAGAGTCTGAAGTTGGGTTGTTAAACTCAGCTGCTTCAATTAAACCAGTTTTCATTGCTGGTTGAATTTCACCACCTGGTAATTGTCTTACGACCATTCCCATTGCAGTAAGAACGTTAGTAGCAAGACCAACTGTTCTATACTTCATACCTTTAACATCAGATACTTTAGTTACGTTTTTCTTAAACCAACCAAATGGTTGTGCTGGCATTGGCATATGGAATACACCAGTATAATCAAAGCCTACTTTTGCAATAGTCTCTTCATACAGAGCTCTTCCTCCACCATATTCCATCCATCCCATTACTTCCTGAGATGACATTCCGTATGACGGACCAGTTCCGAATAAAGATGCAGCTGGATTTTTACCATACCAGTATGCAGTTACCCAGTGACCCATATCAACAGCACCTGAGCTAACAGCTTGACCAATTTCACTGGTCTTTACAACTGCTCCAACAGGTTGTAGATCAATTTTTAAAGATCCTCCAGACATATCGCTAACCATTTTACAATAGTCGCCTGCCATTTCGAAAAATATGTTAGCTCCACTTGGCCATGCTGCTTGCATTTTCAAGGTTTGAGCTGCACCTAAATTTACGTAAGGCATTGCAACTGCTGCTACACCGGCTGCTGCTGCTGTCTTGAAGAATTTTCGTCTTGAAGGTGTTTTTCCCTTCAAAGATTTTTTAGATTTAATCATTCTTCTCTCCTCTTAGTTAATTAACTATGCAATTAAAGCATAAAAGGGTTGAAGAGTCCTATGCTAAATAGACTTATTATAAATTATTTACAACCTTGAGTGGTAATTATTTAAATCTTTAGTTAACTTTGTTCTTACAATCACCTGTATCAAAGAATTCTGTAAGATTATCAATGGCTAGATTAGCCATTGCAGTCCTAGTTTCTTTTGTGGCACTACCTAGATGCGGTAATATAAATGCACTCTTATGCTTAATGTACCCAGGATTTAAGTTTGGTTCTCCTTTATATACGTCAAGACCAACCGCATAAACTTTTCTTCTATCTAATGCGTCTATTAAAGCTTCGTCATCAACGATATCTCCTCTAGCCACATTAGTTACTACTGATCCTTTTGGCAATTTTTCTAGTGCATCTTTATTTATTAAATTAACAGTCTCTTTGGAGGCTGGACAACACACTGATAACACGTCAGATACAGACAATAAACTGTCTAGAGTTTCATGATAAGTTGCTCCTTGCTCTTTTTCACCACTAAGCTTGGATCTGTTGTGGTAATGTATAATCATACCTAATGATCTAGCTATCTGCGCAATTTTTTGACCTATTCTACCCATTCCCAATATTCCTAGTCGTGCTCCAGTTAATTGTTTGCCAATAAGATAGTCAGCTGACCATTTCCAGTTAGACTCTCTTGCACCCTCAATACCTTCAGAAGCCCTCCTGCACGCACCCAAGATTAATAAGATACCAATTTCTGCAGTAGCATCGGTCAAGACTTCTGGCGTATTAGTTACTGCAATACCTCTTTTTTTTGCAGCGTCAAGATCAATATTTCCAAAACCGACTGCAAAATTAGACAAAATTTTTACGCTATCTGGTAATTTATTTATTGTTTCCTCATCTAATTTATCTGTTAACGCAGATAAAATTCCATCACATCCTTGACTAAGCTCTATTAGTTTATCTTGGGAATACAATTCGTCATTTAAATTAAGATTCACATCATATAAATTTTTAAGCTTATCCTCATTTGATCTTAGCAACCTTCTAGTGACAAGTACTTTTTTCATAATCAATTTAGATCAAAAATTTTCCCAGGATTCATTATATTGTTAGGATCGATGCTTCTTTTGATCGTTTTCATCAGTGGTATGTTGTCTGGATGCTCTTTTAAAAGATAGCTTTTTTTGTGTAAACCAACCCCATGTTCACCGGTTATCGTTCCTTTTAATTCCAAAGTTTTATCTATTAGTTTATTACTAAATTCTCGGATTTTTTTATAAATTTCTTTGTCATTAGGATCGTATGGAAATAATACATGAAAGTTCCCATCTCCCAAGTGGCCAACCATAGGCGCTCTCAAACCAATTTTATTTACTTCCTCTTCAGCAAATTTTACACATTCTGTTATCCTTGAAATTGGAACACATACATCAGTAGAATATACTCTGCCATTATTTACCAAAGCTTTAACAGAATAGTACACATCCCATCTAGCTTGCCATAATTTATTTCTCTCTTTTAAATCAGCAGCCCACTTAAATTTACTTCCTTTATTATTATTTGAAAGCTCCTCTACAACTTTTATAGACTCTTTATTAGAAATTTCTGAGCCATGAAACTCGAAAAATAATGTAGGTTCTACGTTTACATCTTTCAATTTTGAATAGTTAACACTTATATCCATTTGATCTTTGTTAAGCATTTCTATTCTTGCAATTGGAATACCGTATTGGATAGTTTCTTGTGCAGTTTTGACAGCATCTTCTAATGTTGGAAAATGACAAACAGCGCTCATTATATTTTCTGGAATTGGAGATAATCTTAATTGTATTTCTGTTATTACACCTAGTGTGCCCTCCGATCCTATAAACAAATTTGTTAAATTATAACCTGCGGAAGTTTTTTTTGTTCTGCCTCCAGTATTTAAAATATCTCCATTCGGTAAAACAACAGTTAAACCAGAGATTACAGTTTTCATCGTACCATATTTGACTGCCATTGTCCCTGAGGCAGATGTTGCTGCCATACCACCGATTGCAGCATTGGCTCCTGGATCTATTGGAAAAAATATTCCATCTTCCCTCAAATGTTCATTCAATTGTTCTCTTGTAACGTTAGCTTGTACTCTACAATCAAAATCCTCAGCGTTTAAGCTTAAAATTTTATTCATTTTTTCTAATGATATTGTAATTCCATCTTCATTACCAACGACGTTTCCTTCTAAAGATGTACCCGTTCCAAATGGCACAACGGGAATTTTTTTTTCATTGCATAATTTTAAAATAGTCGATACTTCCTCGTTGGTTTCAGGGAAAACCACTGCTTTTGAAGGTACCGGGTCGTATGTGTCCTCTCCACGAGAGTAATTAAATCTTGTAGATGTGGATGTTGAAAAACGATCTCTAAAAATACTTTTAAGCTCTGTTTCTATAGATGCAATGCTCATAATAATTTAATGAACATAGATTATAAGAAAATTTAAATTATCCCAACATCTTTTTAATATTCTCTAATGCTTGAGAAATATTGTCTCTAGATGCTGCAAAACTAAATCTTACATATTCATTACAGGTTTTACCAAATGCTGTACCTGGAACTATTGCAACTCCAGCCTCATGCATGGCTTTTTTACAAAATTCTGCACCGCTCATTCCTGTTCCAGTTACTTTTGGAAATGCGTAAAAAGCACCACCTGGCAAACTACATTCGACTCCAGGCAATTCATTAAGTCCTTTATGAATTAAGTCTCTTCTTTGTGTAAACTTAACCATCATTTCGTCGATTGAATCATCTGGTCCATCAAGGGCTGCTATACCAGCAAACTGCGCTGCAGCATTAACACAGGATACACTGTTAATTAAAAGCTTATTAACATGTTCAACTAATTCTTTAGGCCAAAAACTCCAGCCTAATCTCCATCCAGTCATAGAATACGCTTTGCTCCAACCTTCTAAGACTATTAATCTCTCACGAAGCTCTGGGTAATGAAAAAAAGATGGCATT
Source organism: uncultured Pelagibacteraceae bacterium (assembly GCA_902524235.1). Taxonomy (GTDB): domain Bacteria; phylum Pseudomonadota; class Alphaproteobacteria; order Pelagibacterales; family Pelagibacteraceae; genus Pelagibacter. The sequence goes on along the minus strand of CABZCF010000009.1, from coordinate 23,135 downwards.
TCTTTGTTATCAAAAATTTGTCTACTATAAATTTCATCGCTTAAAATAGTAACATGCGGATGCTTTTTTAATCCTTCAGCTAAAACATCAATTGACTCTTTTTCTACAAAACTTCCAGTTGGGTTATTTGGGTTAATTAAAATTAGCAATCTAGTCTTATCAGTAATCAATGATAAAATTTTTTCAGGGTTAAATTTTAAATCTTTATCTTCAGTCAGATCATATGGAACAGGAGTCGATCCTGTATAATTTATCATAGACTCATATATAGGGAAAGCAGGTGTAGGGTGAATTATCTCTGCTCCTGGTTCACCAAAACATTGTATTGCATAACTCATGGTTGGTTTGCCACCAGGCATTATTAAAATTCTTTCAAAATCAACATCTGCATTATATCTTCTTTTAATCCATCTAGTAACTGCTTGTCGGCATTCTGGTATTCCGTTTGACATTACGTATCCATGATGACCGTCATCTAACGCTTTTTTTGCAGCGTCAACGACGTGTTTTGGTGTTTTAAAATCAGGTTGGCCTAAACCTAAGTGTATCATAGGGTTCCCCTTTGCCTCCAAAGCTTTTGCTTCAGCCAATACACTAAAAGCGGTTTCTGTACCTAGTCTATTTAAATTTGTAGCCAACTTCATTTTATTTTACCTTTCGTAAATATTTGATTAATTTTTTTTAAAAATTAGCTTAAAAAATGCCAACTGTCTAATAAAACTTTTATAATTTATATTACTTTCTATAAATTATTTTTGAACTATTTAACTCTTTCAAATTTTTGCACCCCATTAAAACCATATTTCTATTAATTTCTTCACGCATGATCTTTAATAAGTGTTCAACACCTTGCTGTCCACCTGCGGCTAAAGAGAACAGAAACATCTTTCCAAAACTACATGCTTTTGCCCCTGCCGCGATCGCTTTCAAGACATGAGTTCCTCTTCTCACACCTCCGTCTAATATAATTTCAAGTTTATCTCCTACAGCATCAGAAATTGCTTTAACTTGATCGAATGGTGACCTAGATCCATCCAATTGTCTTCCTCCATGATTTGATATCATAATTGCTGTACATCCAATATCAATTGCTCTCTTTGCGTCCTCAACTGACATTACGCCTTTTAACGCAAATGGGCCATTCCATTTTTTTGCACAATATTCTGCATCTTTCCATCCCATAGCAGGATCATATTGCTCATTTATATACTCAATTACTGACTTTGAAATATTTGTTCCTTTATCTGTTTTTTTTTTTACATTTGATAATTCAAATTTTTTACCAGTTAGATAGTTGAACACCCATCTTGGCCTCATTGCAAAACTAATTAAACTCTGAAAAGTGAATTTTGGTGGAGTTGTAAATCCTGTTTTATGGTCCTTTTCTCTATTACCTGCAACTAGTGTATCTACTGTTAAACACATTGCATCGAATCCTGATCTTTTAGACCTTTCAATTAAATCGTCGGATATGGATCTATCTTTATGAACATAAAGCTGAAAAAGTTTTGGTCCACTTGAAATATTAGATATCTCCTCAATAGTATTATTGCCCATAGAGGACATGCTATAAAAGGTACCGAATTTATTAGCTGCTATTGCTGATGCTCTATCTCCATCTGGATGATAGAGTCTTTGCATTGCAGCAGGAGAAAGAAAAATTGGCATATCAATTTTTCGTCCAAATAGAGTTGTTGATAAATCAGGCTTTCCAACACTTGCTAACACATTTGGAATTAGATCACAGTCTTTAAATGATTCTGTATTTCTTTTTAAAGTTGATTCATCATCTGCACCGCCATCTATGTAATGAAAAATTGGGCTAGGAAGTTTTTTTTTTGCTAAATTTCGGAAATCCTCAAAATTGAGGCAGTCATGAACTCCCATGACTATCTAAATCTTAAATTATTTCTACTTAGGTCACTTATTTTTGTACAACCCATTAATTTCATATCTCTTTCTAACTCAGTTTTGTACTGTCCTAGAGCTCTTTCAACACCAGCTTGTCCTGCTGCAGCTAATGCATAAAGGTATAACCGTCCTCCAGCACATGCTTTTGCACCTAATGATAAAGCTTTTAACATGTGTGTACCTCTTTGAAAACCTCCTTCACAAATAACGTCAATTTTATCACCTACTGCATCTACTATCTCTGCCAGTTGATCGAACGGTGATCTAGCTCCATCTAGCTGTCTTCCTCCGTGATTTGAAACCATTATTCCTGTACAACCAATATCAACTGCTTTTTTTGCATCCTCTACACTCATAATTCCCTTCAAAGCAAAATGTCCTCCCCATTGCGCGCAAAGTTTTTCTGCATCATTCCAGTTCATAGATTGATCTAACATAGTAGAAAAATAGTTTCCTATTGATGTATTAGTACTAGTGCCCTCTTTTACATAATCTTGTAAATGAGGTAATTCGAACTTTCCTCTCGTTACATAATTAATGCCCCACATTGGTTTTGTCGCAAAGCTAAATAAACTCGCAAGTGTTAGTTTTGGAGGTGAAGTAAAACCGGTTCTTAAATCTCTTTCACGATTACCACCGGTTATAGTATCAACTGTTAAAGCCATTACATCAAATTTTGCAGCTTTAGCTCTTTCTAAACATGAGTCGTTTAACCCTCTATCTTTATGGAAATAAAATTGAAACATTTTTGGAGTATCAATCAAAGATGATATCTCCTCAACACTCACAGTTGCTAAAGCAGAAACTCCAAACATTGTATTAAATTTTTTTGCTGCTTTACCCACAGCTCTTTCACCTTCGTAATGAAATAGTCTTTGTAATGCTGTTGGTGAGCAATAAAAAGGTAAGTCAAGTTTTTTACCAAAAATGGTAGTGGACAAATCAACCTTCTCAACTCCTCTTAAAACATTTGGTACTAGATCTACATCATTAAAAGCAGAAGTATTTCTGTTATAAGTTATTTCATCATCTGCTGCTCCATCAATATAGTGAAATATTGGTGATGGTAATTTTCTTTTTGCAAGATTCCTAAAATCTTGAAAGTTATGACAATTTTTTAAGCTCATAAAGTTTCTTTAAAACTTTTGAAGAAAATTGAACATATAACTATTTGCCCCAGGATTTTTATCTCCAATACTTGCATTAGAAATATGGTTATAAGATAGACCGAGTTGAGAATTTTTAAATAAATCTAAGGATAATTGTACTTCACTCTTAAATTCGATTAGGTGTCCCAAATCTTTCCCATCACCTTCGCCATATAAACCAGGAGTAAAGCTCGGTACAAAGTTGACAAAACCAAGTTTATATTCAGCTTGTATACCAGTATAGAAATAAGTTGCATTATCGGCTGTCAGCATAAAACCTGTAACAGGAGAAAGAGTCCCTAGAAAACTATCTCGTAGAAGATTTTCATTCTGATGTTGAATTCCAAATAAAGTAGATTTTGCACCATCATCACTGAAATCAAACATCCCGGAATAAAAATTCCACTGATGGTCACTTTCAAATTTATTCTGTTCTTCAGCATATACAGGCAAAGAAAGAAAGAAATAAAGTACAAATATTTTTAAAAATTTAAACATTTTTATTATAATTTATAAATGCTTTTTTGAATATTAATAGACCACCAAAAACAAACAAAATCAACGGTAATATCCAAAGAAGAAGTGTTTTTTTGTCTAATTTAGGTTCATACATTATCCAGTCACCATATTTATTTTTCAAATATTCATAAATATCATTGTCTGAGTTACCCTCCTCAATTTTTTTTTTAATTAAATCTTTAACACTTATCGCAAATTCAGATTGCGAGTCATACACAGATTGACCTTGGCAGATTAAACATCTTAAATTTTTTGAAATTGAGTCAACTTTGCTAATTTTATTATCAGCTAAAACTGAATTATTAATTAGTATTAAAAATAAAAAAGAAAAGGTTATTAATTTAAAAATTTTTTTCATGAATTTAATATATTTATAATTTCTTTTAAAATAAACTCATCAATAGGTCCAAGATATTTTTTTATAATTTTGTTATTTGTGTTATCGATTATATATGTCTCTGGAACACCGTATGCACCTATATCAATTGAAATAAAACCTTTTTTATCTAATAGTATATGATCATATGGATTACCTAATTGTGATATAAAAGATTTAGCATTTTCAATCTTATCTTTATAATTCAAACCAACTATTTTTGAATTATTATTAGAAGAAAGAGTAATTAGATGTTTATGCTCAGACCTACAAGGTGCACACCAAGATGCCCATATATTTAAAATTGTAAACTTTTCTTTTGTAACTAATTCACTTATATTTGTTTCTTTTCCAGTAAAAAGTTCTGTACTTATTAAGTTAGGCATTTTTTTATTTACGATATGATCCGTGGTATACAAATTTTGTTTTTTCATACCTAAATACAAAGCAAAAAAAACTAAAATTGTTATTGATAATATTAAAACTAAATTTAATTTTTTAAATTTCATTTTTTAATTAAAGCTAAACTGCCTCCAAAAGCTAACATGATAAGTGATATCCAAATCCAGATCATGAAGGGTTTTTGTTGATATCTTACGTTAAACACCTCTCCCTCCTTTAGCAAACTAAATACAATAAAGTTATCGTTCAGTAAATTTGTCTTAATATCTGCTTCACTAGTGGATATTACGGGTTGATCGTATATCCTGATTTCTGGCTGAAAATTTATAGGTATTTTTCCCTCTTCAGTAATTTCAAAATTTCCTCTCAACAAATTATAGTTATCCTGTTTTTCAAAATTTATACTTTTAAACTCAATTTTTTTATTCATGAAAGTAAGATTATCACCAACTTTCATATTTGAATTAATCTCTTTCGAATAAATTCCATTAACCAGAATACTTATTATAAGTAAGCTAAATGCAAAATGAGAAATTTTTTGGGGGAACTGAACATTTTTTTTAACAAGATCACTCGCACTGCTATAAAATAAAAAAATTGAAGTTGAAATTAATATAGTTGAAAAAAGATATTTAACGCCTGAATATTCAACTATAAGGTAAGATATAACTAATGATAAAATAAGTATTAAAATTTGATAGTAATTTATTTTTGTAAACTTGTCCTTAATCCATTTTAATCTAGGTCCGATAGACATAAAAATAAAAAAAGGTATCAAAAAAGGAACCATTAATTTGTGATAAAATGGAGCACCCACTGAAATTTTTTCATTACTGATTACCTCTAAAAAAATTGGATATAATGTTCCAACTAACACCACAGATAAAAAATACATCATAAACCAATTATTAATTAAAACTGCAGTTTCTTTACTGAGCCAAAAAAAATTATTAGATGGATTAGTATTTTTAATTTCATATGAAAAGTAAATAATTATTGCTAATAAAATTAAAATAAATAAAAAAATTAGTATGAATAGACCTCTTGAAGGATCATTTGCGAATGTGTGTATTGAGTTTAAAATCCCTGATCTTACTAGAAAGGTTCCACTCATACTTAATGCAAAAGTTGCGATTGAAAGTATGATTGTCCAGTTTTTCAATGAATTTCTTTTTTCTAAAACTAAAACTGAGTGTAATAACGCTGTTAAACATAACCATGGCATTAAGGAGACATTTTCCACAGGATCCCAAAACCAAAATCCTCCCCAACCAAGTTCGTAATAAGCCCATATTGAACCTAACATTATGCCGAGTGTTAAAAATATCCATGATGCAAATATCCATTTCTTTATATGTTTTGCCCAATCAGAGTTAATACTTTTGTTTACAGTGGCAGCTAAAGATGAAGAAAATACTAATGATGTCCCAACGTATCCTAAATATAAAATAGGAGGATGAATGGCTAACGCAGGATCTTGTAAAATTGGGTTAAGTCCTAGACCCTCTATTGGAGTTGGAAATACATATTCAAAAGGGTTTGAGGTAAAGATTATAAAAAGCAAAAATCCAAATATGATTACTTCTTGAAATAATATTGTTAATAATTTATAGCTATTTTCAGATTTTTTAGAATTTAAAATAAATAAAAATAAAAATAATATTAATACAAGCAACCAAAGTAACAAGCTACCTTCGTGATTTCCCCAAACACCTGATATTTTATAGAATAGTGGTTTAGATGTATGAGAATTATTATAAACGGTTACATTGCTAAAGTCTGAAACTATGAAATTAACAACTAAACAAAAAAAACTAAATACAACTAGAAAAAGTTGTAAAAAAACTAAATTATAAAAAATGCCATCAAATTTTGAATTTTTAGAAATGATTGCTCTTATTGACTGAGTAATTATAAATATAGAAAATAAAACACAAAATACCAAAGAATAATTGCCTAGTTGGTTAATCATTAGTTATTTTCTAATGCCTTTTTAACTTCGGGAGGCATATAATTTTCATCATGCTTAGCTAAAATTTTTTTTGCAACAAAAAATTTTCTGTCTTGAATAAAACCTTCAGCAACTACGCCTTTCTCCTCCTCAAAGAGGTTGGGAACTATTCCAGAATAAGTTACTTTTATCTCATTTTTAAAATCAGTTATTACAAAACTGATTTCTTTAGAATTTACCTCTAATGAGTTTTTTTTAACCATACCTCCAACTCGTACCTTTTTCTTTGTTAATTCAGATAAATTTTTAATTTCCGTTGGAGACTTAAAGTAAACTACATTTTCCTCTAATGATTTTAATATTAAAAATACAATTAAAATTAGTGAAACAAGAGCAAAAGATAAGAAAATAATTCTCAGTTTTACTTTTTTACCAAACATATATTTTTAAAATTAAATTTTTGATATATTTGTAAAAGCCAATATTTCTCTATAAGTCTTCTGTTTTTTGACGTTCTCGGTTTTTTCTTCAGTTAAATCAAAATATTTAGATTTGAATTTTTCCTGTTCTTTTTTTAATTGAAATTTTATCACATGGTATAGAACAAAAAAGCTTATAAAAGTAAAAATAAAAGAAGACCATACATATAAGCCGTATCCATTCATTGATATAATTTCAAATGTCATATTCTATCTAGACCTTTATTTTTAATCTTTATCAGTTCTGTATTATATTTCATCAAAAATATTAGAACGGAAAAAAGTACAAATGCCGCAGTCATTATAAACAATGGCAATAACATTGAGGAATGTATCGAAGATCCAGATAAAGTAATTGAAGCGGGTTGATGAAGTGTTGTCCACCACTCTACAGAAAATTTAATTATAGGTAAATTTATCAAGCCTAAGATTGATATTACAGAGGTAATTTTATTTACGCTTTCTTTATTCTCAAAGACTCTCCAACTTAAAATGTAGAGAATATAAAAAATGCACAGTACTAACATAGAAGTTATTCTTGCATCCCACGCCCACCAAGTGCCCCAAGTAGGTCTGCCCCATATTGCTCCAGTAACTAAAGCAATTATATTAAATATTAGACCAGACGGAGCTAAGCTTTTTGCAATTGTTAAAAAATATTTATTTTTAAAAATTAAGTTTCCTAGGGATAAAATTGCTATCACTGAAAATATCCCAACAGATGTCCATGCAGATGGTACATGAACATACATTATTCTAACGCTATCACTTTGTTTATAATCTGCAGGTGATAGAACTAGGGCTTCAACAACACCTATAGAAAAAACTACTATGAAAAGAAAAAAAACGTATTTTTGAGCCCTAAAGCTTAAATTATTAATTTTATAAAAAATATTCATTTGAAAGATACATAATCATTATGAAAATATTTTCTATATATAATTCTGACCAAGAACACAGAGGGAGATAAATAAGGAAGAAAGTTTGTATCCTTGGCCAGATTAATTAAATTATAATTGTTAGATATGTCTAAGTTTTGAGTTAAATGTGTTTAAAAATTGACCTATTTTTTAATTTGAGGGTTTAAAATAACTTGATCCTCTTTTTCCTGAGAATATTTCATTAATTAAAGGATGCTTAATAGGCTCACCTGAGTTATCTACCAACAGATTTTGTTCTGAGACATAAGCCTCGTATGTGATTTCATCGTTTTCTGCTAGCAAATGATAAAATGGCTGATCTTTTCTTGGTCTTACATTTTTAGGTATAGATTGATACCACTCTTCTGAATTATTAAATTCAAAATCAACATCATATATTACGCCCCTGAAATCAAAATGTCTGTGTTTTACCACATCTCCAATAGAAAATTTTGCTTTTTGAATAGTCACATTATTAGTATGGGGATTTGTTAAAAAAAATCAATAAAAAAAATATGATTGTTTTTTTAATCTGTTAATATGAAGTGTGAATAAATCTTTAATCAAATTTGTCACAGACTTTGGTCCGTTATTGGTTTTCTTTAGTATTTATTATAATAGCGGTAAAGATCTTAAAGTCGCTATACCACCATTTATAGTTGCAACATTAATAGCAGTTGTAATTATTTGGTTCTTAGAAAAAAAAATTCCAATGATTCCTCTTGTAGGAGGAATATTAATTACTTTTTTTGGATCATTAACAATTTATTTTGATAATCCTATATTTATTTATATTAAACCTACGGTAGTTAATATTTTATTTGGATTTGTATTAATATTTGGAAAATTTTTTTCATCCCAACCACTTTTAAAAAAATTTTTAGGTAAATCTTTACCACTTAAAGATGAGGGTTGGAAAATTCTAACAAATAGGTGGATTTACTTCTTTTTTGGATTAGCTATTCTAAACGAAGCTGTTTGGAGAACTCAATCAGAGGAATTTTGGGTTAATTTCAAAGTTTGGGGGTTACTACCTATAACTTTTGTATTTACAGCTTTTCAAATAGGTCTAATAAACAAGTATAAGATTGATGAAAACTAACTTAAAACTTATAGTCAATAATAATTTTGATTTTAATATAAAAAATAATTTTTTTGAAAAAAAAGAACTAAAAATCATATTAAATCTTTATGCTAAGATGGTCTCTGAAGGATCTTGGAGAGACTATGGATTAACAATTTCTGCTAAGCAAGTTGGATTTAGTGTTTTTAAAAACACAGCAGAAAATGCTATGTATAAAATTTGCAAAAATTTTAAACCAAATAATAAAAATTTTAAATACTTAATAACAGATTCAAAAGGTGTTATCTATCGAAATTCAGACAATCTTGAGAATTTATTGAATAATACTAATTGGAAAAAGCTTCAGAGATAATTATCTTCTCTGACCGAACAATCTTAGTAACATAATAAAAAGGTTTATAAAATCCAGGTATAATGTCAAAGCACCCATTATTGCTTTCTTACCCATCAACTCACCACTATCTGATGCTGCGTACATGTTTTTGATCTTTTGTGTATCGTATGCAGTTAAGCCAACAAAAATTAAAACACCTAAAATTGAGATGACAAAATACATCATTGAGGATTTTAAAAAAATATTCACTAATGATGCAATTATAATTCCTATCAAGCCCATCATTAAGAAAGATCCAAATTTAGTTAAATCTCTTTTAGTTGTATAACCATAAATACTCATTGCTCCAAAGGTTGCGGAAGTGATAAAGAATACTCTAGTAACACTTAATCCTGTGTAAACAAGTAATATTGAAGAAAGAGATAGACCCATCAAACCTGCAAAGACCCAAAAAGTTGTTTGAGCTTTTGATGCACTCATTTTATTCATCCCAAAGCTCATATAAAGTACAATACCTAATGGCGCCAACATTATAATCCATTTAAGACCCGATAGATATATAGCGTTTCCAATTTCTGTAAGACCAACTATTGAACCATCGGTGCTAGTCACTACTGACATTTTAAATGTTAATAGAGCAACTATTCCTGTTAACAAAACTCCTGTTGACATATAATTATAGACTTTAAGCATGTAAGCTCTTAAACCTTCATCCATAACAACTGCTTTTTTTGCAGTTGTTGTTTTATTTAAAATATTATTTCTGTTAAATTCCATAGAATATATATAGTAATATTTTAATATATTTTCAAGCAGTCAAACACTAACAAATGCTAATTAAAAAATTATGAATTATAAAAAATTAGGAAATACTGACCTAAATGTTAGCACAATTTGTCTCGGTACAATGACCTGGGGAGAGCAAAATAGCGAAGAAGATGCTTTTGAACAAATGAATTATGCCTTAGAAAACGGTGTAAATTTTTGGGATACTGCCGAGCTTTATTCCGTACCACCAAAAAAAAATACTTATGGATTAACAGAGGAAATTATCGGTAATTGGTTTTCTAAATCAAAAAAAAGAGATGAAGTTGTGCTTGCAACAAAAGTTGCAGGACCTTCGAGAGATTATCTTAGAAATGGCGAAAATAGTTTTGTTGGAAAAAATCTTGAAAGTGCTCTTAATAATAGTCTTAAAAGATTAAAAACAGAATATATAGATTTATATCAATTACATTGGCCAGAAAGGAATGTAAATAATTTTGGGAAACTTGGGTACATACATAAAGAAAGTGAATGGAGTCAATTTGAAGATGTGCTTAATCATTTACAAAAATATATTGATGAGGGAAAAATTAGATATATCGGTTTATCTAATGAAACACCTTGGGGAGTTATGAATTATATTCACTTATCAAAGGATAAAAATTTACCACGAATGATGTCTATTCAAAATCCTTATAGTTTACTTAATAGATCCTATGAGGTCGGTCTTGCTGAGGTATCGATTAGAGAACAAATTGGTTGTTTATCTTATTCTCCTTTAGCAAGTGGTTATTTAAGTGGTAAATATAGAAACGGTGCGATGCCTAAAGGTTCAAGAATAGAGAGGGACTATGAATTTTGGGGAAGATATAGAAAACCACAATCTGAGAACGCAGTAGAGGAATATTATCAAATTAGTAAAAAATATAATTTAGATATGAGTCAAATGTCTATTAAATTTTGCGAGATTCAAGACTTTATGACAAGTGTGATAATTGGTGCGACTACTATGGACCAGTTGAAAACAAATATAGAAAGTGTAAAAGTAAATTTACATAAAGATGTAATAAATGAAATTAACTCAATTCAAAGAAAATATCCCAATCCATGTCCTTAATTAAAAAACTTATAATAAAATTATTTTTATCTTTCTTTATATGCTCTAGTTTAGTTAATGCGGAAGAAATTAAGAAGGTCGGTAAATATAAAGATTGGGAGGCAGTGGTATACCTGAATGGGGTTGAAAAAGTTTGTTTTGCACAATCTAAGCCTGTCTTGCAATCTCCAAAAAAAGTAGAGAGAGAAGCAAGACTTTTTGTAAGTTTTAGACCCAATGAAAAAATAGTTGACGAAGTAAGCACAACATCTGGCTACAATTATAACAATCAGAATACAGTTTCTGCAAAATCAGGAAAGAAAAACTATAAATTTGATATCAAACAAGAAGGTTTTGCCTGGATTGCTGATAATAAAATTGAGAGAAAAATTATTAAAACTATGAAAAAAGCATCAAGAATTATGGTTACGGGTTATAATAAAGAAGGGTCGCAAACTATTGACCATTATTCTTTAATGGGTTTTACAAAAGCTTATGGTGCTGCAAAAAAAAGTTGCACATAATTTTTGAATGAAATCAAAAAAAAAAATTGTTTTAGCCTACTCCGGTGGACTAGATACCTCCATTATACTTAAATGGCTTCAGGAAAATTATGATGCTGAAGTTATTGCATACACAGCTGATGTGGGTCAGGAAATGGATAAAAAAAAAATTATCAATAATGCAAAAAAACTAGGTGTAAAAAATATTATAATCAATGATTTAAAGGATGTTTTTGTAAAGGACTACGTTTATCCAATGATCAGAGGTCATGCTTTGTATGAAGGTACATATTTACTTGGCACATCTATTGCAAGACCTTTAATTGCTAAAGATCAAATCAGAATTGCAAAGAAATTTAAAGCTTTTGCCGTATCACATGGCTCAACGGGAAAAGGAAATGATCAGGTGAGATTTGAGCTAGGGTATTATTATTTTGCGCCAAAAATAAAAGTGATCGCCCCTTGGCGTATTTGGACAATGAATTCAAGATCTGATTTAATTAAGTACGCAAAAAAAAACAAAATACCTATTACTAAAGATAAGAAAGGTGCACCACCATTTTCTGTTGACGATAATTTATTTCATACTTCTACAGAAGGCAAAGCATTAGAAAATCCAAAAAATTTTGCCCCGGAGTTTATATATCAAAGAACAATATCTCCAGAGAAAGCTCCAAATAAGTCAAGTTTTGTGACCATCAATTTTAAAAATGGAGATCCTTATGGAATTAATGGAAAAAAAACTTCTCCTGCTAAACTTTTAGAAAAACTTAATCAGTTAGCTGGTAAAAATGGAATTGGAAGAGTTGATCTAGTTGAAAATAGATTTATAGGAATAAAGTCTAGAGGTGTTTATGAAACCCCTGGTGGAACATTATTACTTCATGCTCATAGAGCAATAGAGTCCGTCACTGTTGATAAAAAGACTACGCATAAAAAAGATAAGGTAATGCCAAGATATGCAGAATTAATTTATAATGGATATTGGTTTTCTAAAGAAAGATTTAAGTTACAAAGGGTTATTGATGACAAAAGAAATAAAGTAAACGGTTCAGTAAAATTAAAACTCTATAAAGGAAATATAACAATTTATTCAAGACAAACTAAGAGCAAAGCTTATTCAATGAAAAAAGTTTCGTTTGAGGAAAATAAAACATTTAATAAATCAAACGTTGAGAGATTTATTAATTTTCACAAAAAAAAGCTAAAATAAATAATTATGAATTTCGAGACATCTAGGGCGAAAGCCATTGAAAAGTTAGATAGATTTGTTGAAAAAAACTTATCAGACTATTCAAAATTGAGGAATTTTGATTTTGGACCTGATAAACGTAGTAATGTTTCTTGTTTGTCCCCATATATAACTCATGGAGTTCTTAACGAAGTTGAAATTATTAAAAAATCACTAGCAAAATATTCCTTTAATAAAAATGAAAAATTTATTCAAGAAGTGCTTTGGAGAACTTATTGGAAAGGATGGTTAGAGCTAAGACCGTCTGTTTGGAGTGATTATATAATTAGCTTAAATAGCATAAGAGAGAAATATAAAGAGGATATCAATTATCTAAAAGCTGTAGAAGGAAAAACTAATATCGAATGTTTTGATGAGTGGGTAAAAGAATTAAAAACACACAATTACTTACACAATCATACGAGAATGTGGTTTGCTAGTATATGGATTTTCACACTTGATTTACCTTGGCAATTAGGAGCAGAATTTTTTTTAAAGCATCTTTATGATGGAGATGCAGCTTCAAACACATTGGGTTGGAGATGGGTTGCTGGTATTCAAACACAAGGTAAACATTACTTAGCATCAGAATGGAACATAAAAAAATTTACTAATAATAGGTTTCAAAATATAAAATTAAATGAAAATGCACCTCCCAAAATGGCCGATAAAACTTATTCAATTATTAAGAATGATTTTATTAATCCAACAATAAATGAAGATAAAACTCTTATTATTTTTGAAAATAGTTTGTCATTTGAAATTTCAAATTTAAAAAAATTTAAATTTAATAAAATAATTTTAGCAGTTAACTCTAATGAATTTAGACAAGTCAAAATAAGTGATAACGTTATAAAATTTAAATCTGAATTAATTAATGACCAACTTGAAAGAATTGAGAGTTTGTCAATTGATTGCGAAATTGTTTCAGTTGATAAATTAAAAGAAATTAAGAGCGATTTTTATATTCTTTATCCATCTGTTGGAGAAAATTTGGATTTTGTTATGTCTAACTTAAGTAATTATAAATTTATTTATAGGGAATTAGATCAATTTTCTTGGCAATTTTGTAACAAAGGTTTTTTTAATTTTAAAACTTATATACCTAAGATAATTGCTAAGTTTACCTAGCAAGTTTTATAAATATATCTCCCATTCCAGCTTGTAATTTTTCTAAAGGAGTGTTGTTTCTGATATCACAGTATTCTCCAGTGACAGGATGAGCTTTCACAATTTTTATGTCATTATCATTACATGGTTTTGTATTATGAAACAAACCAATTACCATTCGTCCATCTAGATTATAAACTTGGTCTTTTGAAATATTACTACCATCACAGAAATATTTTTTTGTTACCCTTTCAGGAAAATCTTTTTTTGTACAAGGATTATTAATTGTAAGAACATAAAATTCTTTTAATCCATCTTTAAACTTATGCTTCATTTTTTGAACCGTCGTATATTTCATCAAATCACATGAACAAGGAACACAACATCTATAATAATTTCCACAAATTTGTTTTCCAGTTTTTTTCTCACTTATATTTACAAACTCAGCAGTGCTATTAGGATCAATTAGTGATCCAGATACAGCACAGTATAATTTGTTGTATTCAACAAAATCATTATAAGTAATATCTTTATCAATTATATACTTGAAAAATTTTGGACCTGCAGCGTTTCTATTATTGTCTGGAAAGATCCTAGACCAATCTGTAACTAAATCTTTATAATAATTTTTTTCAGCAGAAATAGAAATGTTTGAAAAAGTTAGAGTTAATAAAAAAATTGGAATCCATTTTAAAAAATTTAACGAGAGTTTCATTTGATTTTATTTGGGTTTTTAAAAACCCATTTTTGACCAGTTAAATCTTTCTTGGTCCTCTTTTTCGAACTTATTTAACTCTGCCTTTGAGGGTTTTTTAAAAATAAAAATACCTAGTGCAGCAATAAATAATGCAATTAGTGATACAGAACAAAAAGTCATAAGGTTTAATACATGAAATATTGATATTTTGTAGTAATTTTATTCTAACTTTTGTCGCAGTTAAATAGGCTTTTAAATTATTAATTTATTGTTATTTAGGGTTTATGAATAAATTCAATCTAATCTTAAGCGTATTAATAATGACGTTTGTCCCATCTATTACATTTGGAAATGTAATTGAAAAGCTTAATGAAGCAGGTAAGTTTAATAAATTAAATGAAACTCTTGCTAAATCTGGTTTAAATGAAAATCTAAGAGGGGCTGGACCTTTCACTGTGTTTGCGCCATTAGATGACGCGTTTGCTGCGATAAGTGCGAAAACATATTACGGTCTCTTAAGAGAAGAAAATAAAGATAAGTTAGTAAATATATTAGGTCGACACGTTTTTTCAAAAAAAATTACTTCTTCCGAAATAGATGGTGAAGTTAAACTTAAGGCTATTAACGGTGAAGAAATTACGATTAAAAAAGTAAATGGTATAGTTTATATTAATGAGGCAGAAGTTGTAACAGCTGATGTCGAAGTTTCAAACGGTGTAATACATTATATAAACAGAGTTCTTCAACCTTTAAAATAATTATTTTTGTCTTAAAGTAATTGTTTGGTTTAAATCTTTAACTGAAATTATTTTAGTTTTTCCGTTTGTCCATTTAATTTGAAATCTAATATTTTTTTCATTTTTTCTAATTCCATAATGAGCAACTGGTTCCATCTGACACAAATATCCAGATCCAGCATCAATCGTTTTAGAATGTTTTCTTAAATTCGAAATAAGAGTTACAGTTGCGCCCCTTGCTGGTGCTCCATATTTATTCAAAGGTTTTACTCTAAGATATTTATGGTTAGGGTCCACTTTTGCTTTATAAAGGGATAATGGTTGATCTCTGCTTTCACCATGAGAAACCAATAATTCCAATATACCGTCATTGTCTATATCTGCTACAGCGGCTCCAGTTCCGTAACCATCTGGTTCTAAACCAATATCTAATGGTAATTGTTCTAAAACTCCATTATCCAATATTTTGAAAAGTTTATTTGGTTCACCTATGTTGTTCATAAAAACTTCATCATATCCATCATTATCTAAATCAGCTGAAATAATCGTTCTAATTCTTGTTGGCACATCAAATGTTGGTTTTGCAATATCCTCAAAAATTTTATCTTTTAATACATAAGCTCTATGAAATCCTCCCCAGTTACCGTTTAAAATATCTAATCTACCTCTATAATATATGTCTGATAAAGCTGTACCTCTACCATTTTGAAGAACATCCTCTACTCTATACTCGTATGCAACGTCTAAAAATTTACCATTATTATTTTTATAAAGAAAATTAGCACCTCTCTCATTGGCAGCAAAAATATCCATTTTATTTGAAATAATATGACCTGCTACAACTGCTCGACCTCCTGTTACTTTTGCTAAATTTAATTGAACTGACTTATCAACTATTACGTCGTCACTATATTCATAAAATCTAGTTGGTCCCCCATAATTAGCAACATAAACGCCGTATGTTCCATCACCTTTTCTATCTACACAAGCAACTGACCGTCCAGCTGTCAAATTTAAATCCTTTTTATTTTTTTCAACTTCAAATAAATCTAAAAATTTGTTTCCATCAAAGTCTATCAGTCTATCTGAGTATTTTTTCGTACCACTGTAGGTGTCTGTGTTAAGGAAATAAATTTCTTCGTATCCATCTTTATCAATATCACATGCAGCAACACCAATAGTTCTTCTAAATTCATCAGAAAAAATATTTTCATTAACAATATTTATTAATTTTCCATCTTTATAAGATAATGCTAAATTAAGATAACCAAATCCAGTGACTACAAAATCAAATTTTCCATCTTTATTTACATCGGTCACGGAAACTCCGTAACTAAGTCTTTTTGGGTTTTCGATAATTTGACTTGTTAAATCTTCAAAAAAACTCGCATAAAGCTTATTTGGAAATATTAACAAAAATAAGAATATAATTTTTTTTAAATTTATAATTACGTTAATTTTCATTTTTTTTTCTTTTATATTGTTTCATCCATTCACTAAATAATTTTATAGCATCATTCATATCCCTAGTTTTATTTGGATGATTTTTTGCCCTCCCAAGCATAGTTGCAATAACGTTTACCTGATATTTTATTGATCTATTTTTTATTGTATTAATTGTGTATAAAGCTTTTTCTTTATTTTTAAAACCTAGGCCTTGAGTGGTTGTTTTAGGATTATAATCTGAAAATAAAGACAAATTTGTTGGTTTAATTTTATTGCTTAATGGCATTTTATTAAAGGTTTTGAAAACTAATTTATAATCAAGTTTATCCAACTTTTTTTTTGATTTTCCATTGAATTCTATGAGATCAATTGAAAAATTATTTTTTTTGTTAGTTTTACAAATTAATTTTATGTATCTTTTGTGAAATTCTTTAATTTTTTTTTGATATATTTTTTTTACATTTAAATATTTTTTTTCCTTGTAATTGGGTGTTGAAACAAACAAAATTCTACTTTTCCATTTATATTTTTCTAAATTCATAATTATCTTCTTAAAGACAGACTTGCATGTTTTTCTAAAATTTCTTTAGATAATATTTTTGCATTTTCTGATTTTTTAATGTTCCATATTTTATCTTTAGCCAATTTTGTTGAGGATTTATTATCTACTATAGGTAATGGGTAATCTTTACCTATATCTATATTTAAACTTTTTTGCTCCATATAAGTTAATTTCCATGGCTCATGGACTAATGTATCAGGAACATTTTTCAATTCCGGCACCCATTTTTTTATAAATTTGCCCTCTACATCTTGATCATGTGATTGCTTTATTGGGTTGTAAATTCTAATAGAATTAATTCCCGTTGTTCCTGATTGCATTTGAAATTGAGAATAATGAATACCAGGTTCATAATCCGTAAATAATTTTGCCAAATGTTTAGAAGTTTTTTTCCAATCAAGCCAAAGTTGATAGGATGCAAAGGAAACAAGCATAGCTCTCATTCTAAAATTGATCCAACCTGTTTTAGATAAATATCGCATGCAAGCGTCTATGAAGGGATATCCGGTGTTTCCTTTTTTCCAAGCCAGGAAATATTTTTCATTAAAATTATTCTCCCTTAAACCATCATAAGCCTTGTTTAAATTTTGATATTCTATTTCAGGCTCGTCGTATAATTTTTGAATAAAGTGACAGTGCCAGGCAAGTCTACTTTTAAATGCTATTAAGGATCTTTTATTAGTATATGATAATTCACTACTCATTTTTTTTTTTGTTTTATAGTAAATTTCTTTTAAAGAAATATTACCATAAGTAATATGAGGGCTTAACCTTGAACATGAATTTTCTCCGCTGATTGGTGAAGACATTTCTTTTTGATAGTTATTTGATCTTGAATTTAAAAAGCTATCTAATAATTTAATTGCATTTGATCTACCACCATCTTGAATTGAATTTATATTAATTTGGTTAGTCTTAATATTATCAAAATTGTTAAACTTTTGATCAAATATAAATTTGCAATTTGATTTGGCCAAAGACAAATCTGTATTTATGAATTGGTTCCAATTATTTGACCACTTATATCTATCTCTATGATTTAACTGAACACCAAACTGATTAAAGACATTCCATTTAATTTTTTTTGTTAAAAAAAATTCTTCGATTTTTAAATCTAGATCTGTTAAATATCTGTTTTTAAAAATTTTATTTGAATAAATCTCAGATATTTTAAATCTATCAACAATTCTTTTTAAAATTTCTAAAGTATTTCCGTAGTATATATTTAAATGAGACCCATATTCTATTTGCAACTTTTTTTCAAGATCTTCGATTGATTTTTTGATAAACTCTAAATGAAAACTGCTAGAGGTATCTAGTTTGAAATAATCTTTATCAAAAATAAAAATTGGCAGAGTATTTCCTTGCTTAACAGCATGAGAAAATGCATCGTTATCAATTAGCCTTAAATCATATCTAAACCAGATAATTTTATTCATAAATTTTATATAATTTCTTTTTTAAACTAGTCTCTGTGACAAATTTAAGTTTTTTTTACCTGAACATTTTTTTGAACAAAATTTGACTTTCTCCCAGTTAAGTTTCCATTTTTTTCTCCAATTAAAAGGCCTTTTACAAACGACGCATAGTTTAGAAGGTAAGTTAGATTTTTTCATTTTAATTGATGTTTATTTTTTAAAAATAAAAAATAGGCAGCAATCTCATATGCGCAATGAAATAATATAAATAGTGGTTTTTTACTTAAGATTTTATATAAAAAATTGTATTTCGGAATACTCGACCAAATAATTAAAAATGCTTTCGCCCCACCAATTACTTTTCCATCATGGATAACGTGAAGTCTTCTTAAAAGCTCAGCCTGCGTTTTTGATGTCAATGAAATCGCCTCATCATTATTTGTTATGTCTACCCAATCTAATGAATTATCTGAATATTTTTTGTAGTGATCAATTTCCATTTTACAAATCTTACATGAGTTATTAAAAAAAACTTTAACTGACATTAGTATTCTCCTTAATAAATTTGTCAGCTGCAGAAAAAATTAATTTTTTTCTGTCTTGTTTCATTTTATCCAAGATTCGAACCATCATTGATAATCTAGGATTTTTCAAAAAGAAAGATCTGTTTCTATTTATAAACCTCCAATAAAGACCATCCATAATATTACACCACTCACCTTTTTTAAAATCCATCATCTTCATAAAATAACTTGATCCACATATATAAGGTTTAGTTGCAAAAATTCCACCATCACTAAATAATCCCATACCGTAAACATTGGGAACCATTACCCAGTCAGACGAATCTACAAACATTTCCATAAACCATTTATAAACATAGATAGGTTTGATTTCACAAAGATTCATAATATTGGCTAATATCATTAATCTCTCAATGTGGTGTGACCATCCGTATGTTAGAGCATTTTTAATTGCATAGTCTAATGGTGGCAAACCCGTATTACCTTCATACCACGAACTTTTCATTTTTCTATTTTGTTTAAAGAAATTTCGTGTTTCCATCTCTTTATTATAACCCCTATAAATTCCCCTCATGAATTCTCTCCAACCAATTACTTGTCTTATGTATCCTTCTAATGAGTTTAATCTTATTTTGTTTTTCTTGTGATGGGTTAAAATTCTATCAATAACAAATTCCGGAGTAATTAAACCAAGATTAATATATGGACTTAGTGCGCTATGAAATAATATATTATCTTTTTGATCAACCGCATCCTCATAATCTCCAAACAAATTAGACTTTTCCTTAATAAAAAAATCTAATAGCTTAACAACATCTTTATGAGTCGTAGCTAACCAAAAATTATCTACACTACCTGGATGTTTTGGAAATTTCTTTTCAACTATTTTTTTTAAAGCTACAGTATGTTTGGTCTCACTAATTTTTGGAAATTTAGGTATAGAAATATTTTTGGGTAATTTATTTCTATTGTCCTCATCGAAACTCCATTTACCACCCACTGGTGTTCCATCTTTTGCCATTAGAATATTCAGTTTTTTTCTAGTTTCTTTATAAAAAGTTGCCATAAATGGTTTTTTATTTTTATTTAAATATGCATCAAACTCCTGACGAGAATTAAGAAACATTGGTGTTTTAATAATATTCCATTTGACTTTTATACTGTTAAAAAATTTAGTTAATTTGATTTCAAAAAATTTATCCTCAACTTCAAAACTTGTTACTTCATTTATTTTTTTTGAATTAATAATTTTTTTTAATTTTTCCGTATAACTTTTACCGAACTCATTATTCTCGATATCTGAATATTCTATTTTAAGTTTATTTTTTTTTAATTCATCTGCATAGGATCTCATAGAGGATAAAAATAGTAATATTTTAAGCTTATGGTGCTTCTCGTACGTGCAAAGCTCTAGATCCTCTGCCATGAAAAATAGGTGATCATTTTTGTAGCGATCTAGGTATTTTGGTGGAAATAATTGATTTCCAAGTATAAAAAATAACTTCATAATGTTAATATAACTAAAAAAAAATTTATGTCAGGAAAATATATTATTTTTGGTGCGACAGGTTCTATCGGCTCTAGTCTTGCAGAGAAGCTCGCAAATGATAAAGCTGAAATTCATTTAGTTGCCAGAAATGAAGATGAAGTTAAACCGATCGCAGAAAAATTGGGTTGCACTTTTACTGTAGCTGATGTTCTACAGGATGGATTTATGGAGAAGGTTAAGTCCGATGTACCAGAGGCAAAAGGAATTGCTTATTGCATAGGATCTATAGATTTAAAACCTGTTAGAATGACAAAAGAAGAAGACTTCAATAAATGTATGAAACTAAATCTTTATTCTGCAGTTGAGGCTATTAAAGGTTTTCAAGATAGTCTTAGAAAGAACAAAGGATCAATAGTTCTTTTTTCCACTGCGGCTGTTCATCGAGGTTTTACAAACCATTCTATTATTGCATCAGCAAAAGCAGCTGTTGAAGGGCTTGCAATTAGTCTAGCTGCAGAGTTTGCTCCAAATATCAGGGTAAATTGTATTGCTCCAAGTTTAACAAAATCTAAAATTGCTCAACCGATGTTAAAAAATTCAGCAATCGCAGATGGAATAGCAAAAGCACATCCTTTAAAAAGAATTGGTGAAGGACAGGACTCTGCATCACTTGCTAAATTTTTAATTTCTGAAGACAGTTCATGGATTACTGGTCAAGTAATTGCAGTGGATGGTGGTCGTTCAAGATTAGCGTAAGATATTATCTATAGTCTCTAACTGACCAATCTTAAATGTTATCGCATCATTAGGATGATAACCATATTGATTAGAAGAATTTTTAAATCTCACGCCTGGTTCCATAATCGGCTCTAACGAAAGTACTACCGTACCCCAATGCATTCCTAAAACTTTTTTACTTTTTAAATCTTGTCCAATATTAAGAGCTTCTTCTGGATTTGTATGATAAATGGATTTATCTTTTTTTGGCGCCATTGGATAAAAATTATAAGCTCCAATATTTATAAAGGTTAGATCAATAGGTCCGTATTTTTTACCTAGATCTTTATAAATTTCACCATAACCAGTATCACATGCGAAGAAAAATTTTTTTCCATTATACTCAATTAAAAAACTACCCCATAAAGTTTTATTAGTGTCCCAAAGACTTCTTTTTGACCAATGAACTGCAGGTACAAATGTTATTTTTAAATCATTAACTTTTATTTGGTCATACCAATCCAATTCAGTCACATCTTTAAATCCATTTTTAGTAAAATATTTTCCGAGCTGTAAAGCAGTAGCAACTTTAGCTTTCTTGTAAGGGAATCTTTGTATAGTTCTAGTACTAAGATGATCATAATGGTTGTGTGTCAAAAGAAATAAATCAATTTTAGGTAATTCATCTAATTCAAT
Source organism: uncultured Pelagibacteraceae bacterium (assembly GCA_902524235.1). Lineage (GTDB taxonomy): Bacteria > Pseudomonadota > Alphaproteobacteria > Pelagibacterales > Pelagibacteraceae > Pelagibacter. The sequence continues at coordinate 1,020 of CABZCF010000009.1, read as the reverse complement.
AGCTGGATCTACGTATCTTTTAGGACCAAAAATTAAAGGTCCCATATTTTTCTCAAAAACTGGATCAGTTATAATGGTTGTATTTCCCAATTTGATTAAAAAAGTAGCATGGCCAATCCAAAAAATGTAATCACTGTTTTCATTTTCTTTAAGTGATTTAATCACCGTATCCTTGGAAATTACGTGTTCATTAGGAATGTTCATATCTAATTTTTTTTTTTCTTGATTAAATATTCTATAACTCCAATTGAACTTCATATCTCTTACTGGAGATCCCTCTGGATTTCTGAAGCTTCCATCTTTTAAATGGTGATATTTTTTTATCATATTTTTAAATTAATATTTATATGTTTTCTAAAATTTTATTTTTTATTGTGTTGCTTATAATTTTCGTACCCTTTTTATTTGGATGAATCCCATCATTTAAATTTAAATCAGGTTTCAATGCTACGTCTTTTAATAAGAATGGTATTAATGGTAAATTATATTTTTCTGATAAATTAGGATAAACATTGTCAAATTTTTTTTTATAGATTTTACCATGTGAATTTGGAGCTAACATTCCTGCTAAAATGATTTTAATTTTTTTTTTATTGGCAATTTGTATTATTTTTTCTAAGTTTGTTCTTGTCTCATCTGGATTTATTCCTCTAAGCATATCATTTGCTCCGAGGCATAGTATTATTAAACTTATATCAGAATCAGATAAACTCCATTCTGCACGGTTTAATCCATTTGCTGAAGTACTACCAGATACACTGCCATTAATAACTTCAAAATTATAACCTTCAGAAGTTAAATCATTTTCTAAAACGGTTGATAAATGATATTCGGCTGGTAGGCCATATCCAGCCATTATACTATCCCCAAAAAGTAAGATTTTTTCTTTTGCATAGACTTTTATGCTTACTAGACAGAGCAATATTATTTTAATAAAAAATATTTTATTCATGACTACACTTCTTAAATTACAAAATGTTAACCTTAAATATCAAAATGATAAAAAGAATTTAAAAGTTT
>CABZCF010000008.1 GCA_902524235.1 uncultured Pelagibacteraceae bacterium | reverse complement strand
ACAAAATAAATAAATTTTATAAGAATTATAAACAATTGGTTATAAAACCGATTAATGGTTATGCTGGAAAAGATATTATGTTTATAAATAAAAATTTTAATAAAAAACGTGTTTCATTATATTTAAATAAAATTGGACATGCCATGATACAAAAATTTTTACCAATGGTTAAAAAAGGTGATAAAAGAGTTTTTATAATTAATGGGAAAGTTTGTGGAGCTATCAAACGTGTTCCCTCTAAAAACTCAATTTTATCTAATTTATCACAGGGAGGCACAGCAATTAATACAACATTAAATTTAAATGAGTTAAAAATAGCAAAGATTGTTGCTAAAGATTTACATAAAAATAACATATATTTTGCAGGAATAGATTTTGTTTCTGGTAAATTAATAGGTGATATAAATGTAACTTCTCCAACCGGACTTCCTCAATTTAAGCAACTTACCGGAAAAGACTTATCTAAATATTTTTGGAATGGTCTAATAAACTAAAATAAACCCTCTGTCTCACCTCTTTTATTTAATTTAATTTTATCAGCAGCTGGAACTCTTGGTAATCCAGGCATAGTCATTATTGAGCCGCACACAACAACAATAAAATTAGCCCCAGATGATAATCTTACCTCTCTTATAGGTATTTCATGTTTCTTTGGTGCTCCTTTAAGTTTGGGGTCTACGGAGAAACTATATTGAGTCTTTGCAATACAAACTGGTAAATTACCGTATCCATTTAATTCGAACTTTCTTAAATCATTTTTTACTTCAGTAGGAGCAGTTACAGCTTTTGCACCATAAATTTCTTTAGCTATTTTCTCTATTTTTTTCCAAGGAGATAATTTTTCAGTATACAAATATTTAAAATTATTTTTATTTGAATTTTTACAGATTTTAATAACTTTTTTTGCCAAGTCTGTTGCTCCCTTGCCTCCATTGGCCCAGTGAGAACTGACACTAACTTCAACACCAATATTATCACAGAATTTTTTAATTTCTTTAATTTCATTGTTTGTATCTAATACAAAGTGATTTATTGCAACTATGGGTTCTAAACCAAATTTTTTTATATTAGAAATATGCCTATCAAGGTTTACTATACCTTTCTTTAATGCAGGAATATTTTCTTTTTTTAAATTATCTTTTTCTAATCCTCCATGCATCTTCAGAGCTCTGACAGTTGCAACTATTACAACACAGCTTGGAACTAGTTTTGATTTTCTACATTTTATATTTAAAAATTTTTCAGCCCCTAAATCAGCCCCAAAACCGGCTTCTGTGACTACATAATCTGATAACTTCAAAGCTGTTTTAGTAGCTATCACAGAATTACAACCATGAGCAATATTTGCAAATGGACCTCCGTGAATTATAGCAGGGTTATGTTCTAGAGTTTGAGTTACATTCGGTCTAAGAGCCTCTTTTAAAAGTACGGTCATAGGTCCATGAGCATTTAAATCTTTTGCATAAATTGGCTTATTTCGCCTGTTGTATGCAATTGTAATATTCCCAATTCTATTTTCTAAATCTTTCAAATCATTTGCTAAACAAAAGATTGCCATAACTTCAGAAGCCACTGTTATATCAAAACCATCTTGTCTTAAGTAATTTTTGGCTACACCTTTTGTATTAATATTTATAAATCGTAAAGCTCTGTCATTCATATCTAATACTCTTTTCCAAACAATACGGTTTTCATCAATATTTAATTTATTACCCCAATAAATATGATTATCTATAAGAGCAGATAATAAATTATGTGCGGAAGTTATTGCATGAAAATCTCCTGTAAAATGAAGATTGATTTGTTCCATTGGAACTACTTGTGCATAACCACCTCCTGCCGCACCTCCTTTCATTCCGAACGACGGTCCTAAGCTAGGCTCTCTTAAACAAACTATACTTTTTTTTCCAATTTTATTTATGCCATCTGATAAACCTACAGAAGTAGTTGTTTTTCCTTCGCCAGCTGGCGTTGGTGAAATAGCAGTGACTAAAATTAATTTACCTTCTTTTTTATTTTTCAATTTTTTAAGATATTCAAAATTTATTTTGGCAATATGTCTACCCATTGGGCTAAACGCTTCTGGATTATCTGGAACTCTCAGTTTTGATAAAATTTTTTTAATAGGTTTTAACTTTGCTTTTCTTGCAATTTCAATATCTGATTTAAATTTGCTCATTTATCTATGAAATAAAGTATTATTTAATATACTTTATTCTTTCATTTTTAAAGAATTAATTTAAGTTATATATTTTAATTTCTTGCGGAATTTTCTTTTATGAAAAAAAATTTTAGATTTTTTGATAATAGACAAAAATATTTATTATTTGTTACTACAACTAATGAAAAAAATAAAATTGCAGATAACTTAAAACCTATAATACAAAGTGTGAAACCTAAACACCCTGCATTAAAAATTTTTGACGCTGGTATGGGTGATGGATCTCTACTTATGAGTGTAATGAGACAGTGTCATCAAAAACTACCCAATATACCATTATTAGTTTCCACAAAAGAAATTAGCATGGAAGATGTAAGATTGGGGCTTGAGAAGCTGCCAGATAGATTTGTTGAACATAAAAATACGGTATTTGTAATTTCAAACTTAAATTACGTAGAGTCTACAAACTTAAAATCAAATAACAGATTTAAACAAAAAAAAATGAATTGGAAAGTTGTAAAACTAACTGGAAACTCTTCATTAGATTTTTCTGCACAGCTAAGAAAACTCAATCAAGAATTTTTATCAAAAAAATGGCAAGTCGAAAGAAATCCAAAAACTGGAAATCCCACGTATAAAGAACCTTCTGTAATAGTAATTTATAGGAAAGACCAAGAATTTGTTCTTAAAGATGTGATACCGAAAAAAAATAATGGGAAAAATTATTATGATATAATTATCGCATCTCAACCTTACAGATCTAGAGTTACAGCTGAAAAAAAAGTTAAGTTCGTTATTGAGCCAATGATAAAATCATTAGAAAAAAACGGAAAACTAATTGTAGTGCATGCTTGTGGTGGTGATCCAGCAAATAAAATTGTTAAACAGGTTTGGCCTAAAGAAAATCCTTTTCCTTCGTTGTATCCAGCTATTATAAGATATCTTAAGTCAAATCTAAGTAGAGAGATATTGAAAGAAATTAAATTTCATAAATCTAAAAAATTTAAATATATGTTAAGAGCTTTACCCAACGAAATTTCTGGAGGAATAGCAACATCGGTAATTTTTTCAGCTTGGAATGCAGCTGTTTACGTAAATCAAATGACAGATGAACAAATATTTAAAGCTGAAAAATCAAAAAATTATCAAAAAATTGTGCAAAAAATTGTAAATAAACATAAAGGTCTATACTTTAACAATGAATTATTCGTTATTCAGAGAAAATAGTCCAATTTAGGTATTATTTATTTTTCCATCTTGAGTTGATTTCAATAATTAGTAAAATTTAGCTGTGAAAATAAAATTTAAAGTTTTGGGGTTATTAATATTATTTTTTTTAAATAATTGTATGCAGTCTACTGCAATGATTGGTCCCACGATGACCTTAGTGTCAACCGGTAATTTTTATCATGCCGGTTTCAGTTATGGCGCAAATAAAGCAGTTGAAAAAGAGACTGGTATGCAAACTACAGAATACTTAATAAATAAAATCGAGGATAATCAAAAAAAAGATATATCAAGAGATGATGATGAGCTTACAAAAAGTTTACAAATACTTTTGGAATTAAATATTGAAAAAACTAAAAAATTAATCAATTAAATTTTTAATTCATAATAACACGAGTTTGGGTCCTCTTTATAATGTGCAAAGGGTTTACAAGGTTTAAAACCATAATTTAGGAAGAGTTTTCTCGCTGGTAAAAAAAAATTTCCTGCACCCGTTTCTACACTCAATTTTTTAATACCAAGTTTTTCAGACATAGATATAAGATAGCTAATTATTTTTTTACCATATCCTTTCTGTCTAAATTTATTAGAAACTCTTATAGATTTAAATTCACCATGATCTTTATCTAATAATTTCAATGCACCACAGCCAATAAGTTCATTATTTTCCCATAAACTCCAAAATTTAATACTTTCACTTTTTAAACCTTCAATATCTAGAACATGAGTACTACCTATAGGCGAAACTGATCTCAATTCAGTAAAGTGATGCTGTAATAATTTGTTTACCTCAGAATTCTCAAAATTGCTTTCTATTGATTTCATATTTTATAAAATCATATAATCTATTAATAATTTAAACCAACAAATTATGTGTGGAAGATACGTGGTAACAAACCCTGTTGCAAAAACTGCAAAAATTGTAAAAAAAGCTATAAATGTACATAATACAGAAAATTACAATGCTCATCCCCAGCAAAGTTTACCTGTTTTAAAAAAATATATTAACGGCAACACACTCGAGTTATTAAAATGGGGAATAATACCATCTTGGGGTAAAAAAAAAGATTTTAGACCATTAATCAATGCAAGAATTGAGACAATAAATGAGAAAATCTCTTTCAAAAAGTTAATTAAGATACAAAGATGTGTAGTTGTAGCTGACGGTTTTTATGAATGGAAGAGAGAAAATAAAATAAAAATACCCCATTTTTTTTTTAGAAAAGACAAAAAAACGATATTTTTTGCTGGTATTTATCAAGATGATCAGTTTTGTTTGATTACAGAAAAATCTGACATAAATATTTCTAAAATTCATGAAAGACAACCCGTAATTATTGACGAGAAAGATATCAAATCTTACTTAAACATTGAGTTAGAGGCAGTCAATATTTTGAATGATATAAATAGACCTAATTTAGAGTTTTATGAAATTTCGAAAGATGTTAATAAACCCAACAACAATGATATATCTTTGATACAAAAAGTTTAAATTAATTTTTTATTATAGTTATATGACCCATCTTCCTTTTTTCTTTGACCTCTTTTTTTAAATAATCATAAAAAAATTCATTATCATTAAATTTTTTTCCCTTATAAAGATGAATATCATTACCAATTAAATTTATCATTTTTGCATCACAAATTTTTTTAAGTTCAATCTTTTCAATTCCGCATACTGCACGAATATGATTTTCAAATTGACTTACATTGTAAGCATTAATCGTTAAATGCCCAGAATTATGAACTCTTGGAGCTATTTCATTTACGTATAAGTTATCATTTATATCTACAAAAAACTCAACACACATTGTGCCTATATAATCTAATTCCTCTGCCAATATACTAGCCCAGTCTTTAGATTTTTCTAAAATTGAATTATCAATTTTTGCAGGTATCTCTGAATATTTCAATATTTGCTCTTCATGTTTGTTTTCAATTGGATCATAAATTGAATATCTCTGGTGACCATATCTAGTTAACACAACTGAGATTTCAGTTTTTAAATTTACCAATTTTTCTAAAATATATTCTTTATTGAATTCAAGGTTTAGTTTAGATATTTGATCTGAGTTTTCTATTCTAAATTGACCTTTTCCATCATAGCCCAATGTACATGTTTTAAGTAGAGCGGGAAAATAATTATCGCTTGCTTCTAAATCTTTTAAATTTTTTATATAAACGTATTTTGTAGTTCTCAAGTCACACTTATTAATAAAATCTTTTTCAAAAAGTCTATTTTGGACAATTTTATTTATCTTAGGATAGGGAATTACTTTTTTTTCTTTATTTAAATTTTCTAATGTTTCGAATGGTATATTTTCAAATTCAAAAGTTATTAGATCTATCTTGTAACAAAATTCTCTCAATTTATTGTTATCATCATATCTTCCAAAGATAAATTCATCTGCAAAGTGTTGACCCGGAGCATCAAGATCATCGCAATAAATTACTGTTCGTATGTCAAGTTTTTTTGCAGCTTGAGAAAGCATGCTACCAAGCTGACCTCCACCAATAATTCCTAGAACGGGTTTATACATTAGTAAGGTTTTTTCTTAACAGATCTAGACTGTTTTAATCGCCAATGATTAAGTTTTTTCGCAATTTTCAAACTTGAGTTAGATAAAATGGAGGCAGCAAGTAATGCGGCATTAATTGCTCCGTCTTTACCTATAGCAACTGTGGCAACCGGAATTCCTTTCGGCATCTGGACAATAGAGAGCAAACTATCTAAGCCTTTTAATTTTTTACTTTCAATAGGAACACCTATCACAGGTATTTTAGTTAAAGATGCTACCATTCCTGGTAGATGTGCTGAACCACCAGCACCTGCAATAATAACATTAATATTATTTTTTTCGACATTTGATGAATATTCGTACATTCTTTTTGGAGTTCTATGCGCTGAAACTATTTTTTTTTCAAATTTTATTCCTAGAGACTTCAAAGTTTTTTCAGCATACTTCATAGTTGAGTAGTCAGATTGACTTCCCATAATTATTGAAACATTTATTTTTGAATTTTTTTTCATAATTTATTTGCTTTTGTAAATATTATATATTTATATAAGACAAATAATGACAAAAAAATTAAATAATCTTGATAAAGATCACAAACATGAAGAATTAAACAATATATGCGAAAACTGTAGCATAGAAAATGAAACAGTTTATCAAAATTTAATACTTACTGGTTTTAAAGTTTGTGAGTCATGCAGAATATCGAAAACTATATATCCAGTCTAAACAGAGTTTCCCACTGGTAATGCACTCATCCTACTCATAACAAAAGATACAGATAAAAACACAATTATTAAAAAGGATAAGAAAATAATTCCAAAAGATTTAAAGTTTGATTTAATATTTAGTACTTGTTTAGTTGATATTATTAATGAGGCAAATATCCAAAACTGTGTTAAAAAAATTACAGGAATAACAAGTTCAGGTGTAACTGCAAAAAACCTTATTAATCCTGGTGAATGAGCGTATCCGACAGATACCAAAATTTTTTTAAAGGGAACTTTTTGATCTTTATCTGGAAAAATCTTTACACCAATCACAAAAATAAATATTGACCAGAGAAACCATGTTAAAATTGCTGTTAATCCAGATAGACCTATAGAAGTTTTAATTATTGTATTTGCTGCTACAGCACCTGCAACACCATCAAGTATCATTATTAATCCTGCAAAATAAATTGAAGCTTCACCAAAATATTTGTTATCTTTGTAAAGAGATTTATCCAGTTTTAAAGATTTAAAAAAAATATTTAAAAACTCTGCTAGCATTTTTAAATAAATTATCCTTTTACTACTTCTCTTGTATTAGCATTATAAGACTCTGTAAAAGGTATATCGACAACTACTGCATCGACAGGCTCTCCTGGTTTTTCGGAATATTTCTCTGGCAAATGAATTTTATACTTTGATCCTGGTTTTCCTTTAGGAAAGCCATTCGCATTTAAAGTTCCATCATAAGGAACATATCCCATTGCAATATTTGTTTTTTTTTCTGGGTGATACCAAGGTGAGGTAATAAAACCTATTGGTTCACCTCCACCTTCTCCAGATACTAACCAAAAATCTGGTGCGTATTCTTCTATTGGCTTTCCTCCTAGTTCCATTCCAACTAATTGAAGTTTGTATGGTTTTTTTCCATCTCTTATTTCATCTCTCATTTGTTCTAGGACCTTTTTACCAACATAGTCTGATTTTTTATTCCACTCACCTTTACCAGATAAAGAGACTTGATATCCTAAATTACACTGAAAAGGATTGTGCTGGTAATCCATGTCTTGTCCCCAAGATAAGATTCCAGCTTGTATTCTTCTATGATGCGCAGGTGCAATTACCATCAGTTTATGTTTCTTTCCAGCTTCAAGAACTGCATTCCACATATCTTCAGCATATAGTGTAGACTCCCTTAAATAAATTTCGTAGCCAGCCTCACCAGAAAAACCAGATTGTGAGATAACACAACTTCTTCCTCCAACTTTTGCTTCAGCGAGTCCATAAAACGGCATATTATCAAAGTCTACGTGGTCACCACATAAATCCTGCATTAACAACTTTGACTTTGGACCCTGTATTTGAACAGGAGATACATCAATCTCTTCTATTTCACAATTAAATCTTCCATCACAATTAACGCCTTGTAAATACAAAGATATATCACTGTCAGATAAACTAAACCAAAACTCATCTTTAGAAATTCTTAATAAAATTGGATCATTCAAAACACCACCATACGCATTACATAGAATTACGTATCTAGCTCTCATAGGAGAAATTTTAGTAGCATCCCTAGTAATTACATAATCAACAAATTTTTCTGCTTCTGGACCTTTTACTCTTATTTGTCTTTCAACAGCAACGTTCCACATAGTTACGTGATTTTTAATTGCATCATATTCAACCATAGCACCGCCGTCCTCTGGTTTTACATATCCTCTTGGATGATAAATTCTATTATATACTGTTGCTCTCCAACAACCTGCTTGCATTGATAAATGCCAATAAGGTGATTTTCTTACCCTTGTTGATATCAACATTTCTACTTTTGTTGGTCCGCTTTGTCTTAAATTGTATGGTACTTTTCTATCTGACTGATCTACTGACGTTATGTGTCTTACTTTGTTATAATCAAACTCTTTAGACATAATTATTCTCCATCAACCATTTGTTGGTTTCTTTAAGTCCTCCAAAAGTATAAATATGAAAGTGATCTGTATGATCTTTTAATTTTCCTATTATATCGTTAGGGTCCTTAGGTCTCATTAAATCTAATGCCTTACTAAAATTAGATTTAAGAAAGTTTATGGAATTTTTTGCACCAACAATATTAGCAAATTTTATTAAACTTGTAATTTTTAGTGGCCCAGTAATTCCTACATGAACTGGTACTGACTGCTTAGAAATAAAATCTATTATTGGCCGAGGATCTAACAACCATTGTGTAACAATATAATCAGCATAAGGCTTTTTATCTTGCATAGCTTTTTCTAATTCTGAATCGGATATATCAGGACTCCCCTCTGGATGTCCAGCAATTCCTATTTTTAATCCTTCAAAATATCCTGTCTCTAATAATTGAATTGAACTCTCGAATTTGCCTACGGGTTCTCTACTGCCCCCAATGACTAGGCACTGTTTAACACCCAGGTCCTTGCACATATCAATATACTCTTTTAGATGATTATTATTCTCAATTGATCTAGCTGGTATATGGGGTATTGGATTACATCCTTTTCTAACCAACTCTCCTGCTTTTTCAGCTGTTTCTTTGTGATCTCCACCCGGTAGAAAAGTAATATAGACATCTTTTAATGCTGGGATTGTATCTATATCTGTCTTAGGACCAATTTCTAAAGAAAAATTCATTAGTCAATTCTTATTTATTTTATAAAGCCTGTCTATAAAAATCGTTTGTGAATGGGTGAGACTATTTTTTTTGTCCTCTATGCTTTTGTATCCTCTGACCGTACTGTTGGGTTACCCTATCAAATATAATTGCCAAAGCTACAATTGCCAGACCATTCATCAATCCTGAGGCTAAATACTGATTGGAAATAGCTTGTAATATTGGAATTCCTAATCCTTTAACCCCGATCATAGAAGCAATTACAACCATTGCTAATGCCATCATAATAGTTTGATTAACCCCTGCAAAAATAGTCGGTAAAGATAAAGGTATTTGGACTGTTCTTAACTTCTGCATGGTAGTAGCACCAAAAGCCTCGCTTGCCTCTAATGTTTCTTTGTCTACCTCTCTTATTCCCAAATTTGTTAATCTAACAATGGGTGGTAATGCATAAACACAAACAGCTAATAACCCTGGAACTTTACCTATCCCTAGAAGCATAATAATTGGAATTAGGTAAACAAAACTAGGGATTGTTTGCATCATGTCCAAAATGGGTAATATAGCTTTCTCAGCTCTATTAGATTTAGACATTAAGATACCAATTGGAATTCCAACAGCAACACAAACTAATGTAGCTACAGAAATTATAGCTACTGTTGCCATACAATTTTTCCACATTCCAAAGTAACCTATTACTAAAAAGCTTAAAACTGTTCCTAAGGCTAGTTTATAACTTCTAGAACCAACCCATGCTAAGAACCCAAAAGCAAAAATTACTATTGGCCACGGGGCACCAACTAATAATTTTTCTAACCAAATTAAAAATGACAACAATGGATCAAAAAAGCTTTCGATCCCATCACCGTATTCTCTTGAAAATTCTTTAAAATTTTGATCAATTCCTTTTTTTAAATCACGAAGTGATTGTCTATCCATTACTGGAATTTTGTTGAAATCCATTTTTAGATAATACTACAAACGAGCCTGGATTAACAGGCTCGTTTGTTAGATTTATTTTTATAAACCAATACCTTTTCTAATTTTATCTGCTGTAGATTTAGGTACCCATTTTGACCATACTTCTGGATATCTTACCAAAAATTCAACTGCTGCATCTGCTCCATCAGCTTGTTGCTCAGCCATATATACTAACATACCGTTCATAACGTCTCCAGGGTACGTTCTTTTTTTGAAATAGTTCATACCAGCTTTACCTGCTGAACTTTTATAGTTATCAGATACTACAGTAAATACCTCTGATTTTACCCAAGATGATTTTTTTGGACTTGCACATTCCTGTTCAGGTTTTGATAAACAATTATCCCAATTATCTTTACCTGCATACTCGCCCATATCAACAGCTTGTAAGTTATATTTTCCAACTAATGAAGTTGGTGACCAATAATAACCAAACCAGTTTTCACCTCTTTCAGCAGCTTTTGCGATTGAACCGTCTAAACCTGCAGCTGAACCTGTTTCAACTATTGCCCAACCTTTAGCTTCCATTTCCCATGCTCTAAAATGGTTTCTATTACTTAACTCACAGTTCCATCCTGGTGGACAGATATGAAAACCACCTTTAGACGGATCTTCTGGATGTGGGAACAGATCAGGTCTTTTTAAAATCTCATCTGCTGATGTAAGCTCAGGATGTTTCGCTAAAGTGTGTGGAAGTACCCACCAACCTTCACCTAATCCTGTAATTGGAGCCTTGTTGATAGAGTGCAATCTTCCCTCTTTAACAGCAGCCTCTAACTCAACTATTGCTGCATTAGCCCAAAATTCTGGTGCAACATCAGGCTCACCTTTTTCTTGCATAGAAGTAAAGGTTGGCATTGTTGCTCCAGGCACTAGTTCGACGTTACAACCAAACCCTTCCTCTAAAATAACCTTATCTACCTCAGCCATAAAATTTGCTGAAGCCCAGTTCATATTTGCAATAGTTATGTCTCCACATTCTGCATTAGCAGATACATTGTATGAATTAAAACCAAGAACAAATAGACCTGAAATTAGTATTTTTTTTATTATTTTCATTATTTTCTCTCCTTAAGATTAAAAATGAATCTGAACACAATATGTAAAAAAATGCAAATCTGTTTCAACCTCAAGTAGTGTTAATATTGTCCTTATACTTGGAATTAAAAAAAAATTAACATAAATCTCAAATATGGCTCAAAAAGATATAGGAAACAAAACACCACTTCATGAATTAAAAACTACAGAGCAGGTTATGAAGTATTATGACGAGTGGAGTAAAAATAACAAATACAATAAAGATATGTTCGAATGGGAATACTCTGGCCCTAAAGAGACTTCAGAAACTCTCTCAAAATACCAAAATAATAAAGATATTAAAATTTATGACGCCGGATGTGGAAGTGGATTAGTAGGTATTGAATTGAAAAAATATGGATTCAATTATTTTGATGGTGGAGACATTTCTAAAGAATTACTAAATCAGGTTCCTGATAATTTATATAACAAACTAGAGCAAATTGATTTAAATAAAAAAATTGATAAAGAAGACAATTTTTACGATGTTGTAATGTGTGTTGGTACATTTACATTTGCCCATGTAAAAGCTCACGCTTTAGATGAATTTGTGCGTATTACTAAAAAAAATGGATTAATTTGTTTTACTATAAATGAGGCTATATATATAAATTATGGATTTAAAAGTAAGATTGAAAGTTTGGTTGATAACAATAAAATAAAAGAAATTAAATTATTTAAATCAAATTATTTAGCAAGCAAAGATGTTTATGCTTGGTTAGGGTTATACAAAGTTTTATGAAAATAATATTAATAATGGGACTTCCTGGAGCTGGTAAAACTACTTTGGCTGACGAATTGGCTCCGTTGATTAATGCAAAAAGATTAAATGCGGATGAAGTTAGAAAAGCTGCTAATGATTGGGATTTTTCTGCAGAGGGAAGAAAAAGACAAGCAAAAAGAATGGCTGAATTTGCACTTAAACTTAAAAATGAAGGTAACAATGTAATTGCCGATTTTATAGCTCCAACTCCAGCTGCAAGAGAATTATTTCCTGCAGATTATATAGTTTGGGTTGACACTATCAAAGCAGGTAGATTTGATGATACTAATCAAATGTTTGTTAAACCCGAAAAATATAATTTTCATGTAACTTCACAAAATGCTAAAATTTGGGCACCAAAAATATTAGACGATTTAAAAAAATAAATTGCTTTTTTATTTGAATAATTCTTTAATTAATGTGCATGAGGTTTTTATCATTTTTTTTTGCTTTTATAATAATTAATTTCAAAGTTATTGCAGGTATAACGGATTTAAATGATCCTATGAATGTTCATACTGGAAATGCTTCATTAACAATAAATGTTACTCCTGCTGGTTTGGTATTTAACAATGATGGAACTAAAATGTTTACAACAGGTTCTGCTTCTACCGATGACGAAATTAATGAATGGGATTTAACAACAGCATTTGATGTTTCAACTGCAAGCCATGTTGATAGACTTTCAGTTGTAACTGGTGATCTTGTATGGGATAGCGAACCATTTGGATTAACTTTTAATGATGATGGTACTAAATTATTTCTTATGGGTGCGAAAGATGATGATCTTCATGAAATAACTCTTGGCACTGCATACGATCTATCAACTTATGATGATACAACAGTAGTTGTTTGGGATATTAACAGTTTGGATGAAAGGGCTTGTGGAATAACTTTCAATAATGATGGAACCAAACTATTTATTTCAGGATTTACAGATAGTACAATTATAGAAGTTCCATTAAGTACACCTTATAGTATTGCAGAATCATCTAGAGGTACTCCAGAAGAATATAGCGTGTTCGCTAATGATCGGCTTCCACGGGATGTTGATTTTAATAGTGATGGGACGAAAATGTATATTATCAGTGGTCATGGTAAAGATTTAAGCGAATATACATTAAACACTGCTTTTGATTTAAGTGAAGGATTCACACACAAAGGAAGTTACGATGTATCTTCAGAAGATAATGAACCATTTGCAATTGAATTTAGTAATAATGGTACAAAAATGTTTATGTTAGGCTATGGAACCAGCGATAGTGTTCACGAATATTCATTAACAACTGCTTTTGAAATAAATAATACAGCTCCAACACTTTCCTCTTCTTCACCATCAGACGGAGCATCAAGTGTAGGAGTAAATGATAATATTGTTTTAACTTTTTCTGAAGTTGTAGATGCAGAAAGTGGTAATATTTTAATTAAAAAATCTTCTGATGACTCAACAGTTGAAACAATCAGTGTTACAGGTACAAAAGTTTCTGGATCAGGTTCTACAGAAATTACAATTAATCCTAGTACAACTTTAGACGGCGATACGGGTTACTACATAACTATTGCATCAACAGCTTTTGATGATGTAGACAGCGCAGATTATCCAGGAATATCAAGTTCAACTGCACTTAACTTTACTACAGAAACAATCGCATCTGAGGCCTCTGATCCTTTTGAAGATAAAACAGTTGTTGCGTTAGTTGAGGCTCAAACAAAGATGCCAAAAAGAATTGTGAAAAATGTATCGATACCAATATTTAATCGATTACAGTGGATGAGAAACTATAACGAAGATAGAGAATTATTTAGTCAGGGAATTAAATTTAAATTTTCCGATCCTAAAATTGCTTCAATTGCAAAAGTAGTTCCTGCAGCTCTTACCGACGATGAAGAAGTCGAAGAAGAAGAAATTAATACTACCTGGTCTTTTTGGAGCGAAGGAAGCGTTAGCATAGGTAGGGTTGGAGATACGAATGCTTCACATTCAAAAGATATAAATACTAAAGGTATTACTATTGGGGTAGATAACAAAGTAAGCGATAGATATCTTTACGGATATACAATTAGATATACTAAAGACGATGTTGATGTTGGAACTCCTGGAACCTCATTAGATACTGATGGTTACAGCCTTTCTACCTATGCAAGCCTACTGATGGGTGAAAATAAATTTATCGACGGTATTTTTGGTTTTAGCAAACTTGATTTAAAAAATGTTAGAAAAAGTGGCAGTAATACCTTGAATGGAGACAGAGATGGAGTACAATTATATGGATATATAAATTACTCTACTGTTTTAAATAGAAATAATTTAAACATTTCACCAAATATCAGATTTGATTTTAGCCATACACGTTTAGAAGAATATTCAGAGACTGGAACCGATGCATTAGATTATGATGATCAAACAATTAAAAATGGTGCTTTATATACCGGTATTAACTTAAATAATATATTTAAATTAAATAATATAAATTTAATACCTTCTACTGGTATTGAATTAGGATTAGATATTAGTCCTTCTTCAGATGTTTCTATAAAATATGTTTCTGATCCCAATACGACTTATACGAGATCAATTGATCAGCAAGAACCAAAGAGTGGTAAAGTAAAATTAGGTTTAGATGTAATTACACAAGCAGGATTTTCATTGACCACTTTATATGAAAGAAATCAAAGCGAGAACAGTCACAGTGATACATTTTACTTAGGAACAGCCTATATAACATTAAGTGAAGTTCAATATGCACTTTCTATTCAAGACAATGTTGCGTCTGCTGATTATAATAAAAAATTAAATGGTTTCGATATTTTATTTGAAACAGATTATGATTTACTTAGTGAGCATCCCGAATATGAAGCTAACTTAAAAATTTCTAGTATATTTTAAATTAAATACTTTAAATTTCTATATTAAAGAATAAACTATAAATGTCAGGAGTTTAAATGATTTACCAGTGGGATAATAAAAAACCAACAGCTCAAATGTTAGGAAGATGGCAACCTTTTCATGATGGTCATTATGCTTTATTTGAGGAGATAGTAAAAAAAACTGGACAGGTATGTATTCAAATTAGAGATGTTCAAGGAGTTGATGATAATCCATTTGATTTTGATACTGTTAAGAAGAATATTGAGGATAGATTAAATCCTAAATATGAGGGGAGGTTTAAGATAATGCTTGTACCTAACATTACAAATATTTCTTATGGTAGAGGAGTTGGATATAAAATAGAGGAGGTAGTTCTTCCTGAGGAAATTCAAAAAATATCAGCTACAAAAATAAGAGCTAAAATGCGTGAAGAGGGAGAATTGGAGTAAATATGAATGTTATTTCAAAAGACCTCGGTTCAGGTATAAAATCTATAACATTAAATGATCCTAATACATATAATTCATTATCATTTAAAACATTAAATGAATTGTCAAAATTGTTAAAAAAATTTAATACCGATACCAAGACAAGAGTGATAATTATTGATGGAAATGGAAAAGGCTTTAGCGCAGGACATAATTTAAAAGAAGTCAAAAGCTTAAAAGTTAAATCTAAATATTTAAAATTATTTAATTTATGTTCTAAAGTAATGTTACAAATTGTAGAGGGCAGGAAACCGGTAATAGCAAAAGTTCATGGTGCAGCTTTTGCTGCAGGCTGTCAGTTAGCTGCGAGTTGTGATCTAGCTTACAGCACTAATGATGCAATTTTTGCTACTCCTGGAGTAAATATAGGTCTTTTTTGTAGTACACCTATGGTGGCAGTAAGTAGAAAGATAAATCGAAAACAAATGATGAAGATGTTGTTAACAGGTGAACCAATTAAAGCGAACCTTGCAAAACAAATTGGACTAATCAACGACCATTTCACAAAAAACAAATTAAACAAGGAGGTATTAAATATTGCAAAAAAAATATCTTCCAAATCAAATTTAACAATAAAAATTGGTAAAAGAGCTTTTTACAAACAATTAGAGATGCCATTAAATAAAGCTTACAAATACACAAGTGAAATGATGACACTAAATATGATGGCAATGGATGCTAAAGAGGGGATTTCTGCATTTTTAGAGAAAAGATCCCCAAAATGGAAACATAGATAATGGATGATCAAGAAATAAAAGTTATCTTAGAGAATGCTAAAACAATCGCAATGATTGGTATTAGCTCAGAAAAAAAAAAGGAGGATCCAAAGAAAATAAAAAGAAAGCCAGCAAATGTTGTGATGAAATATATGCAAGATTTTGGATATAAAGTAATACCAATTAATCCTTATGCTGAGGGAGAAATAATAAATGGAGAACAAGTAGTTTCAAGTTTAGAAAAAGTTAAGGAGAAGATTGATATTGTTGATGTCTTTAGACCGTCTGCAGAAGCACCAGGTATTGCAGAGAAAGCAGCAAAGATAGGGACAAAAGTCTTATGGTTACAATATGGAATTCACCACGAAAGCGCGGAGGAAATAGCAAATAAACAAAATATAAAATACATTTCAAATAGGTGTATTAAGCAGGAATATCAAAAAATATTCCAAAAATCTAATCCAGTCTTTCCAGCATTAAAAAATTAAAATATTTATCTTTGATATTCTATAAATTTTTTTAAAGATTTATTTAAAAACTTCTCATAAACCATTTCCTCTTTTTGGTTGTAATTTTTATTAAGAAATGATTTTTCCATCTTAAAGTCAAATGAGGGTTCAAAAAAAAATGGGATAGACATTCTTTTTTTTTTATTCCAAATAACTCTATGATTAGTTGCCTTATACTTACCTTTACTTAAAAATTCCATTGCTCTTCCTGTGTTTACTACAAGGGCTCTATTATTAAATGGAACGTTATACCATTTTTTGTTCTTTCTATTTTGAACTTGTAATCCACCAATTTTGTCTTGATATAATACAGTAAATATACCGCTATCAACATGTGTCTCACAACCTAATGCAACGCCATCCTGTTTAGAAATTTCAACTGGTTTATTTTGCTTGGGGTAAAAATTAAATCTCAAAGTACTCAAAGTCTTATACCTTGAAAATACTTCACTTGAAATGCATGGGTTCTTACCATAAAGTTTTATTATTCCTTTAAATAATAGCTCGCTTAAATTAAAAATATTATCGAAATAATCAGATAAAATTTTAATTGATTTTTTTTTAAAACATTTATTCAAATCAATAAATTCTATATATTTATTTTTAACCTTTTTTGAATAAGTTTTAGTAACTTTAAGATCCCCAATATCTAAACCTTCTTTGCCGTTAACATCATTTGGAAAATAACCTCTATACAAATTGTTATTTCTTCGGTTCCATTTTTTTGGTGCTAACATGAGTTTTTTTTCGCTTTTTAAGTTAAAAAATAAATTCCCGACTTTTGTAATTTTCTTAATATCACTCTGCCTAATATTATGACCAACTATTTGGAAAAAACCTACTTTAGTACACGCATGCTCTATTTTTTGTAATATTTTTTTAGATTTTTTATTTTCCAGGCCGTATTTTAAGATAAAGGAAATATCGATAGTTGGAATATAATTTTTTTTTATCATCTATTAACAGTTGGTGTATCAGTTGCAATCATTTGACCTTTTACTTTTTCTCTATAGTAAATATAAACACCGGCAGCTATAATAATTGAGGCACCAAAAAATGTTCTAGTTAGAGGAATTGTTTCAAATAAAATATATCCAGCAAGCATTGCCCAAATAATATATGAGTATTCAAATAAAGAAATGATAGAAGGTGATGCAATACTATAAGCTGAGAAAACGCATAAAAACGAAATAAAAGCAACTATACCCATTACAACTACATAAGGCCATGCCTCTGAAGGATTTGTAAACCACTCTCTGGTAATGAATTGGAAAGTCGGATCAGTGAAAGTATTAAATTTACCATCACCACTAACTAAAAAAATTATTATTCCTGCAGAAATAGCGAATACATACAACCAAGACATTTGTGTATAAATATCATCTTTGTCGGAAGTATATTTAGTTATAGTCATAGAAATAGCATAACAAATAGCGCAAGCTACTGGTGCAAGTTTAAGAAAATTAAATTCCTCTAGTGTTGGATTTAAAACTATAATTACACCAATAAAACCTACAACGATCGCTGACCATCTTCTAATACCAATTTGCTCTTTTAGAAAAAATTTTGCAAACATAGACATAAAAAATGGGCAAGAGAAAAACAAAGCACTTGTCATTGCAAGTGTCATAAAAGTCAAAGAGATATAAAAAAAACTAAAACCAAAAAAGAAACATACAACTCTTAAAATTGTTAACAAAGGATAATGTGTTTTAAAAGAAACTTTACGCTTTGTTATTAACACTAAGGCTAAAAGTAGACTTGCTTGTATTATTGTTCTTATTAAGTACAGCTCAAATAACGCAATATCGTTATATATAAATTTTATTAAAGAATCTTGAATGGAAAAAAAAGCCATTCCAGTCATTATGTATAAAATACCTTTTGTATTTTGATCTTTAACCATTGGCGACATATACCAAAGTTTTTTTGAACTTTATATTAATTTAAAATGATGTCCGAAGCTTTTTCTGCTACCATGATTACTGGTGCATTCAAATTTCCGCTAGTAATTTCAGGAAGGACTGATGCATCAGCAACTCTTATGCCTTCAAGTCCATGAATTTTCAGCTTTTGGTCTACAACCGCTGATTTATCAATGCCCATTTTAAGCGTACATGAGGGATGATAAGCTGTCTCAGCTTTTGATCTTATATACTCAACAATAGTTTCATCAGATGTAGCATCCTCACCAGGTCCTATTTCTTTTCCTGCATACTCCTTAAGAGAATTCTGTTTGAGTATATTTCTTGCAACTTTCACGCATTCAATTGTCTGCTTCATATCATCTTCATGCTCTAAATAATTAAATTTAATAGTTGGAGCGTCAAAAATATTTGAACTTTTTAATTTAATATTTCCTCTACTTTTTGGATGATTTGGACTTGCATGTAATTGAAAACCGTGTCTATCAGGGTCAACTAAACCATGGTCAATTACAAATGCAGGAAAAAAATGAAATTGAATATTAGGATATTCCTGTTCTGGCGAGGATTTACAAAAACCTCCTGCTTCTAAGAATGAATAAGAGCAAGGTCCTTTTTTTGATAAGAACCATTGAATTCCGATTCTAACCATATTAATTTTATTAACATAAGAGTAAAGTGTTAAAGGTTTCTTACATTCTTGTTGTATATAAACCTCAAGGTGATCTTGAAGGTTAGTACCAACGCCTTCTAAATTATGAATAACATCTATTCCATTTTCTCTTAAATGATCTCCTGGACCTATTCCAGATAACATTAGTATTTGTGGAGAGTTAATTGCACCAGCGCTTAAAATAATCTCTTTATTTGAGTAAATTTTTTCAATTTTTTTGTTTTTGCTTAAAATTTCTACACCAATTGCTTTCTTTCCATCAAATAATATTCTTTTGACATATTTTTCAGTTAGAATTTTTAAATTATTTCTAGATTTAGCTGGTTTTAAATAATATTTAGAAACACTTGCTCTTTCACCTTTATGTATGGTTACGTCATACATTCCAAAGCCTTCTTGATCTTTGCCGTTCATATCTGAATTTATTTTATATCCAGCTTCTCCAGCAGAATTTATAAATGCCTTAAAAAGAGGGTTTGAGTTTTTTGATTGGTTAATTGGTAAAATACCATCACCACCTCTATATTCATTTCCTCCTTCAGACCAAGTTTCAATTTTCTTAAAATAAGGTAAAACTTTTTCATAAGACCACTCATCGAGTCCCATTTTAGCCCATCTTGAGTAATCATTAGGATTTCCTCTAACATAAACCATCCCATTATGTGCAGAACAGCCACCAATCATTTTTCCTCGTGGACAAAAAATTTTTCTATTATTTAAGTTTGGTTCAGGCTCAGAATAATATTTATAATTATACTTAGGATCATGCATTGCATAAAGTATCGCTAATGGCATATTTACTTTCCAAATATCGCTATCTTTGCCTGCCTCTATAAGTAAAACATTATTATTTGAATTCTCACTTAGTCTGTTGGCTAATACACAACCAGCAGATCCCCCACCGACTATTATATAATCAAAGTTCATAATTTATTTTGGTTCATCACCTTCAATGGCTATTCTATCCATAACTCTTTCATAACCTAAGCCACGACCAGGAAAAAAGTCACTTAATCCTTGATGTAGGAGTGATCTGTTATCCCAAATAGCTACTGCGTTTTCTGTCCATTTAATCCTACAAGTGAAATCTAATCTTTCTTGATGTTTAAAAATTTTTTTTAATATTTCTTCACTCTCTCTTTCACTCAAATCTAATATTTTTTTGGTGTACATAGAATTAACAAATAAAATTTTATTTCCAGTTTCCGGGTGAACTCTAACTATAGGGTGAATATTTGAATATTCTTCTAAATTCCCATTTCCTTGCATCTCTTTATAATTTTCAGTAAACGCGGCTGCGCCTAATGAAGTATGAACTGCCTTTTTTCCTTTAATTTTATTCTTAATATCGCTATCTAAAGTTTCGTATGCTAACTCCATGTTTGAAAACATTGTATCTCCACCTACAGGTGGTATTTTATGAGATCTTAATATTATAACCTTAGTTGGTTTTGGGTTGTAGCTTACATCTGTATGCCAACCTTCGCCCCATTGATGTTTTTCATCCGGTGCTTTAATAATTCTTAAAATTTCTGGATAGTTTTTTCTAGCTTTGACATATACGTGTTTTTCAAGTGGTCCAAAGTGTTTCGCTAATTCCATCTGCTCATCTGATGAAATATACTGATCTCTAAAGAAAACTACTTTATGTTCTAGCATTAAAGAATTAATCTTTTCCCAATTTTCTTTTGAGGTATCTTTTAAGCTAATACCTTTAATTTCAGCACCTAGAGCGCCTGAAAGTAAATTAATTTCCATAATTTAAGAATATATATTGCCTTTAAATTTGTCACTAAGAATTTTAAAATTATTTTTTTAATTTTGATAAAAATTTTAAATTATCAATTTTAAAATTATCTTTATTCTTTGATATATATTCATCCATTATTTGAACTTTCTCTTTTTCAAATTCTGCTACTTTTCTTTCAGCTAAATCTACATACAGAGATAACGCCTCAATTGTTGATGCAACATATTTTTTCTCACTGTGTACCATTTCAAGCTTATATAGAATCCTTTTTTTATCATGATCACAAAAAGTTAAATTAACCTCAACCTCATCACCTTCTTGGACCTCTTGGTTATATGTAATATGTGACTCAACAACCATAGTACTCTTTTTTGTATTTTTGGCTGATTCTTCACCCATTTTAAATAATGTCATTAATTCTTCTGATCCATATTGATCAAAAATTAAAATATAATATGCTACATTCATATGGCCATTGTAATCGGTCCACTCTTTTTTAATTTTTTGTTTAGTTAAAAATATACTCATTGATTTATTTTATCTGCTACTAATATTCTTCTTTTCATTTCTCTAAGTACAGGTTTTTCAATCAATTTACCGTCTATAACAACTAGCCCTGTATCAGAAGCATTAAATTGATCTATAATTCTTTTAGCTTTTATTATTTCTTCATTAGATGGTGTAAAAACTTCATTTAAAATATTAATTTGCTTAGGGTGAATAGACCCTTTGCCAGTGAAGCCTAAATTTCTAACAAGTTCTGCCTCTTTTTTCATTCCATCCATATCTTCTAGATCTAAATAGGGAACATCTATAACATCAATTCCAACACTTGCTCCGGCGTGTACTAATTTAGATCTTGCATAAATAAGATTTTCATAACTATTTGGAACTCTTAGTTCTGCAGCCATATCAACACCTCCAAAATACAATGCAACAATTCTTTTACTTGCATGAGCAATATCATAAATATTTTCAAGAGCCTCATTTGTTTCCATTATAACATGAAGATCAGTATCCAAGTTACAATCAGTTAATAAATCATCAATGAAAGTTATCTCATCCGGCGTTTTGACTTTTGGTAACATTAAAGCTTTGACATTTAATTTACTTGAAATAAAAGCCTCTAAATCTAAAAGGCCAGGTTTAGTCCTTTGACAATTCACTCTTACAACTAGTTCAACATCGTTATTAATTTTCAAATCTTTTAATGCATTAATTGTATTTTTTCTCGCTTCATCCTTATCTTTAATGGCAATTCCATCCTCCAATTCAATGCAAACCATATCTGCACCAGAAGCTAGTGCTTTCGGGAACATTTCTGGGTTCAGACCAGGTGTAAAAATAAAGCTACGTCGTACTTTTATTTTAGTTAAATCCATTCAATTATTATACCCTATAATTTTAGATAATTTGATATTATACTTCTAATAAATTAAAATGAACAATAAAGTATTTATCTCATGTGCAGTAACAGGATCTGGTGACACCGCAAGCAAACATCCTGATTTACCAAAAACTCCAGAGCAAATTGCAAAAGCTTCAATAGAGGCAGCAAAAGCTGGGGCCGCAATTGCACATATTCATGTAAGAGAGCAGGATGGAACTCCTAGTAGAAGATTAGAACTTTATAAAGAAGTTGTTGATAGAGTCAGATCTTCAAATACAGATGTTGTTCTTAATTTAACCACAGGGATGGGAGGAGACCTTGATATCGGAGAAAAAAATCCCTTAGAGTTTGGCCCATTAACTGACATGATCAATGTGATGGAAAGAATTGCAAATGCAGAACAATTTCTACCAGAAATATGCACATTAGACTGTGGAACCTTAAATTTTGGCGATGGATCTGTTATTACAGTTAACACACCTAGAGATTTAAGAAGGGCTGCAAAAAAATTACAAGAAATAAAAGTAAAACCAGAAATCGAAGCGTTTGACCTTGGTAATATGTGGTTTGGAGCTCAGCTTTATCAAGAAGGTTTGTTAAGTGACCCACCAATGTTTCAAATGTGTTTAGGAATTCCATGGGGAGCACCTGCTACTCCATTAGCTATGCAAGCAATGAAAGACATCATGCCTAAGGAGGCTGTATGGTCTGGTTTTGCAATTTCAAGAAATGAAATGCCTTATGTTGCACAAACTGTTGTTATGGGAGGAAATCCAAGGGTTGGATTGGAGGATAATCTTTATATTTCCAAAGGCAAGTTAGCTACAAACCCTCAATTAGTTGAGAAGGCTAGACGAATAGTTGAAGATTTAGGTGCATCCATCATGACGCCACAAGAAACAAGAGAGAAATTAAAACTTGTAAAACACAAGTAATGTCTGACATTAAAAACGTTGCCATAATAGGAACCGGAGTAATTGGAACTGGCTGGGTAATCAGGTGCTTGGCCCACGATAAAAAAGTAAGAGCTTACGACTTTAATCTTAAACATAAAAAAAATTTAATTAAAGAAATTAAGAGGAGTTGGCCATTTGTAAAAAAAATGTTCAAAAAAAAAAAATTAAATTTACATAATCTGTCCTTTTACACAAATTTACATGATGCTCTGATAAAAGCAGAATTTATTTTTGAATGTGCTCCTGAAAATTATACTATAAAAACAAAACTTATGAAAAAGATTGGTTTATATTCTAAACCAAACAGTATTATATCTTCAAGTTCCTCTGGCCTGCTTCCATCCAAAATATACTCAAAGTGTAAACATCCTGAAAGAGGCTTGATAGGTCATCCATTCAATCCAGTATACTTATTACCAGGTGTTGAAATTGTGCCTGGAAAAAAAACGAAAAAATTATTTTTAATAAAAGCTAAAAAATTTTATAAGTCAATTTCAATGAACCCAATCATGGTTAAGAAAGAATTACCAGGTTATTTAGCAGATAGACTTCAAGAAGCCTTATGGAGAGAGGGTTTGCACATAATTAACGATAATTATGCAACCACAAAGGAATTGGATAGAGCAATTGAAGATGGACCAGGGTTAAGATATTCACTTATGGGAACATTTTTAACTTTTCACCTTGCAGGTGGAAATCAAGGAATGAAACATATGCTAAGACAATTTGGACCAGCATTAAAATTACCTTGGACTAAGTTAAAAGCTCCAAAACTTACAAAAAAGCTATCTGATAGAATAATTAAAGGTACCCAGAGTCAAGCGAGGGGTAAATCTGTGGCAAAATTAGCTGATATAAGAGATGATTATCTGATTAATCTACAAATTTTAAGAAACAAATACTTAAAGAAAATTAGAAATTAATGGAAAAAAAGTTTGTAAATAAAAAAGGTGGATGTATTTGTGGTGCTGTTAAATTTAATGTTACTTTAGATGAGCTTCCAAGAGTTTTTAGTTGTCACTGTATAGACTGTAGAAAAAAAATAGGTGGTATTATGTCAATCATAGAACTGCGTAAAGATGCTCTAGATATAAATAAATCATTATTATCTACCTACGAACATATAGGAGGTAGTGGAAATAAAATTACCAAGTATTTTTGTGGTAAATGTGCAGCACCAGTATTAACTTTTGTTGATAGATGGAAAAAATTTTACCTTTATGCAGGGTTACTTGATGATATTAGTATCTTGAAAAAAGCCAAAAATATTTATTTTGAAGACTCACATTTTCCATTTATGGAGATATCGGAAAAAGATTTAAAACTCTAAATCATGTGGCAACATGTACCAAAAATCTTTATTGATTGATAAAAAATTAATTATATATAGGCCCCATGAAATTAACTGTAAAAATACTTTTTTATGTACTTTTAAGCTCTCTTTTCACAATGAAGGCTTTTTCTGAGACTTTAGAAATAGAAATGCTTAATAAATCGGGTAATGAAATGATGGTTTATTCGCAAAAAGTAGCTAAAATTAATGTTGGGGATACAATAATTTGGAAATCAACAACTAAGGGTCATAACGTAGAATTTATAAAAAATGGAACACCAGATGGTGTTGAGAAGTTTAAATCAAAGATGAACGTGGATGTAGAATACACTTTTACTGTTCCAGGGATTTATGCATATCAGTGTACACCACATAAAGCTATGGGCATGATAGGTTTTGTTGTAGTGGGTGGTGACAAGTCTAACCTTGATAAAATAAATTCTTTAAGATTTGTTGGAAAATCTAAAAAAATTGCTCCTGAATTAATTGGACAGCTTTAATTTAATCTAGTCTAAGCTCATTACCATTAACACCTATTACCTGACCTGAAATTCTTTCTGAATCGTTTGATATTAAAAATGCACACATTTTAGCGACGTCATCACCATATATCCAACTTTTCATTGATGACATTTTTAAAAAATCATTTTCAACTTTTTTTTTAGAAACCTTAAGAAACTTAGCTTTATTTTCTATTACTTTTACCATTCTATTTCCTTTAATGGTGCCTGGACAAATAGCATTCACTCTAATTTTATATCTTCCCAGCTCCATAGCTAAAGTTTTTGTAATTCCTATTACCGCCCATTTACTCGCTGCATATGGAGATCTCAAAGGAAAACCTAGCACACCAGCCCCTGACGATATATTTATTATTGAACCACTTTTATTCTTTTTTAGTAAAGGTATTGCAAGTTTAGTAAAATAAAAATGACTTATAACATTTGTTTTTAAGGTTTGCTCCCAGTCTTTAGATGTGAGCTTTTCGAGTGTTCCTGTTGGCCCTGCTATACCAACATTATTAATTAGACAATCAATTTTTTTAAATTTTAAAGAAATTGATTTAAAAAAATTACCTACATCATTCTCATCAGCGGCATCAAAATTATATAAAAACAAACTTTTATTATAATTAGAGTTTTTTTTTAGTTTGTTAATAAATTTTTTATCTATATCTGTTACTAATACAGTTGCACCTCTATCCAAACAGGTTTTGGTTGTTGCTAGGCCTATTCCAGATGCACCAGCTGAAATAACTATTTTTTTGTTCTTTAATGATTTATTTTGCATACCTAAGACTTTGTGAGTGTCTTCTGCAGTTCTTTTTTTGTTATATAACCTTTAATATTTCCACTTTTATCTACTACCTCACAGCTAGTATTTGTACCAACAACTTGTGGTAAAAACTCTTCTATAAATTGGTCTTCTTTTACTTTTATAATATTATTTTTATCAACTCCATTCGCATTTTCATCAGACATCATAATAGTTTTTGCTTTTATAACCTTAGTCCTGTTGACATCTTTTACAAATGCCTTAACATAATCGTCAGCAGGGTTCATTATAATATCAAAAGGAGTTCCTACCTGTACTAGCTTTCCATGATTTAAAATTCCGATATGGTCTCCAAGTCTTAATGACTCGTCTAGATCGTGCGTAATAAAAACTATAGTTTTTTTTAATTCTGACTGAAGATCTATCAATTGTTTTTGCATATCACTTCTAATTAAAGGATCTAATGCTGAAAATGCCTCATCCATTAACATGATGTCTGTATCATTTGCTAATGCTCTAGCTAGTCCAACTCTTTGTTGCATTCCGCCTGATAATTGTGCTGGATATTGATTTTCAAAACCACTTAAGCCTACAGCCTCAATTTTTTCCATAGCTGTTTTTTTTCTTTCGGTCTCAGCCACTCCTTGCATTTCTAATCCATAACCAACATTATCCATCACTGTCCTATGTGGAAATAAACCAAATCTTTGAAAGACCATACTCATTTTGTGTCTTCTAAACTCTATCAATTGTTGTTTGTTTAAACTCATTACATTAGTGCCCTCAACTATTATTTCTCCATCTGTTGGATCGATAAGTCTATTAAGGTGTCTTATTAGTGTTGATTTTCCCGATCCAGACAAGCCCATGCACACAAACGTTTCTCCCTCTTCAATTTTTAATGAAACATTGTCTAACCCAACCGTATGTCCAGTTTTGTCAAGAATTTCCTCTTTAGATGCTCCATCCTTAACCATAGGGAGAATTGACTTAGGATTGTTGCCAAATATTTTATATACGTTATTTATTTCTATTTTGGACATTTAAGTGACTTTGTAACAGTTGATTTTGTATCTTGCAAATTTTAGTATTTTAAATAATTATTGATTTATGGCTGAAATAAAGAAGCTAGAAAAAAATAATACTTATTTAAAAGTTCTTTGGTCAGATGGAGAGGAAAGTAAGTTTAATTATTTATGGCTTAGAGATAATTGCCCGACCGCTCATGATAAAGATTCTAATCACAGAATGTTTAATATACTTAATGTAAGTAAAGAAATTAATCCTAAAAATTATAATATTAATAAAGAGGGAAAACTAGAGATTGAGTGGAGCGAGGGTAATCATATAAGTTATTTTGACTTAAATTGGTTAAGAGAAAATTGTTACACAATTAAAAATAAAAAAAAATATATTTCACCTTATAAATTGTGGGATAGCTCACTTAAAGATGAATTTAAATCTATATGTGTTGAACATGATGAAATAATGGAAAGTGACAATGGATTGATTAAATGGCTTGAATTGCTACATCACACTGGTATTGCAATTGTTAAAAACGCCCCAATTGAAGAAAAATCTGGATTTGCAGTTTTAAACAGAATTAGTCATACTAGAGAAACTTTTTTTAAAACGCCATTCGAGGTTATAAATATTCCAAAGCCTAATAACTCAGCATACACAGCTCATGCTTTGAGAAATCACATGGATTTACCTTGGTTTGAAAATCCACCTGGATATCAATTTTTACATTGTTTAATAAATTCTGCAGATGGAGGAGAATCTTCAGCAGTGGATGGGTTTGCCGTCGCAGAGTATTTAAAACATAATAATAGCGAGATCTTTAATACTTTAACAAAGGTTTATTTAAAATTTAGGGATAAAGATTATACACAAGAAAATCATAGAGGTTTCCACGCGCCAGCTATAGGATTAACTAAAGATAGCGATTATCATGATATAAGATTTAGTGTTGCCACGATGGATGCCTTAGACTGCCACCCAGAAATAATGGACAAAGTTTACAAAGCTCATCACGAATTTGGAAATTTATTACATAGCGATAAGTTTCAAATTAATTTTAGAATGGAACCAGGTGATATATTTTCCTTTAATAATAGAAGAGTCTTGCACGGTCGAACTGCATTTGACCCAAATTCAGGTCACAGACATTTACAAGGATATTATATGGATAGAGATGAAATTATCGGAAGATTAAATTACTTGAAAAAAACAAAATCATAAATTTTCGAATATAAGATTGTAATTCTTTTTATATTTCAAAAATTCTTTTTTTTTTTTAATAGTATAAAAATATTTATTTTTTTTAATATTTCTTACGGATTTATTACTTATAAAATATTTATCTAAAATTAAGTACTCATAATTTTTTTTATATGATGATTTTATAATATCTGAAATTTTAGAGCTCTTAGAGAATGAAAAACCAATTTTTACTTTTTTGTTAATTTTTCGAATTTTAAACAAATTTATATGTTTAAAAGATATAATTATACAATTTCTATAGTTTTTAATTTCATTTAATAATATTTTAATATTTCTCAAGTTTAATATTGGTTTAATCTCTATAAAAACTAAATATTTTTTTTTTGATAGCTTTAATACATCTTTCAATAATGGGACTGAAATTTGTGATTTTGTCTTATTTTTAATCTCATCGTAATGAAGATTTTTAACACTTTTGTTTATCTTAAATAATCTATTTAATGTAAAATCATGAAAACATATTATTTTGTTATCTTTAGTAAAATGAATGTCTGTTTCTATTCCGTACTTTTTATTAAATGATACCTTAAAAGATTTTAAACAATTTTCTTTGAGTTTTTTATTAGCTATTCCTCGGTGAATTATATTCATGCAAAAAAAAAGGGCCCTGTAAACAAGGCCCTTTAATATTTTATAAAGTTATAAAATTATGGAAGCCAACTTTTCCATTTATTTGGATTGTTTTTCTTCCACTCTGCTACAACTTCTTTAAGATCTCTGTTCTTTTGCTTAACTTCAACTAACATTACCGCTTGATCAGCATTATCAAATTTCATTTTTGTGAAAAATTTAGCTGCATCAGCATGTTCAGCTTTAGCAAATGTTTCAGGATTACCATAGTTCATTGTGTAGTCTTTAGCCCAACCAGTTGCTGGCCATGCTGCAGTACCACAATCTTTCCAGTTATTCGCCTCTGTAAAAGAATCGCAAGTTTTGTGTTCCGGAAGTCCTACTCCTACCATGTCATAAGCACCAAAGAACCAGTGAGGTTGCCATAGATATAATAAGAATGGCTCTTTTCTCTCATATGCTGCAACAGCTTCTGCAATAGCAGCAGCTTCTGTTCCTAACTCATCTGCTTGAAAGTCAATTCCTAAAAGATCTAATCTTTTTTGGTCATGACAGTTCCAACCAGCTACAGGACATCCAATTAGTCTTCCTCTTTTTCCTGACTCAATTGTTGCAAACTTATCTTTGTGTTTGTTTAAATCTTTCCAAGATTTAATGCCGAATTTGTCAGCAGCATATTTTGGAATAAAGTAGTCAGACAAACCAATTATACCAGTTGTTCCAAGAAGTTTTACACTTCCATCACCTTCATAATTAAACATTGTCTTACCATCATAAATCAGCGGACCTTTCATCATTACAGTGTCAGCTTCCGCATAACTTGGCCAACTCTCGCAAGCAAAGTCTATTTCACCAGCTGCGATTGCTTCCCAAAGTCCAGTTCCTGATGGGAATACTACTCTTTTTATTTTGTATCCTAATTCATCTTCTAGAACACTAACAGCAACTTGACACGTAATCTCTCCTCCTGTCCAGTCTGCTACTGCAGCTGTTAATCTTTTAGCAGCATTTGCAGTTCCAAAACTAGAAATAACAAGGACTAAAGAAAGTATCATTGCTGATAACTTTTTAGATATATTCATTATTATTTTCCCCTTAATTAATTAATTAATACAATCATTTTAAAACATAATAATACTTAATGTAAAGTTTTTAAATGTAACGCTATTATACGTTATTTTATAAGGCTTATAGACCTAAAGCCTCTCTTTGTTTTTTAGTCCAAGCTAATGAAATTCTGTCAATAATAATTGCCATAAGTACAATTCCAATACCAGCAGCCAATCCTCTTCCAGTATCTGATCGTGCAAGTCCGTTAAATACTTCTAATCCAAGGCCCTTTCCACCAATCAGAGGTGTAACAATTTGCATCGCAAAAGCCATAATAACTGTTTGATTAAATCCTATAACTAAACTCGGAACTGCTAAGGGAAATTTTACTTTATTTAAAGTTTGTAAAGTAGTTCCACCAAATGATCTTGAAACTTCTGAAAACGTCCCAGATACTTGCGTTAAACCAAGAGATGTTAATCTAATTATAGGAGGAATAGAATAAATCACAGTTGCAAGAACTGCAGAAACTATTCCACCTCCAAAAAACATTAAAACTGGTATTAGATAACAAAAGTAAGGAAGAGTCTGCATTGCATCCAGTACGACATTTTGGATATTTTTAAATCTTGGATTATATGACGCAATAATTCCTAATGGTACTCCAATGGTAAAGCATAAAGCAACCGAAACTAAAACAGAAGATAGTGTTATCATTGATTGAGGCCAAATTCCGCAAGCGCCTATAAAAAGAAGAAGTAATACAGTGATAAAAGCAAATCTTAATCCCACTGTAAAATATCCAATTAATGCAAATACTGCGGTTGTGTACCACCATGGTGTATGTGTTAGAAAAGTATCAAGAGGATTTAAAAGATTTAGATAAACGAATGCTCTTAAACCTTTTGTAAATGCAATAAATCCAGGATTTACTGTAAGTGATTTTACAGTATCTGCAATTGGTTGTCTTATTGAGAGTTTCCATTCTTCTGGAAATGTTCCAATGCTGAAAATATTTGAGTCTATAAAACTAATAATAAAAAAAACAATAAATGAGGGAATGATATAGTATCTGTTACCAACAAATTCTCCAATATCTCTTCCTAAAGGCTTGTTAAACAAAGAAGTAATTAATTCTGCTACATATGAAATTAAATTTGTAACTTTCTTACAAACTAAATTTATTATTGTGTATGAATAACTTAAAGGTTTTTCAAAAACTCTGGCAATTTGAAATTTTTCCCAACTTTGTGGTAAAAGATAAAATTTTTGAACATCTAAAGGTAGTCTTTCTTCCTCTTTGCTAAAAGACATACTAAATCTATCAAACATAATCGCCATAAACAAAATACACAAACCACCTTCCATAGCCCAACCAACATCTAAATTTCTAATAGCCAACCATACCTGTCCACCAATTCCTTCAGCCCCTATAAAACAGGCTAAAACTACAAGGGCCAAAGCCATCATTATAACTTGATTAATTCCCATCATTATACTTGGTAATGATAGAGGAATTTTAATTTTAAATAGCAACTGTAATTTACTTGAACCAAATGAAGTTGCAGACTCAATAATCTGTTCCGAAACTTGTCTAATACCAGCGTTAGTTAATCTAATGACAGGTGGCATTGCATAGATCATTGTTGCTAAAATTGCTGGTGCACCTCCAATCCCAAAAAAAAATAGCGCAGGAAAAAGATATACAAATGCTGGCATCACCTGCATTGTGTCTAAAATAGGCTTCATAAAATTTTCAAATCTATCACTTTGTGAACATAGAACACCTAGTAAAACACCAAAGAAAACGCAAAGTACAACCGAAAGACCCATTAACGCTAAAGTCTGTAAAGACTCGTCCCACATGCCTACTCCTCCCCAGAAATAAATAACAAACAAAGAGTATAAACCTAATCTTAAACCACCGGCAATTAAGCAGGGTAAAAATAAAATTGATGCAATAAGTAACCAAGGAGAATCTATTAAAAAATCTTCTAAAAAATAATAACCAGATTTAATATAACCTGCTATGATTTTAGTTATCCATCTATAATTTTTTTTTAAGTAATCTTCTCCATCATTAACCCATGCAGTAAACGTAAACTCATCTGTAACAGATTTCGGAAATTTAGACTGTCCTTCACTTTGAATGGATAATACTAGTGCTCCCAAAAATATCAGCAAAACTGCAATATATTTAATAATATTTTTATTAGTTTTTGATTTATCTAATATTTCAGCTGTCATTATTACATTAAATTAAAACAAACTGTTTTACATTTAAAGAAAAATATTGTCTATTTTATTCATATAAATATAGCATGCCCAGTGAACAAAAAATAACATGCTCAAATATATGGAAGTTATTTGGGCCAGATGAAAAGAGAATCATAAAGGATTTAGATAAAAGTTTAACAATTAAAGAGGTTCAGGAAAAAACTGGCCATGTAGTTGCGGTTAAGGATGTAAGTTTTTCAATTCAAAAAGGCGAGACATTTGTAGTGATGGGTCTGTCAGGAAGCGGCAAGTCAACGTTAGTTAGATGTATTTCTAGGTTAATAGAGCCTACAACAGGCACAGTAAAGATGGATGATGTTGAGGTCACAAAGATGAGTAGCAGTCAATTGCTTGATCTAAGACGAAATAAAATGAGCATGGTATTCCAACATTTCGGTTTATTTCCACATAGGACAGTCCTTGAAAATATTGGATATGGTTTAGAAATTAGAGGCAACAAAAAACAAGATAGAATTGATAAATCAATGCAGGTTTTAAAAATGGTTGGTTTAGAAGGTTGGCACAAAAATTATCCAAGAGAATTGTCAGGAGGTATGCAGCAAAGAGTAGGACTGGCAAGAGCTCTAGCTGTTGATCCTGAAATATTAATTTTCGACGAGCCATTTTCTGCTTTAGATCCATTGATCAGAAGAGAAATGCAGGATGAATTATTAAAAATTCAAGAGAAATTACAAAAAACTATGGTTTTTATTACTCACGATTTTTTAGAGGCAATTAAGATGGGGGATCACATTGCAATTATGAAAGATGGAGAAGTGTCTCAAGTGGGAACACCTGAAGAAATAGTGGCAAATCCAAAAGATCAATACGTTAAAGATTTTTGTGAGGATGTACCTAAATATAAAGTTTTAAGTGCTGGAAAAGTAATGAGAGTAGATTGTTGTGATGAAACAAAAAATTTATTTTCAAAAAAAACAGATTGTATAATGGATAACTTAAAAATTGAAACTTTGATAGATAAATTGGTAGACTCGGACAAAAGCTATCCAGTTGTATGTAACGAAACTGGTGATCTTTTAGGTGAAATAGATAGGTCTATTGTTATGAAATCAATGAAATCTAAGTCTTAAATTAATAAAATTTTTTATTACCTCTAACCGGTTTATTTTTTTGAGCATCTCTCCAAATAATAATAAATCCTGCTGATACTATCAATAATACACCAGGAAATAGCTGAGACCATGGAGCTTCATTAAAAAATAACCACCCTAATAAAAATGAAGAAGGAATACCAAAATATTCAAATGATGCTAACTTGCTTACTGATATAAGTCTGTAAGCATAAACAAATAGAATTGCTGCTGATCCTCCAAGAACACCTGTTAGCATCATAAGCATTAGGTCTCTTATACTATTTATATTAAAATCACTTGATAAAATAATAAACAATATTAGAGCTCCAATTACATTAAACAGTAATGTATAAAATTGAATTTTCGAAGTTGAGTAACCTTTTGGAATAAACTTTAAAATTATAACTGAGAAGGCCCAGGCGACAGCAGTAAATATTGAAAATATCGAATAAAAATTGAAAATATCACTAGTTGGTTTTAGTATTAAGACAACACCAATAAAGCCGACTATAATTGCAGACCATCTATAAATACCAACTTTATCATTTAAGAAAAAAATTGACAAAATCACTATAAAAAAAGGAGATGAAAATGTTAAAGTCATAGCAGTTGCAAATTCAACATTAATAACAGAGATAAAAATAAATAAATTCATAGCGAGGAAACTTAATCCTCTTAAACAACTAAGAACTATAAATTTATTGCTAACTTTTTTAAAAAGAGATGAGTACTCTTGAGTAAATAGCAATAATATTAATAGCGGAATGATTGCAAAAAAATTTCTAAACACAGCTAATTTAAATACTGAATAATCATTACCGATAAGTCTTATAACAACAAGATATAGGTCAACGCACACAACTCCAAGTAACATTGTAAAGATTGCAAGAAATGTTTTTTTTAAATCTGTCTTTTCTGAAATAATTTTCATGTATAATATGTTATTTTAGTATAGATTTTTAATTAAATATGCAAAATTTTAAATTAAACGAACAAGATTTGTTGAGTAATCAAGATTGGACATTTCCCACATTCACAGCCTATGGGCCTGGAAGATTTAAAGAAATTGGAAAGTTTTGTAAAAATTTTAAAATTACTAATCCATTAATTGTAATAGACAGTGGAAGTACAAAATTACCTTTTATAAATGACCTACAAAATCTACTTTCTGATGCAAAAATAAAATCAAAGATTTATTCAAATATATCGCCTAATCCTAGAGATGATGAAATTGATGGTGGCTGCAAAGTTTTTAAAGAAGGTAATCACGACGCAATTATAGCAATAGGTGGAGGCAGTGCCATGGATGGTGGTAAAGCAATTTCCTTAACAGTCAACAGCGGAATTCCACTATGGGACTTTGAGTTTTTAGACAAAGTACCAAGAGATCTCAAAGGCACAAATCCTTTTCCAAAACTTATTACAATACCAACAACTGCTGGAACTGGAGCAGAAACAGAGATTACTGCAATGGTCACTGATACAAAAAAAGGAATGAAATTTTGTTTGTGGCACCCCGAAGCCAGACCTTGTCTTGCTCTAGTTGATCCAGAACTAACTTTAAAATTACCAGCAAATTTAACTGCGTGGACAGGTATTGATGCGATGATACATGCTATTGAAGGGTACAGTGTTCCATTATTTCATCCATTATGTGATGGCTCTGCTTTAGAAAGTTTAAATTTAATTTCTAAGTCTTTATATCTTGCAGTAGAGGAACCAGACAACCTAGTAGCAAGAGGAGGCATGATTGTTGGATCTTATTTAGGAGGAGTTGCATTTTTAAAAGGTCTTGGACTTGTACATGCAATATCACATATGGTTGGAGCTGAGTATAATACACATCACGGTTTAACAAATGCAATTATCCTTCCAGCAGTAATGGAATATAATTTACCTGACTTGGAAGAAAAAGTTAAACGAATGTCAGAAGCAATGCAATTCACAGATCATTCGGTTGATGGTTTCAAAAATAATTTAAATCAAATGTTAGATAGATTAAAAATACCACATGGATTAAATGAAATTGGTGTACCCGAAGATTGTTATGAGAGGATAGCAAAAAAATCTATGTTAGATCAAGCTTATGGTCAAAATCCTAAGAAAGCCACACTTGATGAGGTTAAAGAATTAACTTTAAAGAGTATTAAAAAAGCTAGATAGCATTAAATGCTTGAGACAAAAACAGTTTCAGAGATCATAAATCATATAAAATTTAAAGATTTATCCATTAAAGAGGTGATTGAATATTATTTAAATATTATAGAAAAGTTAAATCCTAAAATAAATTCAATAGTTTCAATTAAAAATAAAAAAGAAATTATTGAAGAGGCAGAAAAAAAAAGTAATACAAAATTTTGTGGGCTCCCTATTGCAATTA
This sequence comes from uncultured Pelagibacteraceae bacterium, assembly GCA_902524235.1. Lineage (GTDB taxonomy): Bacteria > Pseudomonadota > Alphaproteobacteria > Pelagibacterales > Pelagibacteraceae > Pelagibacter. The sequence continues at coordinate 16,311 of CABZCF010000008.1, read as the reverse complement.
AAGATTTATCTGATGTTGTTGGTTTTTATACGACTTATGGATATCCAGGTACCAAAAATTACAGTCCAAGTAAAAATTCTTTATTTGTAGATAAGTTACTTGAAGCAGGTATAACAATAATTGGAAAAACCAATACAGCAGAACTTGGAGTAGGTGGTCAAACAATTAACAGATTATTCGGTCCTACTTCAAATATTTACGATGTTACGAAATGTGCAGCCGGTTCTAGTGGCGGAGCAAGTACTGCTGTTGCATCAGGAATGTTACCTTTTGCCGATGGAACAGATCAAATGGGGTCTTGTAGAGCACCTGCAGCTTTTGCCAACATATATGGATTTAGACCGACGACAGGACTAATAGCCTCTGACAGAACTTTTCAGGATCCAAAAATTCCAGTTTTAACTACTCCAGGATGTTTTGCAAAAACACCAGAAGATATGTCATTACTATTAGACTCAATTGTAGGGTCAAACAATAACGATCCACTTTCATTTGACTTAGATAGCCAATTTGAATTTAGCAATTTAACAGATAAAGAATTCTCAAAAATTAAAATAGTTTTGTTAGAGGATGTAATTGAAAACTACAATTTTGAAAAAGGTATAATTGAAATGTGTAATAATAAACTTAATAAACTTAAAGATCATTTGAAGGTTGAGTCTATCAACTCAAAATTAAAAACATCTGATATTTGGGATAGCTGGACATGTTTTCGAGCTAAAGGAATTTTTAATGATACAAAAAATATGCAAATCCAAAATATCAATGATATGTCTGAACAAGCAATTTGGGAATATAACAAAGGATCTAAAATTAATGATGATGATATCAAAATTGCATTTGATAAAAAAAACAATTCTCTTATTCAGATAGAGGAAATATTCAAAAAATTTGACTTTATAATTCTTCCTTCATCACAAGTTTTTCCGTTTAATAAAAATATTCAATATCCAAAAAAAATAAATGAACAAGAACTTGATACTTACCATAGATGGTTGGAGGTATTTATCATTTCAAGTTTGTTCGATTTACCGACTTTGACAGTTCCAATTGGATTTAATGAAACTGGTATCCCAATGGGTTTACAAATTATCGCTAAGAAGGGGGATGATATTAAACTTTTGTCCTTTGCAAAAACTTATGAGAAAATTTATAAATACTCTAATATAAAAGCCAAATTTAAATTATGAAAAGACACAAACATCATTTTAAAATTGCATTAGCTTTAGCTGTATCAGCGGGAGCTTGGGGAATTTACTGGTTGCCTCAGAGATATTTAGAAGCCGGAGGTTTAACTGGTGGATGGGGAACAATAGCTCAAATGATAATAGGTGTTCTTTTATTGCTGCCCATTGCAATATGGCGAGTTTTTAAAAAAAAAGATACAGGTTTTGAGCTCCCAGTTACAGGATTTCTAGTTGGTGGAGGCTTTATTTGTTACGCGCTTAGTTTTCTTTTAACAGATGTAATAAGAGCACTAATATTATTCTATATGACACCTATATGGACAACAATTTTCGAAATAATGTTTTTAAAGAAAAAGCCAGGGTGGCAAAGAGCTGTAACGTTAACCTTAGCTCTAGCGGGCTTATGGATTGTATTTAGTAAAAATACTATTCTGCCCTTACCAGAAAATGCTGGAGATTGGATTGCATTAATAGGAGGTGCTATGTTTGCCGGTGGAATGATAAGGCTTGAAATAGTTAAAACAGATGGTGTGTTTCCGATTATTTTTTCATTCTTTTTTTATGGCGCTTTATTTAATATAGCTGCAGGATTTATTTTATCTGAATATTTAGGTCCAATGCCTAATTTGGATGCGTTTATATCAATGTCTTTTTTTCTAATTTGTCTTTCTATTTTTTATTTTATTCCAACTGGAATAGTGATCTTATGGGCTCCAAGTAAGCTGGGTGCAGGCTTATGTTCAATATTATTTTTAACCGAAATTGTTGTTGGAGTAGTGAGTTCTAGTCTTTTGACTGATGAACCGTTCGGATGGAGAGAGGTCGTTGGAAGCTCAATGATTATTTTAGGCGGTATTTTAGCAGTTGTCTTGTCTCCAAAAGACGATAAAGCTACTTAATATTTATCATTAACTATATCTATCAACATATTTATCATGTCTTTTTTGTAACTTTCTTTAGTAGCTGATTTAGTTTCAAGGACTGAAAAAAAAGCAGCTACATTCCCTGTTTTAAGATTAATTGCTAAATACTGACCACCATAACCAGAATGACCAATGACATTTCCTGAAGTCATAGTTGAATTAGAATAATATAAATATTTATTTTTTGATAGCTTCATATATTTTGGACAAATATTTTTAATTGTTTGATTTAAAAACTTTGCAGATCCAATTTGTCTTTTTCCAACCCCTTTACCTTTTCTTGCAAATAAAAGTCCCATTCTTAAAAAATCTCTTGTAATTAAGCATCCTCCACCTGATAACCATGGCATTCCATATCTATCTGAGGCAATATAAAGACCATCTTCAAATCCCGCTGCCTCTACTGTTGATAAGACCCAATCTCTTAAAGGTATTCCACTAATTTTTTCAATTATTAATCCAATAACATCTGTATTTGCAGATTTATAAAGTGCGTATTCAGAATTATTTTTTAAGCCTCTATTTTTAATATTTTTTATAGTATTTAAATATTGTTCTTGGCTGAGTTTAATCTGTCCTGATTTCGCTAGTCTCCAACCACCAACAGGCTCATGCATAAATGAAGATGAATAAGCTTTGGTGTAGTCTTCTGTATATGCATTTACAACATTCATGTTTAAAATATCTTGAACTTTTGCTTTTGCATATCCACTACCTATTTTAGGAAGATAGTATGAAATATTTTTGTTTAAATTAATTTTCTTATTCTTTAAAAGCTCGCCTACAAATAAATTTGCAAACATTTTAGTAATCGACATTATCGTTTGAGGTTGGCTATAAGAAAAATCTTTTGCATATTTTTCAAACAAGATACTTTGACCATTTCCGACAATCAAAGAACAGAAAGATTTGCTCTTTGTTAATCTTTTAACAAGGGGTTTTACTCCGATTTGTTTTTTGTAATTTTTTTTAAGTTTTAAAACCAAGTCTGACCTCAAAAAAAGCCCATATCTATTTATTTTGTGAAGGTTCCTATAGCCAAATCTTCTTGTTTTAGGAAGATTCCACAAAGCTTTATTATCTTTGATAGTAGCTAGCTCAGGATTTTTATATGATATTATTTTAGCCAAACTTTAAAGACTTATTTTTTTCATACTTTTGATGGTAGCCTTCAGCCTTACAATAATTTTTTTCTTTTGAAACTTTTGTTGAAACTTTTCCATCTAGTTTTTTATTCATTTCGTCTAATACTTTTTCAGCAATCTTTTTTTCCTCATCATTTGCATAAAAAATTTCTGATCTATATTGAATCCCAACATATGTGCCCTGGCGATTAACTTGTGTGGAGTCGTGAAGTTCAAAAAATAATCTAACCATATCCTCATACGATTTTATTTTTTCATCATACTGAACTTTTACTACTTCTATATGACCAGTATCACCACCACATACAGCTTTATATGTTACATTTGGTTCATCTCCGCCACAATATCCACATTCAGTAGACACTATTCCATCAGTACCCTCGTATTTTTTTTCGTCCCAAAAACAACCTATTCCACCAATAAATGTTTTCATAAGTTTATAATATATTAATTTTTTAGAATTGATATTGCTTTTATTTCTTCAACTCCAATACCACAACATCCACCAATTATCTGAGCCCCGTTATTTTTCCAACTTTTCGCTTTATCTAAATAATCTTTTGGTTGAATGTTATCTATAAATTTCCACTTAGGTTTTTCAAAATAACCTCGGTTTGGATATGCGCCAATTATCTGATTATAATTATCTTGTAATATTTTTATAGCTTCATCTGTAACACTCATATTTGAATGTGCTACTAAGATTGGCCCTGTGTGAATTTGTTTAAATTTATACAATGACTCTTTAAAATTTTCATAAATCTGTGGTTTATCTTTTTTTACGTCATCATCATATCCAAGATAAATTTCCTTATTTTTGTCGAACACGCACGATATAGAGAGCCAAATAGGTAAATTAATATTCTTAGAACATTTTAAAAGAGCTTCGACGATTTCTGATTGAGATGACATTGCCTCTAATATTATTAAATCAACGCCTGAATTAGATATAATTTTTAAATGCTCATTAAAACTGGGTAACATATTTTCTAGTCCATCTTTTAAAAAATAACCGTAAGTAGATACTGATCCTGCAACAGCAACATTCTTCCCACTAGCTGCATCTTTTGCAATTTTAACACTTTTTAAATTGCATTCCTCAATTAGGTTTTCATAACCATATTTTTTCATAGATATAGGTGTAGAGGCATATGTATTTGTAGTAATTACATCAGCACCTGCATTGATATAATTTTTGTGAACTTTTAATAATTCATTTGGGCTATCTATAGAACACCTCCCACACCATAAACCTTTATCCATTTTTGCACCGAGTTTTTGAAGTTCTCCCCCAATACCTCCGTCTAAAATTATCGTCTTACCTCGATTTAATTTTTCATCTATAATTGAATATGTCATTTAAACTATTTGTTATTTGTAAATGCACAGATTTTGTTTCCATCTAAATCGCGAATATATGAATAGTAAACACCAGAACCCTCAGGTCTTTCACCACCACTTCCTTCACTAGAACCACCGGCTTTTAAAGCAATCTCGTGAAATTTATCTACTATTTCTCTAGATGAAACAAAAAAAGAAACTTGTGTTCCATTTCCAAATGTTGCAGTTTTTTTATTTGCAGGTTTAGTTACATAAAATTCAATACTACCATCACCATTATTTTGTGTGTAGCCTGCACAAACATCATCAGTATCTTTTCTAGTTAAATTTATAATTTTTAGAACTTCATCATAAAAAATAATTGCCTTATCAAGATTGTTAGTTCCAACCATTACATAACCAATCATTTCAATTTTTCCACTCGGTGATTGTTTTAACTTCTAAATATTCATGAAGGCCCCATGTTCCACCCTCACGTCCGTTTCCAGATTGTCTATATCCCCCAAAAGGTGTCCCTGAGTCTGCGGGTTTATGATTTACATAGACAATTCCTGATCTTAATTTCTTTGAGACTCTTTTAGCTTTTTCCTTGTCTTCTGTTTGTAGATAATTTCCAAGCCCATATTCAGTATCATTCGTTATTTTGATAGCTTCCTCTTCATTTTCGAAAGGTATTATAGACAAAACTGGACCAAATATTTCCTCTTTTGCTATTCTCATGTCATTATTTACGTCAGTAAATACAGTTGGTTTTATAAAGTAACCTTTTTTAAAGTTTTCAGGTTTGTCTGGTCCTCCTGCAACTAAAGTTGCACCCTCATCTATTCCACTTTTAATAAGACTTTGAATTTTATCAAACTGGGTTTTAGATATTACAGGACCAATATGTTCGCCAGCTTTTGATGCTAAATCTACTTTAATTTTATTTGCTTCATCTGCAGCTTCCTCAACTGCTTTCTTGTAAATGGATTTTTCAACTAACATTCTTGTTGGTGCATCACAAGATTGTCCCGAATTACTCATTACATTTCTAATTCCATCCCTAACCGCATCTGGATAGGAGTCTGCGAAAACAATATTTCCACCTTTGCCACCCAATTCTAAACAAACTCTTTTAATAGTATCAGCTGCATTTTTAGTTATTAATTTTCCTGCTCTGGTAGAACCTGTAAATGAAACCATATCAACATCAGGGTGCCCTGATAAGTCTGTTCCAACGCCTGGACCATCTCCATTGACTAAATTAAAAACACCAGCAGGAAAACCTGCCTCATGTATCATTTCTGCAAATAACATTCCTGAAAGTGGAGCAATTTCTGAAGGCTTTAATATCATAGTGCATCCTGTTGCAAATGCGGGTATCACCTTTAGTGCAATTTGATTTATAGGCCAGTTCCAAGGAGTTATTAAACCACATACTCCAATCGGTTCATAAACAATATGATTAACAGAACCATTATCAAATCCAGGTTCAAAGTTAAAATCTTTTAATCTTTTAATAAAATCGTCTATGTGACCTGCACCTGATGAAGTTTGATTTGCAGAGCACCAATCTTTAGGACAACCTAATTCAGTTGTAATTGCATCCGTCATATCATCCCATCTTGCTTTGTATATCTTTAGAAGTTTTTCTAATAATAGTAACCTTTCTTCTTTAGAAGTTTCTTTCCATGTTTCAAAGGCATTTCTTGCAGCCTTAACAGCAGAATTTGTATCATCTGAACTTCCTAAGTTAATAACAGCACACACCTCTTCAGTAGAGGGATTGATAACTTCAAAATTATTTGGATTTTTTGGATCTACCCATTCACCATTTATATAAAACTTTTTTTTATCTAACATAAATTATTGTAGCATAATTGTTAAATTTCATAACCTTTTTTTTGAATTTCAAAATCTTTTAACTCTTTTGGAAAACCTGGTGCTCTAAATTTTAATTTATACTTGTCCTCTAATCTTTTAACGACCATTGACGACCAAGCTCTGGATCCATATTGTTTTTGAGCTTTATTAAAAATGTTTAGAACAAATGGTGATATTTCTAATGGTGTTTTTAGTTTTTTAGATAAATCATTAAATAATTTCATATCTTTTTTAACCAAATCCATTGTAAAATTAATATTATAAGACCCATTTAATATTACCTGACTTTCTGTTTCATGAACAAAGGAATTTCCGGATGAAGCGGCTATTCCTTTATAAACTTTATTTAAGTTTAATTTCGATTTTTTCGCTACAGTCCATGCTTCACCAAGTGCAGCTAGATGAACAGATGCTAGATAATTTGTTATAACTTTTAAAATTGATGCTGTGCCTAATTCTCCAGTATATAAAATTTTTCTGCCCATGCATTTTAAAACAGGCAAAACTTTTTTAAAAATTTTTTTGTCGCCACCCGCAAAAATTGAAATATTTCCAGTTGCTGCTCTATGGCAACCACCACTAACTGGTACATCTAGTGCATGAGAACCTTTTTTCTTGACCATAATTGCTATTCTTTTTACTTCTGATTGATCAGTTGTACTCATTTCAAGCCAAATTTTATTTTTTGACAAACCTTCAAGCACTCCATTTTTAGCAGTCATAACTTTAGAACATGCTTTAGGTGATGGAAGACAGGTAATAACTATGTCACTACTTTCTGCTAGTTCTTTTGGAGAGCTGGCAATAACTGCTCCTTTCTTCTTAAATTTTTTTGACAATTTGGCATCTAAATCTCTTACAATTAGTTTATATCTACTCTTAATTAAGTTATTTGCTAGTTTTCCACCAACATTACCTAAGCCAATAAATCCTATTTTCATTTTTGTCTCATTCGTTAAAATTATTATTTAATAATATATTTAAAAAAATAAAATGCATTTAAAAAGATTAACTTTAATTCTTATGATTATGTTTTATAGCTTGCCAGCTTTTGGTGAGATAATAAAACCAAATAATGGGATAGAACCAATTCAAGTTGTAAAAATTCAATTAAGAGGCTTGATGAACAACGATAAACCTAATAAAGACAGTGGAATAGAACAAACATGGGAATTTGCCCACCCAAACAATCAAAGATACACTGGGCCATTAGATAAATTTAAGTCGATGCTTAAGGGTGCATCATACTCAATGCTTTTAAATCACAAAGAGCATAAAGTAGATCAAATTTATTTAACAAAAGAAGTCGCAATGTATGAAGTAACTATAATGGATGAAGAAAAAAAATATTATAAATTTCAGTGGAAAGTTGAAAAATATAAATCGTCTGGACCTTTAAAAGATTGTTGGTTAACCACTTCAGTTTCTCAACCTTTAAACATGGGTTCATCAATATAATGGATAAGTGGCCTTTTTATAAAAAACTTCCTGTCTTGATGGCTATTCTATGTATACCACCAATTGGAGCAACCCAAATTGGATGGTATTTCTTTGGAAAGGTTATTGGACTTAACTGCGGCATGGTAGCTGGAGCTATCAGTGTAAGTGTTGCAGCTTATTTGTTATACATTAGAGGTTGGAGAGATTCTGACGACGAACAATAGATTTTTGTTTCGTAAAATATTAAAATTTAGTAGAAATTATTAAATGAAAAATAAAGCAAAAGTTGTGGTAGTTGGTGGAGGTGTTGTTGGTGTGAGTGCATTGTATCACCTAGCAAAAAAGGGCTGGTCAGATGTTGTTTTAGTAGAAAGAAAAGAATTAACTTCGGGATCTACTTGGCATGCTGCTGGATTACTCCCTTTGTTTAACATGAGTTATTCAGTTGGACAATTACATAAATATGCAGTGAATTTATACAAAACACTAGAAGAAGAGACAGGAAAAAATGTTGGTTTTAGTGTTGTTTCAAATATTAGATTAGCAAGCAATAAAGATAGAATGGACGAGTATTATCAATATGCAGGAGTTGCCCAAACTATTGGAGTAAAAGTAAACTTTTTAAAACCTGAACAGGTAAAAGAAATTTGGCCTTTGTGTCATACAGATGATTTAGTAGGTGCTATTCAGCATCCAGAAGATGGCTATATACAGCCTGCAGATTTAACGCAAGCATTAGCAACAGGAGCTAGAAATAGAGGTGCAGAAATTTATAGAAATACTTCGGTAGTTGGAATTAAACAAACTAACACTGGTTGGGTAGTTGAAACTGATAAAGGGTCAATAGAGTGTGAACACGTAATTTCATGTTCAGGTAATTTTGCAAGACAAACTGGAAAAATGGTTGGATTAGATATTCCAGTTATTCCTGTCGAACATCAGTATATTGTAACAGAACCACATCCAGAAATTCAAAAAAGAAAAAAAAATGGTTTGCCAGAAATGGGAGTTTTAAGAGATAGCGATAGTAGATGGTATATGAGAGAGGAAGCGGGTGGATTAATTTTAGGACCTTACGAAGACGGTGCTCCAGCATGTTATGTTGATGGTCCATCAAAAGACTCTGAATATGAACTTTTTCAAGAGGATTTAGAGAGACTTGCTCCACATATTGAAGGTGCAATTCATCGTGTTCCAGCTTTTGGTGAGGTTGGAGTAAAAAAAGTTTACAATGGTGCTATTTGTTATACACCAGATGGTAATCCGATTGTTGGTCCTGCTTGGGACTTGAAAAATTTTTGGATCAATGAAGGTCACAGTTTTGGAATAACTGCAGCAGGTGGTGCAGGTTGGCAGCTTGCTGAATGGATAGTTGATGGAGAACCAACAATCGACATGTTAGGTGTTGAACCAAGAAGATATGGTGATTATTGTTCGAAATCTTATCTAAAAGCTAAAAATGAAGAAGCTTACAGTCACGTTTTCATTACACATTTTCCTGACGAAGAAAGACCAGCAGCTAGACCATTAAGAACGGCCCCATGTTACGATCGTATGAAAAAACTAGGAGCGGTTTTTGGACAAAAATTTGGATGGGAAAGACCAAATTTTTTCGCAACTGATGGAATGGAACAAAAAGATGATTGGTCCTTTAGAAGATCAAAATGGTTTAACGCAATTGAAAAGGAATGCAAAAATGTAAGAGAGAATGTTGGTTTGTTGGATATGACTGCTTTTGCAAAGTGCAGAATTAAAGGTCCAAAGGCTGAGGAATTCTTAGATAATCTTGTAGCAAATAAACTACCAAAGAAAGTTGGAAGAATTAATTTATGTCATGCACTAAATACTAAAGGCGGTGTTCATTCAGAATTTACAATAATGAGAGAGTCAGAAAATAGTTTTTATCTAGTTTCAGCTGGTGCTTTTCAAAGGTTAGATCATGATTGGATATTAAAATGGATGCCAAAAGATGGGTCTGTTCAATTTGAAAATCTGACTAATAGTACAGGTGTGTTGGTGGTTTCAGGTCCTAAAGCTAGAGAATTAATGACAAGAGTTTCTAAGAATGATTTTTCTAATGAAAATTTTAAATGGTTAAGTGCAAAAAATGTTGACGTAGGTTATGCGCCAGTTAATGCTATGAGGGTAAACTTTGTTGGTGAGCTAGGATGGGAACTTCATCATCCAATTGAGTATCAAAATCATATATTCGATAAATTAATGGAGGCAGGACAAGATTTAGGTATTAAGCCCTTTGGTATAAGGGCAATGAATAGTTTAAGAGTTGAAAAGTCATACAAATTGGTTGGTACTGAACTTTCCATTGAATACTCACCGTATGAAAGTAGTTTAGATAGGTTTGTTCATCCTAATAAAGGAAGTTTCATAGGACTTGAGGCATTAAATAAATGGAGAGAAAAAGGTTTTGATAACAAACTAGTAACTTTAGAGGTGCATAATATAGAAGATGCTGATGTATTAGGAAACAATCCAATATATGAAAACGGAAGTGTTATTGGAAGAGCAACAGGTGGTGATTATGGTTTTAGACTTGGAAAATCAATTGCATTAGGAATGGTTAAGCCCGATTTAGCTAACGTTGGACAAAAGTTAAAAGTAGAAATTTTAGGAAAAAAACATGAGGCTACTATTTTAGAGGAAAGCCCTTATGATCCTGAAAATAAATTGTTAAGAGCATAATGAAAATATTAGTAGCAGTAAAAAGAGTTATTGATTACAACGTCCAAATAAGAGTTAAAGAAGACAATAGTGGTATCGTAACTGATAATGTTAAAATGTCTACAAATCCACCAGACGATAATGCGATTGAAGAAGCAGTAAAAATAAAAGAGGCTGGTAAAGCTACAGAAATAGTTGCTATCACAATAGGGGATGATAAAGCACAGGAAACAGTTCGAAAAGCATTAGCGGTTGGAGCTGATAGAGGAATTCATGTTAAAGCTGATGGGATTATTGAACCATTAGCTGTATCAAAAATTTTAAAAGCAGTTGTAGAGAAAGAAAAGCCTGACCTAGTATTCATGGGAAAACAAGCAATCGATGACGATTGTAACCAAACTGGACAAATGTTGGCTGCATTATTAAATTGGCCACAAGCAACTTTCGCATCAAAAATTGATGTGAAAGATAAAAGTTTAGAGGTAACAAGAGAAGTAGACGAGGGTCTAGAAACAATTGAGGTAAATATTCCAGCTATTGTAACCTGTGATTTAAGATTAAATGAACCCAGGTATGCTTCATTACCAAACATAATGAAAGCTAAAAAAAAACCATTAGATCAAATGAGTGCTAAGGATTTAGGAGTTGATACCAATCCAAGAATCGAGCAAATTAAGGTTGAAGAACCACCAAAAAGAAAAGCAGGAATAAAAGTTGCTAATGTTGCAGAATTGGTCAATAAATTAAAAAATGAGGCAAAAGTAATCTAATGTCAGTATTATTAATCGCAGAACACAATAACAAAGAGTTAAAACCATTTACTCTTAATGTAATAAATGCTGCAACACAAATTGATCAAGATACACATGTATTGTTAATTGGTCATAATGCAGACTCTGTTGCTAAATCAATATCAGAGGTATCAGGTGTTAAGAAAGTAATCCATGTAGATAGCCCAATTTACGAAAATTATGTTGCAGAAAATTATGTGCCAGTAATTTTAAAAAATGCAGAAAATTATTCACATATAGTCAGTGCTGCTAACACCTTTGGAAAAAATTTAATGCCTAGAGTTGCAGCAAATTTAGACACTTCTCAAGTAAGTGACATAATAAAAGTATTATCAGCTGATACTTTTCTAAGACCAATTTATGCAGGTAATGCATTTGCTACAGTTAAAACAAATGACCCAAAAAAATGTATAACAGTAAGACCTACATCTTTTGATCCCGCACCTTCTACCGGAGGCTCAGCAGAGATTGTTAAAGGTGATCCAGGCGAAGAGTATTCATTAACTAAATTTGTAAAAAAAGAGGAAATTAAATCTGATAGACCCGAACTTGGCACAGCTAGAATAGTGATATCAGGAGGGAGAGGTCTGCAAAGTAGTGAAAATTTTAAACTAATTACTGCTGTTGCTGATAAATTAAACGCAGCAATTGGTGCATCTAGAGCAGCGGTTGATGCAGGATATATTACTAATGATCACCAAGTTGGACAGACAGGCAAAGTTGTTGTTCCTGATTTATATATCGCAGTTGGTATTTCAGGTGCAATTCAACACCTAGCAGGAATGAAAGAGAGTAAAGTAATTGTCGCAATTAATAAAGATGGTGAAGCACCTATTTTTAGCGTTGCAGATTACGGTTTAGAAGCTGATCTTTTTGAGGCGCTACCTCAATTCTTAGAAGAGTTGAACAAATTAAACACTATACAAAAATAGTAAATACTGTAAAAAAATCATATGTCCAGAGAAGTAATGGAATATGATGTTGTAATTGTTGGAGGTGGACCATCAGGTCTTTCTGCTGCAATTAAATTAAAACAACTTAATCCAGAAACCAATGTATGCGTTTTAGAAAAAGCATCTGAGATTGGTGCACATATTTTATCTGGAAATGTATTTGAAACAAAAGCATTAGATGAATTATTTCCAAATTGGAAAGAATTAAATACGCCCGTTAAAACTAAAGTTACAAAAGAAAAATTTTTATTTTTAGGTAAAACCAAATCATTTAGTTGGCCAACATGGTTATTACCTAAAGTTCAAAAAAATCATAACAATTATATAATTAGTTTAGCTAATATGTGTAGATGGTTGGCAGAGCAAGCAGAAGCTCTTGGTGTTGAAATTTTTCCTGGTTTTCCTGCAAGTGAAATTATTTATAATGAAGATGGATCTGTGAAAGGCGTTGCTACTCAAGATATGGGTATTGATAAAGAGGGCAATAAAAAAGATAGTTTCGAGTCTGGTATTGAGCTTCATGCAAAAGTTACAGTGTTTGCAGAAGGTTGCAGGGGACATCTTGGAAAACAATTAATAAAACAATTTGAATTAAATAAAGGAAAAGATCCACAACAATATGGAATTGGTCTTAAAGAGATTTGGGAAGTTGATGAAAACCAACATGAAGAAGGTCTTGTAATGCACACTGCGGGATGGCCGCTAGATAATAAAACATATGGTGGAAGCTTTATGTATCATGCAGAAAATAAACAAATTTTTTTAGGATATGTTATTGGTTTAGACTATAAAAATCCTCATTTATCTCCTTTCGATGAGTTTCAGAGATTTAAAACACACCCATCAATTAAAAAATATATAGAAGGTGGAAAAAGAATTTCATATGGAGCTAGGGCTTTAATAGAAGGAGGCCTGCAAAGTCTTCCACAAATGTTTATGCCAGGAGCATTATTAATTGGATGCGATGCTGGAACACTAAATATGCCTAAGATTAAAGGCTCCCATACAGCAATGAAAAGTGGAATGATAGCAGCAGAGACTATTATAGAACATTTAAAAAATAAAAAACCTTTATCTATTTACGAGGAAAAATTTAAAAAATCCTGGCTATACGAAGAATTATTTGCTGCAAGAAATGTTAAACCAAGTTTTAGTTGGGGGCTGATTTTAGGAATTATTTTTACGGGTATAGACCAAATATTATTTAGAGGTAAACTTCCTTTCACTTTAAGTCATAAACATGCAGATCATGAGGCTTTAATGCCGGCAGATAAAATGCCTAAAATTGAATACCCTAAACCTGATAATGTTTTAACTTTTGATAAGACAAGTTCTGTTTACTTAACAGGCACAAATCACACAGATAATCAACCTGTTCATTTACACTTAAAAAACCCAGAATTACCAATAAGTTTTAATGTAGCTAAATATGATGAACCAGCCCAAAGATACTGTCCAGCAGGCGTTTATGAGGTTCAAAAAGAAAATGAAGTATTAAAATTTGTAATAAACTCACAAAATTGCATACACTGCAAAACTTGCGATATTAAAGAGCCTTCTCAAAATATCAATTGGGTCACTCCAGAGGGTGGGGGCGGTCCTAGATATGGTAATATGTAATTTAAGAAAGATCTTTTGCAAATCTTTTTAAAATCTCTATTGGAATAATTTTTAAAGTATTTACATGAGTTCTTTTTAAGAATATTGGACATCCCTTACCTGCTTCGACAGCTCTAGCAAACCAACTTGCACATATACACCATTTATCACCATTTTTTAAACCTGGAAATCTATTATTTGGGTGTGGAGTAATTAAATCGTTTCCAGCATTTTTACACCACTCAAGAAACTCATCATTTACCTGTACACAAACTGTATGTAACCCCTTATCATTTTCATCCGTGTTACAACATCCATCTCTAAACCAACCCGTAAGAGGCGCATTAGAACATAGTTCCAAATCCTCACCAAGTACATTTTTTTGTTTACTCATATACGTTATATATACTTTGATCTATTTTTGCATTAAAGGAAATAGACCTTCTCTCCTCTATAGATTTTTTAAAAGGAAAAACACTATGCATTAAATAATTTGGAAAAAAATAAAAATCACCCACAACAGGTTTAATATTAAGAGTTGAATGATTTAAAAACATTCTCGAACCATGAATTAATTGCAAATTTCCACCTCTATATTCTTTATTTCTTTTTTTTTGAACGTGTTTACCTAAATCTTTTGGAACTTTTAAGAATCCAGCACCTGCAATATGTCCCCCATGCCAGTGTGTTGGATTGTATTCATTCTTAAATTGTCTTACTACCCATGAATTAATTATGTTTAATTTTTTAAGTTTTTTATTTGTTTCAATTTCAAGCCACCGTTTTACAGAAGATTTGATAAAATTTTCCCAACCAGTTACTTTCATTATTTTTTTTTCAAGCCTAAATTCCTGACTAACATCTCCAACAAGATTTCCTCCGTAGTCAAGTCTATTAGATTTTGATTTACTTTTAATCACATCATCTATGTGATTATTAAGTTTATTTACAATTGATACAGGAATTTTAACTTTTAACACAGATGGACCAAATCTTTTTATAATTTTAAAATCTTTATTTTTCATAAATTATTTTAAATTTTAGTAGGATTTGGTTGTCCTTTATATACTTTTTCAGGATCAAACTTCTTCTCTTTTTCCTCAAAGTTCATCTCAACTTTACGTCCGTTGTCTATTTTGCCAAGTGGTATTGATCTGTAAAAGCAAGATCTATATCCTACGTGACAACTAGAACCTTCACCAATATCTACACTCATCCAAACCGTATCTTGATCGTCATCTATTCTTAGTTCCTTTACAATTTGAACGAAACCACTCGTTTTTCCTTTATGCCAAATTTCCCTTCTTGATCTACTCCAATAGTGAGCCTCTTTAGTTTCAATAGTTAACTTTAGGGCTTCCATATTCATATAACCATGCATTAATACCTCTTTAGTATTCGCGCAAGTTGTCACAACTGGTATCAAACCATCGTTGTCAAATTTTGGTGAAAGTAGGTTACCTTCCTCTATTTCAGTTACATTTTCTCTTTTTTTAAACATACCTTATTTTATTAGCATATTTCGGAATATATTAAATATTTTAAAAATAAAGATTTATATATATAACGTTTTTGATGAAAACTGAAAAAAACAAAATTCTTAACTTTAAAGAAAATTCAAAAATTTCTGATCAAGAAGCAGAAGAAGCTTTTAAAACAATACTTAAATGGATAGGTGAAGATCCATCAAGAGAAGGATTAATAGAAACTCCAAAAAGAGTCGCTAAGGCTTTTAAAGAATATTTCAAAGGTTACAATGAAGATCCACACAAAATTTTAGATAAAACTTTTGGTGATGTTGAAGGCTACGACGACATGGTTGTTCAAAAAAACATATCCGTACAAAGTCATTGTGAGCATCACATGGCGCCTATTATTGGAATTGCACATGTAGCATATATTCCAAATCAAAGAGTTGTTGGTCTAAGTAAACTTGCAAGAGTTGTAGAGGTTTTTTCAAAAAGACTTCAGACACAAGAGAGACTTACAATGCAAATAGCCACAACTTTAATGGATACATTAGACGCGAAAGGAGTTGCGGTAACTATAGACTCAACTCATCAGTGCATGACAATGCGTGGAATAAAAAAAGAGCAAGCGACTACTGTTACAAACTATTACTTAGGACAATTCAAAGAAGATTTAAGCTATCAAAATAGATATTTGCGATTCATCAGTAAATAATATTAAATATTCATTATAAATGTCTGAAAAATTCAAAGCTATAGTTATAGATAATCAAAATGATAAATTTTCAAGAAAAGTAGATGAACTTGATAAAAGTTTTTTAGGCAATGAGGATGTCCTCGTAAAAGTTGAATATTCAGATCTAAATTTCAAAGATGCAATGATTTTAAAAAATGGGGGCAAGCTTGTTAAAGAGTATCCTA
>CABZCF010000007.1 GCA_902524235.1 uncultured Pelagibacteraceae bacterium | reverse complement strand
TTGATAACGCTGTTTCACAAAAACCAAAAGGAATTGTGATAACTTTACCAGATGCTGCTGCTTTAGGAAAATCAGTAAAAGCTGCAATAGCTGCAGGTATACCAGTTATATCAATGAACTCTGGATCAGACGACTATGCTTCTCTAGGTATTAGTGCTCACGTTGGACAAACTGAGTTTGAAGCTGGAGTAGGTGGTGGACAAAAAATGAAAGCTGCCGGAGGAAAAAAAGCATTATGTGTTAACCATGAGGTAGGAAACGTTGCACTCGACAGAAGATGTGCAGGTTTCAAAAAAGGTTTTGGTGGAAGTGTTGATATATTAGGTACTTCTAATGACCCAACTGAAATACAAAAAGCTGTTGCTGCTAAACTAGGTGGTGGATATGATACTATCCTTACTTTAGGAGCAGGTCTTTCTGGGGAAGCAGCACTTAAAGCTTTAGAA
Source organism: uncultured Pelagibacteraceae bacterium (assembly GCA_902524235.1). Taxonomy (GTDB): domain Bacteria; phylum Pseudomonadota; class Alphaproteobacteria; order Pelagibacterales; family Pelagibacteraceae; genus Pelagibacter. Next base: position 52,176 of record CABZCF010000007.1, on the reverse strand, counting down.
TCTGCTGGAAAAGTTGGTGATGTAAGGTTAGGAACATTTGACATGTCACCTAATATGTTGAAGGCTGCTGCTGCAGGAAAAGTGGAGTTTTTAATTGATCAACAACAATACCTACAGGGTTACTTACCAATAGCAATTTTTGGTCAGTATATGAGATGGGGAACAATGCCAGCTGGTGTAGTAATGACTGGTCCTGGATTTGTAACTCCTGACAATGCTAGCAAAGTAATTAAGTGGGCAGCACAAGGTTACAGATAAAATAAATAAAAAAGGCCTGGCTTAACTTAGCTAGGCCTTTTTTTTTAATCAAAAATAATGTCAGATAAATCTAAAAGCATAGCTAATAAAAATAATATTAATCAAGACGAAAGATTGAAAAAAGTTTCATCACTAAAAGTTTTATTAAATAGACCTGAGCTTGGAGCTTTAGGTGGTTCTATTTTAGTTTTCATATTTTTTGGAATAGTAGCTGGAGATACTGGAATGTTTAGTGCTTATGGCACATTAAATTTTTTAGATGTATCAGCAAACTTAGGTATTATAGCAATTGCTGCAGCAATGCTAATGATTGGAGGTGAATTCGATCTTTCGATAGGATCAATGATTGGATTTGCTGGAATATGTATTGCTATACCTGCTATTTATTGGGGTTGGCCACTTTGGATGAGTATTATTTTTGCATTTTGTATGGCTGTCTTAGTTGGTTATTTTAACGGAATTTTAGTTGTTAGAACTGGATTACCGTCATTTATAGTTACTTTAGCAATGTTGTTTATACTTAGAGGTTTAACTTTGGCTATAACGAGATTAATAACAGGAAGGACACAAGTTCCTGGTTTGAGAGTTTTAATAGAAGATGACCCTATAGCCTGGATATTTGCAACAGATACTTTTAAAGGATTATTTAACTGGTTAGGTTCAATGAATTTAATTGCACTAAGAACCGATGGTACGCCGCTTGCGACTGGAATTCCTCCTTCGGTATTGTGGTTTGTAGGACTTACAATACTTGCCACTTACATTTTAATGAAAACAAGATATGGAAACTGGATTTTTGCATCTGGCGGAGATAAAAATGGTGCAACTAATGTTGGAGTGCCAGTTGGGAGAGTTAAGATAAGTCTTTTTATTGGAACTGCAGTAGCATCTACAATATTTGCAACTATTCAAGTTTTAGACGCAGGATCAGCTGATACAATGAGAGGAACTTTAAAAGAACTAGAGGCAATAGCTGCAGCAGTTGTCGGAGGATGTTTGTTAACAGGTGGATATGGTTCAGCAATAGGCGCAGCTTTTGGAGCACTGATATTTGGAACTGTATCAATGGGGATATTTTATACTGATATTGACACAGACTGGTTTAAAGTTTTTTTAGGAGCAATGATGTTAATAGCTGTAATATTTAATAATTATATAAGAAGAAAAGTTACAGAAAGTAAATAATGTCTGAATATTTAATTGAGTTTAATAATATTAGTAAATTTTTTGGAAAAGTAATAGCTTTAAAAGATGTAACGATGAAAGTTAAAAAGGGTGAAATAATGTGCCTACTTGGGGATAATGGAGCAGGAAAATCAACTTTGATAAAAACACTTTCAGGAGTTCATAAGCCAGACGAAGGTATGATAATAGTAGAAGGAAAAAAAACTTTATTCGACTCACCCAAAGATGCTTTAGACATGGGAATTGCAACTGTTTATCAAGATTTAGCATTAGTTCCTTTGATGAGTGTTACTAGAAATTTTTTTATGGGTCGTGAACCACAAAAAGGGATACCTTTCTTTAAAACTTTTGATATTGAAAAAGCAAATAAAGTTGCAGCAGAAAGGATGGGACAAATTGGTATAGATGTCAGAGATCCATCTCAAGCTGTAGGAACAATGTCAGGAGGTGAAAGACAATGCCTTGCAATTTCTCGTGCCATTTATTTTGGTGCTAAAGTATTAATTTTAGATGAACCAACCTCAGCATTAGGAGTTCACCAGGCCTCAGTAGTTCTAAAATATATTGTCAAAGCAGCTGCTGATGGATTAGCGGTTATTTTAATCACACATAATGTCCATCATGCTTATCCTGTTGGAAATAGTTTTACAGTTTTAAATAGAGGAAAAAGTTTAGGAACTTACGAAAAAAAAGACTTATCAAGAGAAAAATTATTAGGAATGATGGCAGGCGGAGAGGAATTAGATAAATTAGAAATTGAATTAAAAGAGATGAATAGAATAAATAATTAGTGTCTCAATTCTTTCCTTTTATATTTGTTTTACTTTGGTCCTCAGCCTTTATTACAACACTGCCGATAGTTTTAAATAGTGATCCCTTTTCAGCATTAGCATTTAGATTTTTTTTTGTAGCAGTTTGTTTTTTTATTTATTCGACTATTAAAAATATTAAAATTAAAGTTAATTTTAGAAATATTTTCAATTCATTTTCCACAGGAATTTTATTTCACGGATTTTATTTAGGTGGGGTTTTTTATGCTATATTTGTTGGTTTGCCTACAAGTATTGTTGCGTTAATAGTTACATTGCAACCAGTCTTAACAAACATTTTAGCTGGTTATTTTTTAAATGAGGAAGTAAATGTTTATCAGTGGATTGGGATTATACTTGGATTTGCAGGTGCTGTAATGGTTATAGGTTTTGATATAGGATCTATGTTACCCATGAAAGGTTTGATAGCTGCAGTTATTGCTTTAATAGCAATTACTACTTCAACTATTTGGCAAAAAAAAATAAGTAATGATCTTCCTCTACCTGTTAATAATATGTATCAAGCAATTGGTGCAGTGATTTTTCATTTGATAATAATTATTTTAATTTTTGAAGATGCTTTTATTATAGTTAATTTAGAGTTTTTATTAGCCATGAGTCATCAAGTGTTTCTTGTTTCTTTAGGAGCTTTTTCAATTCTCATGTATTTAATTAAAAATAATTCGGCTAGTAAAACGGTTTCACTATTTTTTTTAATCCCTGCAGTAACTGCAACTATGGCTTGGATATTTTTGGATGAGATTTTAAGTTTGGTCGATGTAATTGGCTTTATTGTAACATCAATTGGAGTATTTATTTCAACTAGAAAACAAAAAAGTCAGTAAATATTAATATGGGACAATTTAATTAGAAAAATTGTATAAAAAAATGTAGAATTTAACTAAAAAAAAGGAGTTAAAATGAAAGCATACGTAATGGGTAATTATACCGATAAAGCTTTTCAGGGTTTTATGAAAGATCCTACAAGTGATAGAAAAGCTGTTGTAGAGCAATTAACAAAGGCTGTAGGTGGAACAATACACAGTATGGATATAGTTAGAGGTTCTTATGATTTTGTAGTAGTGATAGATCTAGGAGCATTTGAGGACTTTGCTGCTATTAAATTAGTTGTAGAATCTTCAGGGGCTGTAAAAAATTTAACAATTTTGGAGGCTATAGACTTTACAAAAGCAACTACTAAAGCCAGTAAGATTGGTTACAAAGCTCCAGGGCAGTAATAAATTATTTTTTTTCGTCGTTATCTACGACTAAGCAGATTTCTGATTTTGTCAGAAATCTGCGTCCTGTTCCGTTATCTAAAGAGAACATTCCGCCTATTCCTTTGACAGCATCTATTGTCAAATCAGTATGTTTCCATTTTTCGTATTGGTCGCCATTCATATAAAAAGGTACACCACCAATTTCACCTAATTTTACATCGTTATCCCCAAGAGGAAACTCTCCTTCTTGAAAACACATTGGAGCACTACCATCACAGCAACCACCTGATTGATGAAACATTAATTTTTCACCATACTTACCTTGAAGTTCAGATAGCAAATCGAGTGCTGAATTTGTTGCAGATACTTTCATTTTTAAAGTACGGCCCATGATATAGAATCATGGGCCAGTATATATTATTGATTAAAAGAAGCCTAATTTCTTTTCAGCATAAGAGACATGAAGGTTCTTATTCTGTCTATAATGATTAAGCATCATTTTATGAGTTTCTCTTCCAACACCTGATTGTTTATAACCACCAAATGGTGAGTGAGCTGGATAAGCATGATAACAATTAGTCCACACTATTCCTGCTTGGATTGCCCTTCCCATTCTATAAGCAATGTTACCATTTCTAGTCCAAACACCTGCCCCTAAACCATAAAGTGTATCATTCGCGATTCTTAACGCGTCTGCTTCATCTTTAAATTTAATTACAGATACAACCGGTCCAAAGATTTCTTCCTGTGAGATTCGCATGTCATTTTTCGCTTCAAAAACAGTTGGTTGAATATAATTACCTTTTTCAAGACCACTGTTTAGTTTTCCAACACTACCTCCACAAAGGACTTTCGCACCTTCTTTTTTCCCTAGATCAAGATAAGATTTAATTTTCTCCATTTGTTCTACGGAAGCTTGTGCTCCAATCATTGTTTCCATTTTTAATGGATTGTCTTGAACAACAGCTTTTGTTCTTTCAATACATTTTTCCATGAATTTATCGTAAATAGATTCTTGGACTAATGCTCTACTTGGACATGTACATACTTCACCCTGGTTAAGATTAAACATTACAAAACCTTCTACACATTTGTCTAAGAAGTCATCGTCTTTATCCATTATATCTTCAAAGAAAATGTTAGGAGATTTTCCACCTAGTTCCAATGTTATAGGAATTATGTTTTGTGCAGCGTACTGCATAATTAATCTTCCAGTAGTTGTTTCACCAGTAAATGCAACTTTTGCAACTCTCTTAGATGATGCTAAAGGTTTTCCAGCTTCTAATCCAAAACCACTAACGATATTTACAACTCCTGGAGGTAATAAATCTCCAATAAGTTCCATCATTACCATTATCGATGCTGGTGTTTGCTCGGCAGGTTTTAATACTGAACAATTACCTGCAGCAAGAGCCGGTGCTAATTTCCATGTTGCCATTAATAGTGGGAAGTTCCACGGAACTATCTGACCAACTACTCCTAAAGGCTCAGGAATATTATAAGAATATTGAGAATTGCTTATCTCAGCTACTGAACCTTCTTCTGCTCTTATTACTCCAGCAAAATATCTCCAATGATCTATTACTAGTGGTAGGTCAGCTGCCATACATTCTCTAATTGGTTTACCATTATCTAAACATTCAGCCGTTGCTAATAAGTTAAGATTTTTTTCAAGGACGTCAGCTATTTTGTACAAGATATTGGATCTTGTAGTAATATCTGTTTTGCCCCATTCTTTAAAAGCTGCGTGAGCTGCATCTAATGCTGCTTCTACATCTTTTTCATTTGATCGTGCTACCGAACAGATAGTCTCATTTGAAATCGGGCTTGGATTATCAAAATACTTGCCAGATATAGGCTCTACAAATTTTCCATTTATGTAGTTTCCATATTTTGCTTTAAATGGAAATTTAACCTTAAGATGAGATGTATCTAGAACTGAGGACACTTTCATTGCTTCTGCACTCATTTTCTCTCCTTAGTTTACTTTAGTTTATTTTTTTATAATGCTGATTAAAAACCCTTTTTAGTTTAAAGTAAATGAGACAATATTAAAACTCAACTTGAGCTTGTAAAATGAAATATTATAATCAAGTATTTTTGATGTATAAAAATTTTTTTGAAAAACTGAGAATTTTAGATGGTGGCATGGGACAGGAATTACATGCAAGGGGTTTAATATCTAAAGGAACACTTTGGTCAACTACTGCAATATTAGATGAAAAATATCACAATATAGTTGTTGATACTCATATGGCGTACATTAATGCAGGAGCTGAGGTTATAATTACTAACAATTTCTCCAGCAGAAGAATTAGAATGGAACAAAATAAAGTAAATCATCTTTTTGAGTTTGCTAATAAAAAAGCTTGTCAGTTAGCAATTGAAGCAAAAAAGAATTCTAATAAAGAAATTCTTATAGCAGGAAGTATACCTGCACAATTTGATACATATAAGGAAGATACACGTGAGGAAAAAGTTATTTACAATTCATTTAATGACCAAATTAATTGTATAAAAGAATATGTTGATTTATTTTACTTAGATGTAATTTCTAGTGGTAGAGAAATAAAAATAGCCTCTGAAATATTAGAAAAACTACAGAAACCAATTTTGATTGGATTACACTTAACAAAAAATGGAAAGCTTCCATCAGGGGAGACTATATCTGAGGTTATAAATCGATATAAAAATAAAAGATGGGTTGGTGTATTAGCATCTTGCGTTTCAATGGAAATCGCTGAAAAATCTATTTTTGAATTTAAAAAACAAGATTTACCTTATGGCTATAAAGTAAATTTATGGGGAAATGAAGAGCCATCACCAGTTAGGGAAATTAATACAGCTAAATACGATGAAGATGCAGTAAATTTGAATACAATTATGGGAAAACGAAATGTAACGAAAGACGAATTTAAAATTTTAGGTAAAAAATTTATTGATAATGGGGCAACAATATTGGGTGGGTGTTGCGAAACTAATCCAGATCATATTAAAATTTTATCTAGCCTGAAGTAAGATTTTGGTTTATCGATTTTTTAACAAAATAAAAACCTAAAACTACCGCAAATAATGCGATTAAAACTTTAAAAGTTATAACCTCTTTTAAAAATATATAACCTAAAATAACTCCAAAAATTGGTATTAAATAAGCTACCTGCGAATGAAAGACTAGACCATTTTTTTTTAAAATATGAAATCTAATTAACCAAGCAATTCCTGTGGGAAAAACCCCTAAATAAATTAAAGAAATTGTAGAGTCTAATCTGGGGACTAAATTCCATGGCTGCTCAAAATAAATCATAATTGGAAATATTATTAATGATCCCCATATCAAAATCGAACTCGTAAGATTTTCATTTTTTTTTGAACTTATTTTTAGTGTTAAAATTCCCCCTATTACATAAAATGTCGAACCTACTAAAATCATTAAAGCGTAGAAAAAGTTTTCATTGTTTATTAAAAGATTATCAGAAAATAGAATGACTATACCGGCGAAACCTACTATGACTCCTATTATTTTTGTAAAATTAATCTTTTCGGTTTTTGTAAAAAAATGTGCTAAGATTGCTGAACTTAACGGTGTTGTTGACATTAAAATTGCTGCTAAATTACTTTGAATTTTTTGAACACCATAAGCTATTAAAAAAAAAGGTATTACAAGGTTCACAAATCCTATAATAGCAAACCAATACCAATCTTTGGAAAATGCCTCAATTTTAATGTTTTTTAAAAAACATATAATTACTATTAGGATTGCACCCAAAAATATTCTTAAAAAAGCAACTGTAAGTGGGCCATATGAATATGTGGCTATTTTAATATTAAAAAATGCTGAGGCCCAAATTAGAGACAGTATCGAAAGTAGTATATAATCAACAGTCTTTGGTGATGTCATTCAGTTATATCCATAATTTTTCCAAAAGTTATTTTTTCTAAGTTGGTAAAAGTAATTTTAAAAACCGCATTAGGATGTCCGGCAGCTCCATATAGGAAATTAAATCTTCCTAAATTTTCATCTATCATGGTCTCTAACTTGTTTTTTGACCCTATTGGTGAAACCCCACCAATGGTAAAACCTGTAACTTCTTTGACTTTTTTTGCATCAGCCATACTTAGATCTTTTACATTAGTAATTTTTTTTAACTTGTTTAAAGAACATCTCTTATCTCCTGAAATTAAGCACAGAAAATACAAACCATTTTTTCTTAAAACGAGACTTTTAATAATAGCTCCAACCTCACAATTTAATGCTTTTGAAGCATCTAGTGCAGTTCTAGCCGTATTTTTTAAGATTTGAAGTTTTATATTTTTGTTAAATTTATTTATTTCACTTTGTACTCTTTTTACTGGCTCATTATTTAATATATCATTCATACAACTATTAATTGATTGCTTACACTTTAATTTTAAGTTTAAATGGTATGCGTTAACTGCATATTAGTTATAAATTTAATAGGCGATATTAATATACTTTTTTTTGTTAATAAGCCACTTTTAAAGAGGAGATTTATGAGCGTTAAAAATATTCAAAAAATAATGAAAGATAAAGAAATAGACTACGTAGATTTAAGATTCACAGATCCGAGAGGAAAACTTCAACATGTCACAATGGATGCTAAAGTTGTTGACGACGACATGTTAGAAGAGGGAATATTCTTCGATGGATCTTCGATAGCTGGATGGAAGGCTATTAATGAGTCAGATATGATTTTAAAGCCTGATTTATCGAGGCCAGTTGTAGATCCATTTACATCACATAATACTTTAAATATTTTTTGTGATGTTTTAGACGCTATAAAAAAAGATCCTTATGAAAGAGACCCTAGAGGCACAGCAAAAAAAGCTGAAGATTATTTAAAAAAATCCAAGATAGGTGATAAAGCTTTTTTTGGACCAGAACCAGAATTTTTTGTGTTCGATGACGTTAGATACAAAAATGATATGAATGAAACAGGATTTTCAATCGATAGTACCGAAGGACCATATAACACTGGAAAAAAATATGAAAATGGAAATATGGGACATAGACCAGGAGTAAAGGGTGGATATTTTCCAGTGCCACCAGTAGATAGTGCACAGGATATGAGAAGTGAATATTTAAAAGCCATGAAAGATATGGGTATTAAAGTTGAAAAGCATCACCATGAGGTTGCTCCAAGTCAACACGAGCTCGGTATGTATTTTGGTACTTTAGTTAATCAAGCCGACAATATTCAACTTTATAAATATGCAGTTCATATGGTTACACATTCGTTTGGAAAAACAGCAACATTTATGCCTAAACCTGTTAAAGGTGATAATGGATCAGGTATGCACGTTCACCAATCAATATGGAATGGCAATACTCCTCTATTTATGGGAAATGAATATGCAGGTTTATCAAAAACAGCACTTCATTATATCGGTGGAATATTAAAACACGCAAGAGCGATAAACGCTTTTGCAAACGCAACAACAAATAGTTACAAAAGATTGATACCAGGGTTCGAAGCTCCGGTGTTATTAGCTTATTCTGCGAGAAATAGATCTGCTTCATGCAGAATTCCAATTACTTTGAGTAAAAAAGCTGCTCGATGTGAAATCCGTTTTCCGGATGCATCAGGAAATCCTTATTTAACTTTTGCTTCTATGCTAATGGCCGGTCTAGATGGAATTAAAAATAAAATTGATCCAGGAAAATCTTTTGATAAAGATTTATACGCATTAAGTGAATCAGAAATTAAAAAAATTCCTACTGTATGTGGATCTTTAAGAGAAGCAATGGAAAGTTTGGACAAAGATAGAAAGTTTTTAACTCAAGGAAATGTATTTACTGACGATCAAATAGACGCATACATAGATTTAAAAATGGAGGAAATTCATAACTTTGAGCATACACCTCATCCAATTGAGTTTGATATGTACTATAGTTGTTAATTTGTACTAAACTTTAAAAGATTCTCCGCAACCACATCTCTCTGTTTCGTTTGGATTGTTAAATACAAATGAAGATGAAAATTCATCTTTTTTATAATCCATCTCTGTACCTAGTAAATAAATTATTGCGCTTGGATCAATAAAAACTTTAACACCTTTGTCCTCAATCATCTCGTCGTTCGGATTTATGTTTTTAGCATACTCAAGTACATATTCCATACCAGCACAGCCACCAGATTTAACACCAACTCTTACACCTAAAGTTTCTTTTTCAGCATTGGAGATGATTTCTTTAATTCTATTAGCTGCTTTATCGCTTAATTTAATTACTTGTTGACTCATAAATTTAGCTCCAATTTCGCAGCCTCAGACATCATGGATTTATTCCAAGGTGGATCCCAAACTAAATCAAGATCAACTTTATCTATACCTTCAACCTGCATAACACTATCCTTAACCTCTTTTGGTAAACTTTCGGCAACAGGACAATTGGGTGTTGTTAAAGTCATTTTTATTTTAACATGGTTCTTTTCGATAATTACATCATATATTAAACCTAGTTCATATATATTTACCGGGATTTCTGGGTCATAAATTTTTTTTATTTCATTTATAACTTGATCTTTTAATTCCATAATTACTCTGTTGTTACATCTTTCTGAAAATCATCCAATGCTGAAGATAGAGCATGCCATGAAAGCGTCGCACATTTTACTCTCATTGGATAATTTTTAACACCACCTAAACTCATTAATTTTGTTTTTTCATCCTCTTCAAGCAAGTTAGTATTTATATCATCCTTTTCCTTAATCATGTCTAAAAATTTATGAATTATTTCTTTTGCTTCTTTCTCACTTTTGCCTTTCATAAGATCAGTCATTATTGAGGCTGATGCCATTGAAATTGCACACCCCTCCCCTTCAAATGAGATGTCTTTAACATTTTTATATTCATCTAATTTTAAAAATAAATGCACCTTATCTCCACAAAGAGGATTATGACCTTTTGCATCTTTATTGAAATTTTCGAATTTCCCAAGGTTTCTTGGATTTTTTCCGTGGTCTAAAATTATCTCTTGATATAACTCTTTCAAATTCATTATTTATTAAAAATTTTTTTACAGTTGTTTATTGATTCATTTAACTTATCCAGATCATCTCTAGTATTATAAACTCCTAGCGAAGCTCTAGCAGAAGCTGTTAAACCCAACTTTTCATGTAATATTTGACAACAATGATGACCAGCTCTAATTGCTACACCGTCTTCGTCTAATATAGTTGCTATATCATGAGGATGTATTCCATCTATCGTAAATGATAAAACCGCACCTTTTTTTTTTGGATTTCCAATCAATTTTACAAAATTATTTTTTCTTAGAACCTCCTCTCCATAATTTAATAAGTCATTTTCATGATTTATCAAATTGTTAATTCCAATTTTATTTAAAAAATTTATAGATTCGTTAAAAGCAATTACCTGTGCAGTTGCCATTGTTCCGGCCTCAAACTTATTAGGTAGTTCTCCGTATGATATATCATTTTTTTTGACTTCATTAATCATTCCTCCTCCTCCCTGATATGGAGGTAGATCGTCTAACCATTTTTTTTTTGCGTATAAAACACCTAGACCTGTTGGTCCATACATTTTATGACATGAAATAGCATAAAAATCACAATTCAAATCTTGCATATCCATTTTCATATGAGGAGCGCTTTGACAACCATCAACTAAAACTGGAATCCCTTTCGAATGTGCTAATTCGGTTATTTCCTTTATAGGCAATATTGCGCCTGTGACGTTAGATAAGTGTGTTAAAGCAATCATTTTAGTTTTGCTAGTTATTTGTTTTTCTATGCTTTCTAAAGAAACATCCCCATGCTCATCAATTTCTGCAAAATTTATTTTTATACCTTTATTTTTTCTTAAATAGTGCCATGGCACATAGTTTGAATGATGTTCTAATTCAGTGATAATTATCTCATCTCCCTCATTTAAATATTTCTGACCGAAAGTGCTGGCTACTAAATTAATTGCTTCGGTAGCGCCTTTAGTAAAGACAATTTCATTTTTATCTTTTGCATTAATGTATTTCTGAACTGCGGTTCTAGTATTTTCGTATAAGTTTGTGGCTGCAACTGCCAAATAATGCACACTTCTTCCAATATTTGAAAATTCCTTTGTGTAAAAATCGTAAATTCTATCTACAACAACTAGAGGTTTTTGTGATGAGTTAGCACTATCTAAGTATACTAAATCATTGTTTTCTATTTTGTTATTAAAGATTGGAAATTCTTTTTTTATGTTTTCTATCTTCATCTTATTTTCATTAATTCTTTAATTAAATCTTTAACTTTAGTATCAGTAATTTTTTCAATAACCTCCAAATAGAAACCATCTAGAAGAATTTTTTTTGCCTCATTTTTAGAAAGTCCTCTAGTCATTAAATAGAAAATTTTATTCTCATCTAGGTTGCCTGATGAAGAGCCATGTGAGCACTTTACGTCATCAGCATATATTTCTAATTCAGGTTTTCCATTAAACTCTGTTCCTTCATTAAGAAGGATTGCTTTACTAAGTTGATATCCATCTGTTTTTTGAGCAATACTATCAACAAATATTTTACCTTGGTAAACGGCCTTTGATTTGTCCTTTAATGCACACTTAATAAGCTGATAACTCTTGGTATTTTCCGATAAATGATTAATTTTTGATCTTATCTCGTGTTGCTTCGAGACGTCTAAATTAATAATTCCATTTACAAAAGCTGAACTAAATTTTTCTTTAAGATCACATTCTATCTCATTTTTGGAACACTCTGAACCTGATGAGATAATAAAATTTTCTGAAATACTATTTTTATATAGTTCGATCTTAGTTTTTGAATAAAAAATATTAGAATTATTATTTAAATCAATTTTATAATTTTTTAATATCGAATTCTCATTTAGTTGAAAATTATTGTTAATATTATAAAAATTATTTTTTGAAAGATTCCAATTAAGATCTAAAATACTCATAGATGAATTTTTTTCCATTACTAAGTCAAATCTTTGGTTTAAAACGGTATTTTCAATTTCTGGTGACGAATAATTTATTATCAAGACTGGTTTTTTAAATTTGTAATTTTCTTTTATGACTATCTTCAAATAATCTAAATAAAATGCTTTATTTAAAGAACCAAGAGATGAATGTATGTCCTCTTTAATATTTACTGGTATTTTTGTAATACTAAATTTATTTTTATCTTCATGATCTAGAACAACATCTGTAATTAAACCATTTTTGGAAATAACATAATTATTTTCTAATAAATTTTTATTAATATTCTTAAAAATCTCTTTGTTGTCTATTTTTTTTGAAACCAAATTATTAGAAAATTTTATTTTAGGTATCTTCGAAGATATTATTCTATTTAAATCAATAAACTTCCAATCCTCGTCTTTTTTTGAGGGGAAGCCATTTTTGCTAAAATCTAACAGTGAAATTTTTCTATCTTCAGTCTGTTCCTTGCTAAGTTTCAAAATATCTTTTATTTCATTTAAATTCATATCTAAATTATCCATTAATTAATTCCTTCATAACCTTTTTTTTCTAGCTCGATAGCTAATTCAAAATTTCCTGATTTTATTATTTTTCCGTTTTTAAGCACATGCACATAATCAGGCTTAATGTAATTTAATAATCTTTGGTAATGTGTAATAATTAAAAAAGAATTTTTATTATTTCTCAAAGAATTGACACCGTCAGAAACGACTTTTAAAGCATCTATATCTAATCCCGAGTCAGTCTCATCTAAAATAGAAAGTTTTGGCTCGAGTATAGACATTTGTAGAATTTCATTTTTCTTTTTCTCACCTCCAGAAAAACCAACATTGAGTTGTCTATTTAAATTTTTTTCCTCAAACTTTAAATCCTTAGCTTTTTGTTTTACCAACTTTAAAAACTCTAATGCATCATATTCCTTTTGTCCTTTGGCCTTTCTAATTGCATTAACTGAAGTTTTTAAAAAATTGTTATTGTTAACACCGGGTATTTCTAATGGATATTGGAACGCTAAAAAAAGTCCTCTATGAGCTCTTTCCTCAATCTCTAAATCTAATAGATTATCTTTTTCGTAAAATACTTCACCTGTTGTCTCGTATCCTTTCTTGCCAGATAAAATATTTGATAGTGTACTTTTTCCTGATCCGTTCGGCCCCATTAAAGCATGCACTTCACCAGGATTTATACTCAAGCTAAATCCATTAAGAATACTCTTATCTTCGACTTTTGCAGTTAAGTTTTTTATTTCAAGCATTATCCAACACTTCCCTCTAGGCTAATACCGACAAGTTTTTGAGCCTCCACTGCAAACTCCATCGGCAGTTGTTGCAATACTTCTTTACAAAAACCATTAACAATTAAGCTTACAGCTTCCTCAGAATTTAGACCTCTTTGTTGGCAATAAAATAATTGGTCCTCACTTATTTTTGAGGTGGTAGCTTCATGAGCTATATTTGAATCGGAGTTTTTATTTTTAATATATGGAATGGTGTGAGCACCACATTTGTTACCCATTAGCAATGAATCGCATTGTGTAAAATTTTGTGCATTTTTTGCTTTTGGAAAAATATCTACTAATCCTCTGTAAGTATTATCAGCAAAACCGGCTGATATGCCTTTTGAAATAATTTTACTTTTTGTATTTTTTCCTAGATGTATCATTTTGGTTCCAGTATCAGCTTTCTGATGATTGTTCGTAATCGCTATGGAATAAAATTCTCCCACTGAATTATCTCCTTGAAGAATACAGCTAGGGTATTTCCAAGTTATAGCTGATCCAGTTTCAACTTGAGTCCAAGATATTTTTGAATTCTTTTCTTTACACAAACCTCTTTTTGTAACAAAGTTATATATTCCTCCATTTCCATTCTCATCACCAGGGTACCAATTTTGGACTGTTGAATACTTTATTTCAGCCCCCTCTAAAGCGACCAACTCTACATTTGCAGCGTGCAATTGATTTTCGTCTCTCATAGGAGCAGTGCAACCTTCTAAGTAACTAACATAACTATTTTTATCAGCAATAATTAATGTTCTTTCGAATTGACCTGTTTGTGATGCGTTTATCCTAAAATAAGTAGACAGTTCCATTGGACACTTCACTCCTTCAGGTATATAGACAAATGAGCCATCCGTAAAAACAGCTGAGTTCAAAGTAGCGAAATAATGATCATTTATTGGAATGACTGATCCAAGATATTTTTTAACTAATTCAGGATGTTTCTGTATTGCCTCTGATATAGAACAGAAAATTACACCAACCTCATTCAGTTTATCTTTAAATGTTGTTGCAACAGAAACCGAGTCAAAAACTGCATCAACTGCTATACCACTTAATTTTTTCTGCTCGTCGAGAGGTATACCTAATTTTTTATAAGTTTCTATTAGTTTAGGGTCAACTTCATCTAAACTTTTGGGTTTATCTTTTGCTGTTTTAGGCGCAGAGTAATAATATAAATCTTGATAATTAATCTTAGGATATTTGGGTTTTTGCCAATTTGGCTCTTTTATTTTTTTCAATCTTTCAAAAGCTTTCATTCTCCATTTTAACATCCAATCTGGTTCATTTTTAATATTTGAGATAAATTCAATTGTTTTTTTTGATAGACCTCTTGGTGACCTAATGTTTTCAATGTCAGTTGTAAAACCGTATTTATATTCTTTTAATTTATCTATTTCTTTTTCTCTCATTATAATCTTTTTTCTAAATCATTCTTGTGGGCTAAATCACTTAAAAGTTTTTTTTCAAAAAATGAGTTTATATGACCATCCAATTCATCCCAAAGTTTGTGCGTATTACATTTAATTGATTTACCATTACATCCCTTCTTTAAATGTTTTACACATCTAACTGTTTTTGTGTTTTCATCAACTGCTGAAAGTATTTCAGATAATTTTATCTCTTTTGCTTCTCTCTCGAGTTTATATCCACCCTTTGTACCCCTTATACCCTTGACTATTTTATATTTTTTTAATCTTAGAAAAATTTGCTCCAAATAAAGTAAAGAAATATTTTGTCTGAGAGATATATCTCTCAAAGATACAGGCCCGTTATTGTTATATAAAGCAAGATCCGTTAGAGCCATAACTGCATATCTTCCCTTAGTTGATAGTTTCATAAATTCAAATAAATTGCGGTTTATTTATACATTCCCGACTGATTTAGTCAACTTTGAGCATTTTTAAACTTGCATTTTGTCACTCTGTTTTGATAGAAAAATATAATTTTTTTTTGAGAGTGATAATCAGTTTCATTTATGGATAGTAAAATTTCAGAAATTTTTATACCTGGTCCTGCTGGAAGGCTAGAAGCAAAATATTTCAAAAGTAAAAAAAATACATCTCCGATTGCATTAATTTTACATCCTCATCCACAGTATGGTGGAACGATGAATAATAACGTTGTTGTAAATACATTTAATATTTTTATGGAAAATAATTTTTCAGTTTGTAGGCTTAATTTTAGAGGAGTAGGTAAAAGTGATGGAGAATTTGACAATGGTCAAGGTGAACTTGCTGATGCAGCTGCTGCGCTTGATTGGGTTGAAAGAGAAAACTTTGATAATTCTCAATGTTGGATAGCAGGTTTTTCATTTGGCTCATTAATTGCAATGCAATTATTAATGAGAAGACCAGAGATAAATAGATTTATAGCGATTTCACCCCAACCAAATGTATATGATTTTTCATTTTTATCACCATGTCCTACTTCAGGTTTAATTGTATATGGAAAAAAAGATGAATTAGTTCCCTATGAAAATGTTAATGATTTAAATAAGAGGCTAAATTCTCAAAAGGGAATTAATATAGATTTCAGTGCGTTGAATGATGCGAATCATTTTTTTACAAATTCTGATAAAGATTTTTATCAGGTCATCAGTAAATATATAAAAAAAGAAACTGCTTTATATTAGTAATTTGAGACTAAAATACCTCCAGAGCAAGGTCGCAAACATCTAGTGGTTTTTGGGAAAGATAAAGGTAGATTTAAAAATGATCTAATTGCAAGATAAGCAAATGCTTGGGATTCGATAAAATCACCGTCGATACCAAAATTTTCTATAGGAAAAAATTTTAAATTATTAAAATTAAACAATTTTTTATTAATCATATTCATCAAGTAAATATTTTTTCTACCACCACCACAAACTACAGATAAACTGTTTTGAGAATTGCTAAAATAAATGATCGCAGTTGAAATTATCTCAGCAGTTAAATCTGATAATGTTGATGCACCGTTTTCTAAGTTTAAACCTCTGGCAAAAGATATATCAAAATCATTTATATCTAGTGATTTATTATATGGTGGTAAAATATTTAGATTTTCTAATGCTTGATTAAGTATTAAGATATCTGTTTTTCCATAACTTGCTAGATTTCCCTTGTCATCATACATGCTATTAGAATTATTTGTTATCCAGTTATCAATCATACAATTACCAGGGCCAATATCGGATGCTTGAAGCATATCTGGGGACTTATAAAATTTGTCCCATCTAACTGTTTTTGTAATATTTGTAATTCCTCCTATGTTTAAGATATTTATAGAGTCAAATTTATTAAATTCATATTTTAAATTCTTATTAACTATTGCATTATGAAAAATAGGAGTAAGTGGAGCCCCTTCTCCACCATTTTCAATATCCACTTGTCTAAAATTATATATTACATCCTTTTTACACAATTGAGACAAAAGATTTCCATCTCCAATTTGCTTAGAAATTTTTTTTTTACTATCATGAAATATGGTGTGTCCGTGGAATCCAATAAAATCAATATTTAAGTCATTTTTTTTTACTATATCATTAGCTACATTAGCATGAAGAATAGTTAATTCCCTTTCTAAGGTTTCTATTTCAGTTTTAAAAGAGGTTAAATCTTCATTTGTTAGAATTTTTGACCTAATATGCAATAAGTTATTTCGAAATTTTTCATCATATTTATAGTATTTATTGACAATTACTGAGTATTCCATAACTCCATCTGAAGAAATGATTGATGCATCTATTCCATCCATTGAAGTGCCGCTCATTAGACCTAGGGCTGTATAAATTTTACCCATTATTATTTTTTTTTATAAAAATTTGTATATTGTAGAACTATAAACATATGAATAAATTTTTAAATGAATTTATAGATAGAGGTTTTTTTTATCAATGCACTAATAAAGAAGAATTATCAAACATTTTAGATAAAAAAAAAATTAATGCATATATTGGGTTTGATAGTACTGCGCCAAGTTTACATGTTGGTAGTTTGTTGCAAATAATGTGTTTAAGGCTATTACAAAAATGCGGACATAGACCTATTGTTTTGCTAGGAGGAGGAACTACAAGAATTGGAGACCCTTCAGGTAAAGAGAAAACCAGAAAAATATTGTCAGACGACGAAATTGAGAGAAATATAAAAAATATTAAGAAAGTTTTTAATATATTTTTAAAAACTGACAATCCAAGCTTAAAACCAATTTATGTAAATAATTTTGAATGGCTTGGTAAACTTAATTATATAAACTTTTTAAGAGAGGTAGGCAAACATTTTACAATAAATAAAATGTTAAGCTTTGATAGCGTCAAACTGAGGCTAGATAGAGAACAGTCTTTAAGTTATATGGAATTTAATTATATGATTTTACAAGCTTACGATTTTTTGGAATTAAATAGAAAAAAAAATTGTTTATTACAAATTGGAGGTTCAGATCAATGGGGTAATATTGTTAACGGAGTTGAATTAATAAAAAGACATACTGGCAAACAAGTCTTTGGCCTTACAACCCCTTTAATAACATTAGCATCTGGGACTAAAATGGGTAAAACGGAGGAAGGCGCTGTGTGGTTAGATCCAAAGCTACTATCAGCTTATGACTATTGGCAATTTTGGAGGAATACAGACGATAATGACGTTATAAGATTTATTAAAATGTATACAGACAAAAGTATCGATGAAATAGAGAATATAAAAAATCAAGATATTAATAAATTAAAAATAATTTTAGCAAATGAAGCTACTACTATGCTTCATGGAAAAACCGCTTCTTTAACTGCTGAAAAAACTGCAAAAGAAACATTTATCGACGGGATAGTAGGAAAAGATTTACCTGTCATAAATTTAAAAAAAAAACATGGCAACAAAATTAATATTTTAGATTTAGTTTTATCTTCAAAACTCTTAATGTCTAAGGGTGAGGTCAGAAGAGCGATTAAAAATAATGGTATCAAAATTAATGATACTACAATCTTGGATGATAAATTAATTGTTGATTTTAATAAATATGACAAAAGTTCTTGTAAACTTTCTTTTGGTAAGAAAAAACATATTGTTGTTAAAATAATCTAATTTTTAATTTTTTCTAGAGTTCGTGTTATAAACCTAGGTGTTAAACTTTTAATGGGATTTACTGTTGTTTTTAAATTTTTTGGAGGCCCTTTAATTTTAAAACTTACACCAAATACACCCTCACCAATTTTTTTTCCCACTAGTATATCACCTAAAAGAGGTATAGATGATATTGTCCGATTTATTGTAGTAGCGGGAACTAAAGTTCCACGCAAGCTAACTAATTTATTTTTTTCGATATAACCACTGATTAAAATTGAAATTGCAGGTCCTATTGCATAAAGTTCTTCAATTTCGATAATGTTATTTTGACTAGTGTACTTCATTTCAAAATCTGTAAATCTTATTCCCTCACCAGTAAGCAAGTCGGCAATACCTTGTAGAGAAGCCAGTGTAAGAATTTTGGCTAAAGCAGGCACTTCTTTAACTTTAAAATTATCTATAATTAATAAAGAGTTGTGCTGATTATTTCTTTTAATAGATTGAAAATCTAATACGCCTTCCTCAAAACCTTTTATAAATTCATATCTATCAATTATTGGTTTTGGATAATTAGTAAAAATATTAGTAATTAACTCTTCATTTTTTTTAAAAGTTTTAATCGATAATGCCTCTCCGTTGCTAAATAACCCATCTAAATTTAATTTGATAATTTTATTATTTTTATATTTTATTTTCCCAGTTACGTTTTCTATGTAATTATTATTATCAACAAATAGCTTTGTTATATCTATTTTAATATTTTTATTTAAATTTTCAAAAATTGATTTATTTTCACCTTCTAAAATCTTATTTATTATTTTTTTTCCATTAAAATTATTAGACTTTATAGATATATTTTCTTTAGTATTATGTATAGACATATCAAATTTGTCTATTTTGTTGTTTGAATACTCTAGTATTAATTTTTCGAAATCTTTTATTTTCTTTTTTTTTGATATCTCTAAATTATTTATTTTAAAATAGTTATCGTTACTTATTAGCTCTAAATTATTAAGATTTATATTTTGTTTTTTTTTAAAATCAAAATCAACTAGTAATGAACTAGGAGTTTCTTTATTTTTTTTAAAATTAATTAAATCAAAATAAAATGGGATATTATCTAAATTGATGGTAGCTTTAACTTTATTTTTATTATCATCAAAAAAATATTCATACTTGAATTCATCTATATTTCCATTTAAGTCAAAGTTTCCCTTGCTACTCAATAATATTTTTTCTTTTCCATCTTTAGTTAAGTTTGTGTAGGTTAAATCTATATTTTGATTTTTTATCAAAATATAATCTGTTTTTCCAAAAATTTTAAAAAAGTATTCCTCATCAATATTATATTTTAATTTATCAAGGATAATTTTTGATTTTATTGACAAATCTCTTAATTTAAGTTTTTTGTCGATATTAAATGAAAATTCTGACGAAGATTTAAATTTTGTATCTAAATTTGAAAAATTTTTTAAACTTATTTTAGTAAGTTTTTCAAATTCTTTTAAATTAATACTTGATAAAGAATTATATACATCTCCTTGCACGTAAAAAGTATTTTTATTTTTATTAATATCTATTCTTTCTGAGTTAAACTCAATCTTATCGTAAGTAAAATTCAAATTATTGACAGAAAAGTGATTTTTTTTTATTAAATATACTAGATCACTATCTATTGTTTTTTTATTAAGTAATTTAATTTTCAAATTATTTAATTTTCCTTTTACGTAATAATCATCTTTAAATTTACCATCTTTATTAAAATTTAAATTAAATTGAAATTTTGTGTTACCTTCATGTATTAATTTATCTAACAACATAGTTTGAAAATTATTTTGATATGATCTGTAAATTTTTACTAAATCTTTGACGTCATTCTTATCAGTATTGACGATTAAATTTTTAATTACTTGTTTTTTAGAAAAAAATGTTAATATAGAAATATTAGTTTCTATTTCTTCAATATTTAATCTAATATTTTTTACTTTAATTGTAGGATTGTTAGTTATCAATTTTAAAGACAAATTTAAGAAATCTAATTTAATATAAACATGATTAATATCTGCTTTTATATTTTCTTCTTTTTCAGCTAATTTTTCTAAAATAATTGGATTAAATCTATCTGTTTTAATTCCAAAAAATGAGAGGTAAAATATAAAAAGAGACAAAAAGGTAAAAAATATTATTAATAATTTATATATTTTAGACATTAGGACCGTATAAAGAGCTCTCTAGAAAAGAGTCAATTTCCCCATTTAAAACCTTTTCAGGATCTGATCTCTCATGATTCGTCCTGTTATCTTTTACGAGCTGATATGGCTGAAGTACATAAGATCTAATTTGATGACCCCATCCAATATCAGATTTTGATTTTTGCTGATTTTCATTTTCCATTTCTTTTTTTTGCAACTCAAATTCATACAATCTTGCTCTGAGCATGTTCATGCAAGTTTCTTTGTTTTTGTGTTGAGATCTTTCATTCTGACATTGCACCACGATTTTAGTTGGTAAATGGGAAATTCTAACAGCACTGTCAGTTGTATTAACGTGTTGACCACCTGCTCCACTAGATCTATATGTATCAACTCTTAAATCTTTATCGAGTATTTCAATATTTATTTTATCGTCTACCACCGGATAAACCCATACACTTGCAAAACTAGTATGCCTTCTTGCCCCAGAATCATATGGTGAAATTCTTACTAACCTATGTATCCCAGATTCTGATTTTAAAAAACCATAAATATAATCTCCTTTAATTTTTAAAGTTGAGGATTTTATGCCTGCTTCATCACCTTTATGTTCGCTAATAATTTCAACATTATATTTTTTGTCATTTGCCCATTTCATATACATTCTTCTTAACATTTGAGCCCAATCTTGACTCTCTGTACCACCGGCGCCTGCATGTATCTCCAGATATGCCTCTAAAGAGTCTGTTTCATTTGATAAAAAACATTTTATTTGATTTTTAAAAGCTATTGTTTCGATATTTGTTAAGCTCTTTAAAGTCTCATTAATCACTATTTGATTGTTTTCTTCTTGAGCAATTTGATAAAGATCAGATAATTCTTGGGTTTCTTTTATTGTATAATTGAAAGTGTTAATTAGTTCATCAAGTTTTTTTTTAGATTTAATTTTTTTTTCTGCGTTAAGCTTATCACTCCAGAAATGTGGATTTTCTATTTCTAAATTTATTTCTTCTAATTTTTGAATTATTTTTTTTTGGTCAAAGATACTCCTTAACTTTATGGTTAATTTTTTTTATGTTATTTAGTTTATTTAAGAAGTTTTCGTCCATTAATAAAAATTAAATATATTATTATAATTTAGTTTATAATTTAAATTTTCATTTTCTTCAAAAGAGTTTTTATTAAAGTTTTCAGTCTTAAAAGCTTCTATTATGTTGTTATCAGAGCCATATTCAGCTTTTTTTCCAGTTTTTGAATCTACTAACATCATTTTTATATCTTTAGAAACTTTAAATGGCCTTGCATCGCTCTTGTTTATTGCTTGTTTAATAAACTTTTTAAAAACTGGCATAGCTGTTTTAGCGCCTGTTTCATATCTACCTAAACTTTTTGGTTCATCATGACCAATATATACACCAACCACTAGATTAGAGGTAAAGCCAATGAACCAGGTATCAGTATTCTTATTAGTAGTCCCAGTTTTTCCAGCTAAATCAAGTTTTAATTCTCTTAGACCCTTGCCGGTTCCTCTTTGTATCGCCCCCTCCAACATGGATGTTATTTGGTATGCAGTTTGTGATGTAAAGACTTGTTCAAAACTGTCCTCTATTACTGGCAAATTTTTACTTATGTAGGATATTTTTTTACAATTTTTGCAATATCTTGACTCAGAATTAAAAATTGTATTACCCTGACTATCTTGAATTCTGTCAATAATTATTGGATTGATTAATTTTCCACCATTTACAAATGAACAATATGCTGATGATAATTTTAATAGCGTTGTCTCGGTTGAGCCTAAAGAAATTGATAGAAGTTTATCAGGGTCTTTATAAATATTTAGTTGTTTTGTTAGATTTATAATTTTTTCAAGACCAAGCTTTTGAGCAATTCTAACGGTCATTAAATTTCTAGATTTTTCTATACCAGTTCTCAATGTTGATAAACCATAAAACTTTTTTCCGTAATTTTCGGGTTTCCATAATTTTAGGTCTTCACCTTGATCAAATACAATCGGTGCATCTAAAACTAGTGAGGATGGAGTAAAATTATTTTCCAAAGCTAATGCGTATACAAAAGGTTTAAAAGCTGATCCAGGTTGTCTGTTTGCTTGTGAAGCTCTATTAAACTCACTTTTTTTAAAACTAAAACCGCCAGACATAGCTTTTACTCTTCCAGTAAATGGATCAATAACTACTATTGCTCCATTTGCTAAAGGCAATTGTCTAAGTCTGTAATTTTGATTATCTATTTTTTCTACATAAATGATGTCTCCTATTTTTAAAATTTCTTCAAATTCTTTTTTTGTCCATGTAATATCATTATAATTTATTTTCCCGTCAAAATTATTTTCTGTTTCTATCAGTACTTTAAATTTTTGAATTTTTTTAACTATGGCAAGTTCCCACTGTAAAGAATTTTCCAATTTAAATTCTTTTAAATTATTTGACCAATTTTTTGTGTAAACAATATTTTTTAACGGGCCTCGCCAACCTTTTCTTTGATCATATTCAATCAGTCCATCTCTTAATGATTTTGTTGCGATTGTTTGTAGCTTTAAATTTAATGGAGTTTTTATATTAAAACCTTGTTTATACACTTTATCAAAACCATATTTTTCAACTATATTTTTTCTTACATCCTCAACATAATATCTGGCATCTTCTAAATAAATTTTTTTTCTTTTTTTTAATTTTATCTCGGAACTTATTAATTCTTTCTTTTTTTCCAAGCTGATATAAGAATTTTCAAATAAATTATTAATAACTAAATCTCTTCTAAATTTTGCTAACTCAGGGTTTCTGTAAGGATTGTATTTACTTGGAGCTTTTGGTAGCGCTGCTAAGAGAGATGTTTCGACATATTGAAGTTCACTAATCGGTTTATCAAAATAATTCAAACTAGCCGAGGCAACTCCATAACTTCCCTCTCCCAAGTATATTTGGTTTAAATACAGCTCAATTATTCTATCTTTGCTTAATGCCCTTTCAATTCTAAAAGCTAAAATAGCCTCTTTAATTTTTCTATCTAGGCTTACTTCATTAGAGAGTAAAAAGTTTTTAGCAACCTGTTGAGTAATAGTAGATGCGCCTTCAAGTCTCTTCGATAAAATTATATTAAAAATATTATTATAAACTGCTCTAATGACCCCCTTCGCATCTACTCCGGGATGGCTAAAAAAATTTTTATCTTCTGCGGACAAAAAGGAATTAATTATTTTTTTTGGAATAGAATTATATGGAACAAATATTCTCTTTTCTGTTGAAAAATCTATAACCAATTCACCATCATCAGAATACAACTTACTGGATACTGGAGGTTTATAATTTTTTAAAAATTTATAATCGGGAAGTTTGTTAGAATAATACCACAACAAGCTTATTAGACAGATAAATGATAAAATCAGCAAAAGCAGGGAAACTGATAGAAATTTAATAATTAAAAAACGCATTTTAGTTTAAATTAGTTCGTGAATTTGTTAATGTTGTGGCACTGAATTTTATAATGAAAAAAAATAATTTAAAAATATGGCAAAAAATTTATTTATTGATGCATCGCATCCAAATGAAACTAGAGTTGTACTTAAGTCAGAAAATAATATTGAAGATTACGAATACGAGAGTTTAAATAATACTTTAATTAAAAATAATATTTATCTTGGTAAAGTAAGTAGAATAGAACCATCTCTTCAAGCCGCATTCGTTGACTTTGGGCGGGATAGACATGGATTCTTATCTTTTAATGATATTCAAAGTGATTATTATCAGTTACCTAAAGATGATCTAGAAAAGATAAAAAAGGAAGAGGAAAAAGCAAGAGAAATACTTTCAAAAGAAAGTGAAATAAAAGAAATTTCACAAAGTGATAGATTAGACGAAAATGGTGTAACAGAAAATGAAATTAAAGGTCCTGAGTATGAGCTAGAGGAAAAAAAAAAAGAAAAAAGATATCCTTCTAAAAGATATAAAATTCAAGAAGTTATTAAGCCAAATCAAGTAATACTCGTTCAAGTACTTAAAGATGAGAGGGGTCTTAAAGGTGCTGCCCTAAGCACATTTATTTCAATAGCGGGTAAATTTATTGTTTTGATGCCAAATACTCCTAAAGGTGGAGGTATATCTAGAAAAATATTTAATCCAGTTGATAGAAAAAAAATTAGATTAATACTAAATGAAATAGACATTCCAAAAGAAATGGGAATAATTGTTCGAACAGCTGGGTCAAATAAAACAAAAAATGAAATAAATAATGATCTTAAATCTTTAATCAATACGTGGGAGAAAATTAAAAGTAATGCGTTAAACTCAATCGCACCTTATTTAATTCACCAGGAAAGTGACATAATTAGAAGAAGTTTAAGAGACATGTTTGATGACGAAACTCAAAGTATAGTTGTTGAGGGTAATGAGGGATATCAAAAAACAAAGGGTTATGTAAAGGAAATGTTGCCAAAACACTTGAAAAAAGTCAAAAAATATAGAGACAAAATTCCATTATTCTTTAAAGAAAAGATTGAAACAAAATTATATGAGATATTTAAAACCGAAGTTAAACTTTCATCTGGTGGATATCTTGTTATTAATCCAACTGAAGCACTAATATCAATAGATGTAAATTCTGGAAAATCAATAAAGCAAAAAAATGTGGAAAATACTGCCTTAGATACTAATTTAGAAGCAGCAGAGGAAATATCAAGGCAAATTAAAATTAGAGATCTTTCGGGATTAATTATAATAGATTTTATTGACATGATAAGTTTTAACAACAAGCGTGCAGTTGAAAGAAGGCTTAAAGACAGATGTAGAAAAGATAGAGCCAGAATACAAATTGGAAGAATTAGTAATTTTGGTTTACTTGAGATGTCCAGACAAAGATTAAGAGAAAGTAATGTTAAATGGCATATAAAATTAACAAAGGAATCATACGCATTAAAAATATTAAAATTATTAGAATTAAAAACTATTGAAAATAAAGCAAAATTTGTAGATATAAAGATAAATGAAAGTATTAAAAATTTTATGGAAGAAAAATTAATAGAAAATTTAGATTACTTTAAAAATAAAAATAAACTAAAAATATCTTTAGAAATGGACAATAATTTTGATATTTCAGAATATATTTTAGAATTTAAATCAAAAAATAATAAACTATTGGAAAAGATTGAGAATATTTCGTTATTAAAAAATAATTTAGTTGATGAACCACCAAATAATAATAAAATATTAAAATTCAAAAAAAAGAATTTTTATAAAAAAAAGTTTTATAAAAAAAAAGTTAAATAATACCCATTTTAGGCGATGAAGCTGATCCGTATATGTTTTTTTTTATTCTTCCAGATAAATAAGATTTCCTTCCAGCTATAACTGCATATTTCATAGCTTCAGCCATCAAATATGGTTTTTTTGCTTTTGCAATAGCTGTATTTACCAATACTCCATCGCTACCCAATTGCATTGCCTCAGCTGCATCTTTTGCATCACCTAAACCAGCATCTACAATTAATGGTAATTTTGTTTGTTGTCTAATAATCTTTAAATTAACTTTATTTAAAATTCCTAAACCTGATCCGATAGGTGAGGCTAGAGGCATTATTGATGATGCGCCTACATTTTCTAATCTTTTGGCCATTAATGGATCGTCATTACAATAAACCATCACTTTAAAACCCTCTTTAACTAAAATCTCAGTTGATTTTAGAGTTTCTATCATATCAGGAAATAAGTTTTTTTTGTCACCTAAAACTTCTAATTTTACTAATTTCCAACCACCTATTTCTCTAGCCAGTCTAAGGGTCCTTAAAGCTTCATCTGATGTAAAACAGCCTGCAGTATTAGGAAGGTATGTAATTTTTTTCGGGTCAATATAATCCATTAAGATTGGTTTTGACTTATCAAATATATTTACTCTTCTTACAGCAACAGTAACTATTTCCGCACCTGAAAGTTTCACTGATTTAGAGCATTCTAAAAAATTTTTATATTTACCAGTTCCAACTATAAGGCGGGATTTATATCCTTTGTTAGCAATTATAAGTTTGTCTTTACTCATCTTTTAACCACCACCAATAAAGTGTACTATTTCAAGACAATCTTTTTGTTTAAGTGTTATTTTTTTGAGCTTTTTTTTATCTACAATTTTTTTATTTAATTCTATTGCAACCATTTTCTTAGGAATATCTAACTTGTTAATAAGTTCATTTAAAGAGTAGTTATTATTTACGATATAATTTTTACCATTTACTTTAATTTTTATTTTATTTTTTTTTATCATGTAATATAAGTCATTCGTGAATAAAAAAATTCTAATTATAAATGGCCCAAATCTTAATCTATTAGGAGAGAGAGAACAATCACAATATGGCAAAAATACTCTTAACGATATTAAAAATCAATGTGCTAAATTATCTGAAGAATATAATGACGAAATAGAGTTTTTTCAGTCAAATATTGAGGGTGAAATTGTAAATAAAATTCAACATGTAAGAAATGAATTTAATGGAGTTATTATTAATGCTGCAGGATTTACTCATACATCTGTATCAATTAGAGATGCATTAGACATATTAAAAATACCTAAAATAGAGGTGCATATATCAAATATTTACAAGAGAGAGGAATTTAGACAAAAATCTTTATTAAGTGGAGTAGTAACTGGTGGTATTTTTGGTTTAGGAACAGAATGTTATATTTTAGCCATAAAAGCATTGCAATCTTTAATGAAAAATGGAAATTGATAAAAAAATAATACTTAAACTAATACAAACTCTAGAGGAGTTAAAGAAATCAATTAAAGGACAAAATTTAGATGTTTCAGATGAGAGTCAAGAAATATTAGAAGATGTTGTATCTTCAGATAATGTTGTAGTTAAAAGCCCAATAGTAGGTACTGCTTATTTAGCACCAGAGCCAGGAGGTAAAACTTTTGTTGCAGAAGGAAAAAAAATTAAAAAGGGCGAAACAGTTATGATAGTAGAGGCAATGAAAACTATGAATCACATACCATCTCCATCAGAAGGAGTAGTAAAAAAAATTTGCGTTGAGGATGGAGCGCCAGTAGAATTTGGACAAAATTTAGTTATCCTTGAATAATGTTTAAAAAAATTTTAATTGCTAATAGAGGTGAGATAGCTGTTAGAGTAATAAGAGCCTGTAAAGAGTGGGGTATCTCAACTGTAGCGATCCATTCTGATGTAGACAAAGATAGCATGCATGTCAAACTTGCTGATGAAAGTATATGTATAGGATCACATAAACCTGTTAATAGTTATTTAAATATCCCAGCCATATTGTCTGCAGTAGAACTTACAAATTCTGATGCCGTACATCCTGGTTACGGTTTTTTATCTGAAAATTATAAATTTGTAAAAATACTCGAAGATTATGAAATCAAGTTTGTAGGACCATCATCAAAATTAATAAAAATGATGGGTGACAAAATTGAGGCAAAAAAAATTGCCAAACAACATGGTTTACCAATTATTGAAGGATCGGATGGTGGAATTTCCGATGTTAATGAGGCAAAAAAATTATGTAAAAATATTGGTTTTCCAGTATTAATAAAAGCTGCTGGTGGTGGAGGTGGTAGAGGAATGAAGATAGTTAATAGAGAAAATGAGTTTGAGCCACAATTTAAAAATGCAAAATTAGAGGCGAAAAAATATTTTGCTAATGACGAAGTTTATATCGAAAAATTCTTTCAAAACCCTAGACATATTGAAGTTCAAATACTATCAGGTAAAAATAGAACTGTTCATCTTTACGAAAGAGACTGTTCTGTTCAAAGGAGACATCAAAAATTAATTGAAGAAACACCTAGTCCAGTATTATCTGAAAAAGTTAGACAAGATTTATTAGAAAAAACAGTAAAAATGGTGGAAAAAATTGGTTATGAGGGAGCGGGGACTGTTGAATTTATTTATGAAGATGGAAAATATTTTTTTCTAGAAATGAATACAAGAGTTCAAGTTGAACACCCAGTAACAGAGGTTGTAACTGGGATAGATATTATCAAGGAGCAAATTAGAATAGCTTTTTATGGAGAAACTTCATTAAAACAAAGTGATATAAAACCTAGAGGACATGCAATAGAATGTAGGATAAATGCAGAGGATGCTAGTAAAAACTTTCAACCGTCTCCAGGTATAATAACTATGTGTCATCAACCGTCTGGATTTAGAACTCGGGTAGATAGTTCAATATATCAAGGTTATAAGGTAACTCCATACTATGATAGCATGATTTGTAAACTAATCTGTCATGGTAGAGATAGATACGAAGCTATACAAAGGACTAAAAGGTCTTTAGATGAATTCGTTATTGATGGTATTACTACTACTATAGACTTGCATAAAAAATTATTAAACCATAAAAAGTTTATAGATTCTGATTTTAATGTGAATTGGCTGGACAATGAAAAAATTATTTAATTAAAACATTTTTTTAACCAAATATCATATATTGGATGATCAAATGGATTTAAAGTCGGACTCGATGCAAACGTCCATCCATTAAAAGTAAAAACTTTATCTTTATTCTTAATATTATTATCTTTAACTTGTAAATATGCTGTTATTTCTGGATTATCGTCAAATTCTGAATTTTTACATTTTAAAGCTTTAATGCTTAGATTTTTAAATTTTTGTTCTTCGCCAATTTTCAGGACTAAAGTAGAGTTTTTTGAATTTACCTTATCCAAAATTTTTATTTCTACAAATTTGCCAAATAAAGTTTGATTTGAATACGAGCTTATTTGAAGAAAGAAAAATAAAAAATAATAAAACAAAAAAAATTTAGTTTTTCCAAGTATTATATTTTTTTTTGGTTGCATTTTTACTATTTTCTGGATGATATGCTTTGTCCGTACCTGTCAAATTTGGCTTATGTTCTTTTTGCCAATCATATTTACTAAATTTATTTACTTTCTCTATTTGATTTTTCGTAAAATGAATCCAAGAATACCACTCCTGAGGAATGTTTGAAGCATCTGTTTCTTTTTTATAAATTACCCACCTTCTCCCACTTTTATCTGTGTAATATTTATTACCTAATTGATCTGTTCCAACTAGTTTACCAAAAATTAAAGTATTGATTCTAGTTCCGAGAGTTTGGCGATTCCACCAAATAAAAATTTCTTTAAATATAGTTAACATTTTTTTTCAATTTAAAATTGTATAAATACAATTAGACTAAATATCATTTTTGTATATATATATTTTACTCGACTCATAATACAAATTTAAAAAGGAAATAATATGGCAAAATATTTAGTTGAAAGTTATTATACCTGCAGTTTCAAAGTTAAGCATTACGTTGATAATTTAAGTGAAAAAGATTTAGACAATCTTGATCAAAGAGAAGATGGTAAATTTGAGGTATTGGATATTAAGTTGGATAATAGAAAGACAAAAAATCTCGAAAATATTAATAAAAATAACGAATTAGTTCAAAAAAAATTAGAAATAAATAATAATTCTAACGCTCAGTCGAGCATTAAACATAATTTAAATAAACAAAATCTTATTAGTAAAGTGTCAGATGGGATAAGTAAAAGGTTTAGTATGCCAGATAGAAGAAAAGGATATATACAAAAAGCAAGCATAGACAATCATAAGGTATATTTACATACAGGAGAATACGAAGACGGAAAAATTGGTGAAATATTTATTGATACAAGTAAAGAGGGAGAACTTGTTAAAGCGTTAATGAACAATTTTGCAATAGCCATATCTTTAGGTTTACAGTATGGAGTGCCCCTAGACGAGTACGTTAACGCTTATGTTGATACAAAATTTGAACCATCGGGTAAAGTTTACGGGAATGATAGGATTTTAAGTGCAAGTTCAATATTAGATTATATTTTCAGGGAATTGGCAATTTCATATTTAAATCGCGAGGACTTAGCCCATACCCCTTCAATTGCTGTTACAAATGTTGATAAAAACACTGAAAAAGATAATTCAGATGAAAATGAGGATCAGCAACAAATATTAAAAATAGTAAAAGATATTACAAGCAAAGGTTTTGTTAGAAATAACTACAAAAAAAAACTTGTGGATCTATCTGATATTAAATTGAATTTAAAAGGTAAAAAATAAATGAAGTTACTTTTTAAGTATTTTTAATCTCAACTCGTCTAATTGTGAATCTGATATATCTGATGGTGCGTTCATCATTAGATCCTGAGCATTTTGATTCATTGGAAACATTGTTACTTCTCTAATATTTTTCTCATTAGCTAATAGCATTATAAGTCTATCAATGCCTGGTGCAATTCCACCATGTGGAGGAGCACCAAAGCTTAAGGCATTTATCATTCCACTAAATTTTTCATCTACATCTAATTTATTGTAACCTGCGATAGAAAAAAGCTTATACATTAAGCTTGGAATATGATTTCTAATTGCTCCAGAAGATAGCTCTATACCATTACAGACTATATCATATTGAAAAGCTTTAATATTTAATGGATCTTTGAGGTTTATTTCTTCAATTTTACCTTGCGGCATTGAAAAAGGATTATGACTAAACTTAATTTGGTTTGTTTTTTCATCTAATTCAAACATTGGATAATCAACGATCCAACAAAAGGCAAAGCTATCTTGATTGATAATATTTAGTTCTTTTGCTATTTTATCTCTAGCAATTGAAAGTAGTTTTTCAACATCTGTTTTATTACCGCAAGAGAAAAATATACTATCTCCGACTTCAGCATCAGTAATTTGCATTATTTCTTTTAAAGATGCTTCTGTAAAAAACTTTCCAACTGGTCCCTTCGCATATACTTTTTCTTCTTTAAAAATTGAAAAATAAGCAAGACCAGATGAACCCTCATTTTTAGCCCATCTATCAATACTATCAAAAAAACTTCGAGGTTTGTTTGTTGTATTTTTAGTAACTATACATCTTACAATATTTCCTTTAGATACTAATTTCTTAAAAATTTCGAACTTAACATCCTCTCTAGTAAAAATTTTAGTGACATCTTTAATTATTAAAGGATTTCTTAAGTCGGGTTTATCTGTCCCGTACTTTAACATAGCCTCATTATATGGTATTTGTGGAAATTTCTTAAATAATAGTTCATTTTTTGAGAAGGTTTTAAAAACATCAGTCATTAGATCCTCAATTATTCTGAAGATATCCTCTTGTTCAACAAAGGACATCTCAATATCAAGTTGATAAAACTCTCCTGGACTTCTGTCTGCTCTTGCATCCTCATCTCTAAAACATGGTGCAATCTGAAAATATTTATCAAAACCTGATACCATTATTAATTGTTTAAATTGCTGTGGCGCCTGAGGTAAGGCGTAGAATTTACCAGGATTTAATCTACTTGGAACAAGGAAATCTCTTGCTCCCTCAGGGCTTGATGATGTCAAAATTGGTGTTTGATACTCAAGAAATCCTAAACTAACCATTTTATTTCTTATAAATGAGATTACTTTAGACCTTAAAATAATATTCTCGTGAATTTTTTTTCTTCTTAGATCTAAAAATCTATATTTCAATCTTATTTCTTCAGAATACTCTTGATCACTAAATACGGGCATTGGCAACTCTTTGCATTTGCCTAAAAGTGAATAGTTTTTTAAGTAAATCTCGATTGCTCCAGTTTTAATATCTGGATTTATAGTTTCTTTTGATCTTTCAACGACTTTGCCTACAACCTTTATGACACTTTCTAAGTGCAATTTTTCTAGTTCGGAAAAATTTTTATTATTTTTCTCTACTACACATTGAGTTACTCCGTAGTTATCTCTTAAATCTATAAATAATAAATTTCCATGATCACGCTTTTTATTTACCCACCCTGATAAGGATACCTCAGTATTTTTATTTTGTAAGGTTAATTCTCCACAATTATGAGTGCGATATTTATTCAATTTTTCCTACAATAAGTTTTTAATAATATTTATACTAATCGATTTCTTTTTTTTTAAGCTTATTTCATCAACTTTATATATAAAATTTGATATTTTTCTATAAGATCTATCTATTCTTTTTACTATATAATCAATAAGTCTTTTCTCAATTTTGATTTGCATATCAGAAAAATTTTTTAAAATAAGTGCAAAAATAAGATCATCATCTGGATCCTTTATCTCCGCTAAAATACAATTTTTAGCTCTTGAACTTAAATCAGAAAGTTTAAAATTCATTTTAATTAAAGGAGTATTTGAATTTATGATTAAATATTTATTATCTTGATCAACTAAATTGAACAAAGTATACATTAATTTCTCATCAGTCTTATTTTCAAAATTTTCTAGTATTAAATTTTCATGAACCTTCAATGATTTTAAAAATTTATTATTTAATTGGTTTTCTGTAAATTTTAAAGCTTTATACTTTTGCTTAAATATTTCTGCTAAATGAGATTTACCAGAATATTTTTCACCATAAATGTTAACAATATTTTTTTCCCATTTTGGCCATGTTTCTATAAGTTTAAATGCAAAATAATTACTATTACTTACATAAAAGTCGTCATAATTAAAATTTTGATTTTGATTAAAATTTAATAATAGCTGATTTAAATTGCTCATTTGATCAGCCAAATTTCATTATTATAATCTATTTGGAAATTTCTATCCTCAAAATTTTTAATAAATTTTTTAGGTGTACTATTGTAAATTATTTTATAAATAGTTTTATTATTTGTAACGGACTCAACATAATAATTAAATACTAAATCTGAGCTATTCAATTCTTGCTCAAATCTTTTTAATGATTTTAAATTTTTAGAGTCCATCGATATTGTTAATGGCAGTTTTATAGATATGTTAACTAGATTCTCTTTTTTCCAATAATTTTCATAATTACTTTTTAATTTTTTTATAATACTAAGAATTTTTTCAATATTTTCCGGATTAACATCTTCAAATTCTGAATTTGATATGATCAATTTATCATTAAAATTAATTTTAGACAAAACATTAAAATTAATATTATCTTGAAAAAAAATTGCTACTATAAAATCTTCATTATATTTAGATAATAGATTTTCAAAATTATAATTTTCAATATTTTCTAAATTTTTTTTAATTATAGAATAATCCTCCAAATCTTCACTTGGCAAAATATAAGTTAATAATTCTGACTGATCTATAAATTTATTCCAATTTGAATAAAATTTATTATTTAAATAAATTGATAGATCGTTTGAATTTAAATTTATTAATATTGGTAAAAATACAATTTTTTTATCCAGTGGAATCGCTGGAGTAATATTTTTTTTATATAAAAAATCTAAAACCTTTTTTTTTTCAAATGAAACATTTATTTTTGCTAGATAATTATTTTCAATAAATTGTTCATCAGCAATTGTAAATGAGTCTACCATTGATTTTATAAGCATTGTATCAACATTTTTAATTTTATTTAAATCATCTGAAATTATGATTTTAGCTATTAAAATATTAAAAGCAGATCTAAAGGCCTTATCAATAATCTTATTTTTTTTAAAATTAACGCCGTAAGGTTCAATTATTTCCACATTTTTAACAATGTAGTTTTTAGCTTTAGAATATTCTGTTGAAAAGATTGTTAAATAAATAAACAATGCTAAAAAAAATGTATATATTTTTAAATGTTTTCTTTTATTTAAACTAAAAAAAAAAATATTCATGAGAAAAAGTAATCTAACATATACAAAAAGTGGAGTTAATATAAAAGCTGCAGACAAGTTTGTTAATTATATTTCATCTTTAGCTAAAAAACACAACAATAATAAAGAATTTAAAAATATTGGAGGTTTTGGATCAATTTCTAAAATACCACAATCTTATTCAAACGGTTATTTGGTAGCAAGTACAGATGGTGTTGGAACTAAAATAGAAATTGCAAATGAATTGAATAAATTTGATACTATTGGGATAGATTTAGTTGCTATGAGCGTAAATGATCTAATAGTTCAAGGTGCTAAACCATTTATTTTTCTTGATTATATTTCAATAGATAAGATTATTTTAAAAAAACTTAAATTAATAATTAAAGGCATATCGAAAGGATGTGAATTATCTGAATGCATGTTAGTCGGTGGTGAAACAGCTGAGATGCCAGGCACATACACAAAAGGTAAATTTGATCTTGCAGGTTTTGCAGTTGGGTTTGTTAAAAAAAAAAATATTTTTAAAAAAAAAAATTTAAAAAGTGGTGATCTTATTTTGGCAATTCCTTCTAGTGGACTTCACTCAAATGGATATTCATTAGTGAGACATATCTTAAAAAAAAATAATATTAAGATAAGTAAAAATTCTTTTCTTAAAAAAGAATTAATCAAACCCACTAAAATATATACAAAAGAGATTTTAGATCTAAATAGAAAAAGATTGATAAAAGTTTGTGCAAATATTACTGGTGGTGGATTAAAAGATAATATTTTAAGAGTTATACCAAAAGGATTGTCTGCTGAAATTGATCTAAGTAAAATAAAAACTTTAAAAATTTTTAGGTGGATAAAAAAATTTAATATTACTGATAAAGAGATGATTAAGACATTTAATTGTGGAGTAGGTTTTTGTATTATTGTTAATAAAAATAATTTGAATAAAATAAATAAATTTTTTAATCCAAAATATAAACCTTATGTTATAGGGAAGATAATTAAAAATAAAAAAACAGTTATTTTAAATGGTAAAATTGATTGGAGTAAATAAAATAAATAC
The DNA here is from genome assembly GCA_902524235.1 of uncultured Pelagibacteraceae bacterium. Lineage (GTDB taxonomy): Bacteria > Pseudomonadota > Alphaproteobacteria > Pelagibacterales > Pelagibacteraceae > Pelagibacter. The sequence continues at coordinate 16,568 of CABZCF010000007.1, read as the reverse complement.
CTCAGTATTTATATCCGGTCGTGGAACTAATTTAAAAAATTTAATCGAATTTTCCAAAAAAAATAGCTCACCTATTAAAATAAATATGGTGATTTCAAACAATAAAAAAGCTTATGGAATAAGATACGCCAAAAAAAATAAAATAAAATTTAAAATTATAAATTTTTCGAAAAAGAGTGAAATTAATAATTTATTAAAAATTTTAAATTATAATAATATAAAATTAATATGTTTAGCAGGATTTCTAAAAATTTTATCAAAAGATTTTATTAAGTCATTTAAAGGAAAAATTATAAATATTCACCCTTCATTGTTGCCTAGGTACAAAGGTCTCAATACTCACGAGAGAGTTTTAGAAAACAATGAAAAATTTACTGGATGTTCTGTTCATTTCGTAAATGAAAAATTGGATGGTGGTAAAATTATTTTACAAAAAAAAATAAAAATATTTAAAAATGATAATATAAAAAGTTTAAAAATCAGAGTTTTAAAGGAAGAATATAAATTATACCCGAAATCAATTAAAAAAATATTTACTAATTATTAAAAAAAAAATCTATTTCTTTCTTAGCATTTTCCTCACTATCAGACCCATGAACTGAATTTTTATCAATAGAAAGACCATATTTTTTACGTATCGTACCCTCTTTCGCATCCTCTGGATTAGTAGCACCCATTAATTCTCTGTTTGCTAGAACTGCATTTTCTTTACTTAAAATCATAACAACTATTGGACCTGATGATAAATAATTACATAAGTCTTCATAAAATGGCTTTGTTTGATGAACTATATAAAATTTCTCGGCCTCTTCTTTTGAAATCTTAATTTTTTTTTCACTTGTTATTTCAAAATCGTTTTTTTTAAATATACTTTTAATTTCCTCAGTTAAATTTCTCTGTACAGCGTCAGGCTTGATAATTGAAAGTGTTTTTTGAGTATTACTCATAATATTTATGAATTAATTGATTTAGCAGTCTAACCCCAAATCCAGTCGCACCACTTGGATTTAAATTTGCAGCTTTCTTTGAAAAAGCCATTCCAGCTATATCTAAATGTGCCCAAGGAGTATTTTTTAAAATAAATCTTTGCAAAAATTGTGCTGCAGTGATTGATCCTGCGCCCCCAGAATAATTAATATTTTGTACATCTGCAATTGAAGAATTTATTAATTTATCGTAGTTTTTATTTAAAGGTAATCTCCAAACTTTTTCGTTAACTTCTAAACCTACTTTGTATAATTTTTCAGACAATTCATCATTGTTTGAAAATAAACCTGCATATTCCTCTCCAAGGGAAACAATAATCGCACCAGTCAAGGTAGCTAAGTCTATTATAAATTTTGGTTTAAACTTTTTCTCAGTAAATGTTAATGCATCTGCTAAAACTAGCCTTCCTTCTGCATCTGTATTTAAAACTTCAATAGTTTTACCGCTGTATGATTTTACTATATCTCCAGGTCTTTGTGCATTTCCGCCTGGCATATTTTCAACAAGACCAACTACTCCAACAACATTTATGTTGGCTTTTCTTAACGCAAGACTTTGCATTAACCCAGATACTACTGCGGAACCAGCCATGTCATATTTCATTTCCTCCATAAATCTAGCTGGTTTAAGTGAAATTCCTCCAGTATCAAAACAAACACCTTTTCCAACAAAAGAAATTAATTTATTCTTATTTTTTTTATTACCATAGTATTCTAAGGTAACTAAGTATGACTCTTTAGAGCTTCCTTTTCCGACTCCTAAAAGAGAATTCATACCTAATTTTTTCATTTTCGCTTCATTGTAAATTGTAATCTTGATACCAATTTTTTTTAATTTTAGTAATCGTCTTACATACTCTTTTGGGAAAAGAACGTTTGGTGGTTCAGATACAAGATCACGAGCAAAATTAATTCCTGTTTCAATAGAATTTAATTTTTTGATATTTATTTTATCTTTTTTAGATAAGTCGACTGATGCTTCAATTAAAAATAAATTTTTTTTTTTCAAACCTTTGTACAAATTAAATTCATAAGATTTAATTTTTAAACCATGAATAAAATGATTAAAATCATTAACATCCATAAAATTTTTTGCTAACGAAATTTTTTTAAACGAATTTTTTTTTAAATATTCGTAAAATTTTGCCCCAAGATTCTCAAAATCATTTGTATTATAATTTTTTTCAACAGGAACTAAAACAATTATTTTGTTATCTAAATTAAGATGAAAAATATCTTTTGAATTATTTGATTTAGGATTAATTAATTTTTTTAGTTTAAATATGTCTATATTTGATAAAGAATTTATTTCACTAATTCTAAAATTTTCACTTGTGAAAATAGCTTGTATTCTAGAATTTGCTATTTTCTTTTTATTCCTATAGACAACTTGAACACTCATAATTTTTAAAATATAAATTTAAGAAAATGATTATATATAAATAATATTAACTCAATTCAATGGAAAAATTAATTTTTAGAAAATTTTTTTTCGATATTATAGGTTTTTTTTTAATAGGCATTTTAAGTTTAAGTCTAATAGTTTGGGTAATACAAGCTGTAAATTACTTAGATTTTGTGTCTGAGGATGGACATAGTTTTAAAGTTTATTTATATTACACCCTCCTTAGCTTTCCAAAAATTTTCTCTCGTTTATTACTTTTTATTTTTTTTATATCTATATTTTATACAATTTTAAGATATGAAGAAAAAAATGAATTATTGATACTATGGACTAATGGAATTAAAAAAAAAAAATTTTTGAATTTTATAATAAAAATATCATTTTTATTAATATTTATACAAATCATACTGAATGCTTTTATTGTTCCTAAAAGCCAGGATATAGCAAGGTCTTATATTAGGTCATCTAATATCGATTATTTTCCCTCTTTATTAAAATCTAAAAAATTTATAAATGCAGTTGAAGATTTAACAATATTCATTGATAAAAAAAATGATAAGGGACAGCTTGAAAATATTTTTTTGAAGGAGGGTGACACTGAATTTTCACAAATAATTTTAGCAAAAAGTGGTTTACTTAAAAGAGTTAATAAAGAATATTATCTTGAATTATACAACGGAAGTATAATTGATAGAAGTGGTAATAGTACTAACTTAATTACATTTGATAAAACAAAATTCAATCTTTCAAATTTCACAACTAAAACTACTATCGCACCCAAAATACAAGAACAATCGACTGAATTATTAATAAAATGTATAAGAAATTTTTATAAATATAATATTGGATTTGTTGAAAGAAATTTGAATTGTAATAAAGATAGCATATCTGTAGTTAATGAAGAAGTTTATAAAAGACTAATTGTACCATTTTATATACTCATAATAAGCTTATTTGGTAGCTGTTTAGCACTTAAATCGGAATTAGAAAATAATTTTAATAGACACAAAATTTTAATTTTTTTAGCAGGTATGATTTTTATAATACTTTCACAAATTCTCAGTAAATATTCTAGTGAATTTATATTAAAAAATATTTCAATTTTGATTATGCCTTTTTTAATAAGCTTAATGTTTTATATATTTTTACAATTTAAATTAAAAGAATAAATATGAAATTACTAAGTGGTCATAAAAATTATTTAATTAAACTCTTTTTGAAAAGCTTTTTTATTATAACTATAATTTTTACTAGTTTAATTTTTGTATTAAATATACTTGAAGAAGTAAGTTTTTTTAATAGTCTTAATTTAGGAATATATTATCCATTACTTTTTACATTTTTGAACGTACCATCAATTATTTTCCAAATATTTCCCTTTATATTTCTAATAACCACACAGCTTTTTTTTATAAATCTATTTAATAAGAATGAGTTGATATTATTAAAAAACTATGGCGTAACCAATTTTGATATTATAAAGATTATTGCTTTTTTAACTTTTGCTTTAGGAATTGTTATTATTATTGTTTTCCACACATTTTCTTCGAGTTTAAAACATAATTATTTAAATTTTAAAAATAATTTTACTAATGATAACAAATATCTTGCTGTAATTAATGAGGAGGGACTCTGGATCAAAGATGAAGTTGAAGACACAATAAATATTATTAATGCTGAGATAATTGAAAAAAATATACTCAAAAATATATCCATAAATCAGTTAGATAATAATTTCACACTTATTAATACAATAATTGCTGATACCGCAGACATTAAAGAAAAAAATTGGGTTATAAATAATGCAAAACAGTATGATGTTTCAGGAAAAATTATAAAAAAAGAAAAAATGCTTTTTAAAAGTAACTTTGATTATCTAAAAGTTAACAATTTATTTTCAAACCTTTCGTCTTTAAATTTACTACAATTGAAAAATCAATATAATGATTTTAAATCATTGGGATATTCCACTTTAGATGTTGAAAGTGAATTACATAAAATATTATCTATGCCAATTTATTTAATTATAATGATATTAATAGGGTCAGTGCTAATGATGAATACAAAATATAATAAATCTAAAATTTTTAATATAATATTGGGTATTATTTTATCTGTTTTTATCTATTATTTAAATTATGTGTTCAACATAATGGGAATAAATGAACGAATACCGGTTTTTTTATCTGTTTGGTTCCCTATATTTATACTATCATTGTTCTCAACTATAGGTTTAATAAAAATTAATGAAAAATAAAATTAAATTTATTTTATATATTTTTTTATTTATTATATTTAATAATTCATCAATATCTGATGAGTTTAAAGTAAAATCAAATTCAGTCAATGTCACTGATGAAGGGAACATAATAAATGCAATTGGTGATGTTGAGGTTGAAACGAATAATAATTTAATAATATTAAGTGATCAATCAATTTTAGATAAAAAAAAATCTTTAGTAATTTCCTCTGGAAATGTTTTTTTGATTGATAAAGTAAATGATTTAAAAATTAGATCAGATGAAATAAAATTTAATAGAATAGAAAATAAAGCTATAATAAGTGGAAACTCAGAAATTGTACTTGAAGATAGTTACACTTTAACTTCAGAGCAGGTAATTTACGATAAGAAATTTAATTCTGTTTATTCAAATGAGAAATCTATTCTTTTAGATAAAAATGGTAACAAAATTAAAGTCAGTAAATTTAATTTAGACCTTAACAAAAAAGAAGCGAAAGTGTTTAATCTAGAATTAACGGATATAAATAATAATAATTTTATTTTAAAGGAGGCTTTTGTAGACTTAAAAAATGGAGAGATAGCAGGTAAAGACTTAAAATTATTTTTTGATAAATCAATTTTAGGAAACGTAGAAAATGATCCTAGAATCTTTGGAAATTCGGTAATCAATGACAAAGATCAAACCATAGTAAACAAAGGAGTTTTCACGTCTTGTAAATTAAATGAAAAAGAGAAATGTCCTCCATGGGAAATGAGAGCTGAGGAAATTAAACATGATAAAAAAAATAAAGTTGTAGAATATAAAAATGCATATTTAAGAATTTATGATAAACCTGTTTTATATTTTCCATTCTTTTTTCATCCTGACCCTTCGGTTAAAAGACAATCTGGTTTCCTAATGCCTAAAATAAATAACTCTACTTTTTTGGGAAGTTCGCTACAAATTCCTTATTATAAAGTTATCTCAGATAGTGAGGATGTTACAATTTCACCTCGAATATTCTTTAATGACAAATTTTTGTTACAAAGTGAATACAGGCAAGTGTTTAAGAAATCTAATCTAATTTTAGATCATAGTATTAAATTAGATAATGAGAACTCAATATCGCATTTATTTGGAAAATTTTTTTCCTTAAATAATAATAATAAATTTGAGTTAAATTTAGAAAGTGTTTCAAATCGAAATTATCTAAAAAAATATGATATTTATTCGAATTTAGTAGATAATCATACTACATTAAACAGCTATATAGACTTCGAAGAAATTAATGAAAACAGTAGTTTTAGATCGTCATTTGAGATTTTTGAGGATTTAACTTTAAAGAGTTCCGATAGTTATGAATTTGTTTATCCAGCTTTTAATTATAAGTCAAAATTAAATACAAATCTAAATGGTAGTTTAGATTTAGATATAACAGGTCATCAAAAGAAATATCAAACTAATCGTTATGACGGAATACTGGTAAATAACCTATTATATAATTCTAACAAAAATATAACAAAAAGTGGATTTGTTGATAACTTTAATTTAATTATCAAAAATGTGAATACAAAAGGAGAAAATTCATCTTCCCTAAAAGAAGATTATGACAACAAATTGTTGTCAGGAATAATATTAAATAGAGAATATCCTCTAAAAAAAAATAATAATAATAAGTTAAGTTATTTAACACCAAAGATTTCTGCAAGATTAAGTCCTACAGAAACAAAAAATATAAGAAATACAAATAAAAGAGTAGATTTTATCAGTTTGTTCAATACAGATAGGTTAAATGAAAACACAGTATTAGAGGGAGGAGAATCTTTAACTGTTGGAGCTGATTATAAATTAAATAACGAGAGTGGAGAGTTTTTTAGTTTATCTGGTGGTCAAGTATTTCGTTTAAAAGAAGAGAAAGATATGCCTAAAGTTACAACGATTGGCAAAAAAAGATCAGATATAATAGGAAATTTAAAATTTGTACCAACAGATTTATTTAACTTAGACTACTCGTTTTCTATAGATAATGATTTAAAAGATGTAAACTATAACTATGCCGAGACTAATTTTTTGGTAAATAATTTTATGACATCTTTTAAATATTTATCAGATAGTAATGGTATTGAAAATAGAAGTTATTTATCAAATACGACTAAATACTCATTTGACAGAAACAATTCTTTTGGTTTCTCTACAAATAAAAATTTGGAAAGTAATTTAACTGAATATTACGATTTAGTTTACGAGTATAAAAATGATTGTCTAAAAGCATCTGTAGAGTATAAGAAAACTTATTATGACGATATTGATTTAGATCCAGATGAAAATATATTTTTTTCAATAACTATAGTTCCATTTGGAAGTATAAATACTCCAAATTTAAAATAAAAATAAATGAAAAAATTATTAATTTGTTTATTATTTTTAGCTATATTTAATACATTAAAAGCAGCTGAAATAAAGATTCTTTATAAGTTAGAAAATGAAATAATTACTAATCAAGATGTTATAGATGAATTAAATTATTTAGTCTCTTTAAATAATAATTTAACATCCTTAGAAAAAAAAAAATTAAATCAAATCGCTGTTAGTTCAGCAATTAAAGAGAAGATTAAATTTTTAGAGTTAAAAAAATACTTTAAAATTGAAGATAGTACTACAGAGGTTGATAGCATTGTTTTACAGGAATTAAACAAAAGGCTTGGAACCAATAATCAGGAAAATATTAGACAACATTTTGCTTATTATAATTTAGATCTGAATAAGGTAAAATTTAAAATGAGAGTCGAGTTATTCTGGAACAAACTAATATACGACAAATACATAAATAAAATATCTATAAATGAAGATGATTTAAAAAAGAAATTTTTAAAAGATTTTAAGAATAAGGAATTTATCGATGAATATTACTTGAAAGAGATATTATTTAATCTTGAAGAAAATGAAAATTTAGACAAGAAGTATCTTGAAATTATAAATACAATCAAAAGTAAAGGTTTTGAAAACGCGGCTAATATTTTTAGTTTATCTGACACATCAAAGTATGGTGGTGAAATAGGTTGGATTTCTAAATTACAATTATCAAAAAAAATAACCGACCAGATAGACAAAATTGGTGTAGGTGAGGTTACTAATTATATACCAACTGGTAATGGTTATTTAATAATAAAACTAGATAATAAAAGAAAAATAAAGTCAAAAATTAATTTAGAAAAAGAAACAAAAATTCTGATACAGAAAGAAACAGATAGACAATTAAATCAATATTCAATTAATTTTTTTAACAAATTAAAAAAAAATATTTTTATTTATGAATTATAAGCCTCTGTTAATAGTACTTGGAGAACCAAGAAGCGTATTTATAGAAATTTTTTTAAAAGCTTATAAAAAATTAAGAAAAAAAATTAAAAGGCCGATTATATTAATTGGATCATCCAAACTTGTAGAAAAACAACTAAATTACTTTAACTATAACTATAAAATAAATGAAATATATGAGGATAGAATTGAATTAATTAAGAATAATAATAATATAAACCTTATTAACATTGATTTAGATGTAAAAAAACCATTCCAGAAGATTTTTAATAACTCTAATGATTATATAGAAAGTTCATTTAGTGCAGCAATAAAGTTGTTAAAAAAAAAACAAGCTATTGGTTTACTTAATGGCCCTATTAGTAAAAAAAAATTCTTAAAAAAGTCATTTTCGGGCATAACAGAATATTTAAAGTACAAAACATCATCAAATAATGTTGCAATGATAATATACAATAAACAGCTAAGTGTAAGTCCAGTTACCACCCATGTACCTATAAAATTTGTAAATAAAAAAATTACGAAAAAATGTATAAAAGATAAAATAAAATTAATAATTAAATTTTACAAAAAATTTCTTAAAAAAAAACCTAATATAGCCGTTTTAGGTTTGAATCCCCACTGTGAAACAATAGATAGTTACAGCGAGGAAGACAATATTATTTTACCTTCAATTAAAAATTTAAAAAAAACTGGTATCAAAATCAACGGACCATTTTCAGCAGATACTTTTTTTATTGATCCAAATTATAAGAAATTTGACTTAGTCATTGGAATGTATCATGACCAAGTCTTAACTCCAATAAAATCTTTATTTAAATTCAATGCAATAAATATAACAGCAGGTCTCCCTTTCATTAGAGTTTCTCCAGATCACGGTCCTAATGAAAAAATGATATCCAAAAATATTTCTGATCCTACATCAATAATACAATCGATCCTTTTTTTTGAAAGAAATTTGTGAAATTAAAGCCAAAAAAAAGTCTAGGTCAAAATTTTTTGATAGATGATGATGTAATAGATATAATAACTAATTTAGGGAATATAAATAAAAATTCTACAATTTTAGAAATTGGACCCGGCACAGGTAATTTAACTGAAAAACTAATTTCAAAGAAACCAAAAAGATTAATTTTAGTAGAAAAAGATAAAAATTTAAGTAAAAATTTAAAAACAAAATTCAATGGTAATGTAGAAGTAATAAATAAAGATTTTTTAGATTTACCCATAACTGATCTAAAGTGCAAAAATTTGTCAATTTTTGGCAATCTCCCATATAATGTTGCTTCGGAAATATTGGTTAAAATAATAAAAAGCAATGAAAGCTTTTATTATGAAAAATTGGTATTTATGTTTCAAAAAGAGGTAGCAGAAAGAATAATTGCAAAACAAAATACTAAAAATTATAGCAGAATATCAATAATATCTCAGTGGAAGCTAAATATTAGAAAAATTAAAGATATAAGTCCAAATTGTTTCTACCCTAGGCCTAAAGTACAAAGTTCAATATTGGAGTTCTTTCCAAAAAAAAATTATACAAGATTTAATGAGATTCAAAATTTAGAATATATAACAAATATATTTTTTAGGTTTAGAAGGAAAATGATAAAAAAACCCCTTAGAATTATTTTTGAAGATATAAATAAAATTTCTGAAAAATTTGAAATAAATTTAAATGACAGACCTCAAAAATTAAGTCCAGAAACTTACTATAAAATTTGTAGCGAATACGAAAATCAAATTAGTAATTTTTTAGCGTGATTTTTAATTTTTTGATTATTAATTTTAAATAATTTATTATTTAGAGTTTTTGTAATTATATCTTTTAATTCATTAAAACATGTCTCTAGGTCATCATTTATGACTACAAAATCATAATCAACCCAGTGCTTTACATCAGTTTCAAATTTTTTCATTCTTTCATTAATTACGTTTTCATCATTATTTTCCCGTTCCGAAAGTCTATTAACTAAAGTTTTTTTAGATGGAGGTAATATAAAAATAGAAATTAATTTAAAATTTAAGTTTTTTTCTTTAATTTGTTTGGTTCCTTGCCAATCAATATCAAAAATAACATTTTTACCAAGTTTTAAATTATCAATAACTTTTTTTTTTGAAGAGCCATAAAGATTACTAAATACCTCTGCATATTCTAACAACTCATTTTGTTTAATTAATTCATTAAAATCTTTGTTACTAACAAAATAATAGTCATTTCCATTTACTTCATTTAATCTAGGAATTCTTGTTGTGTAGGAAATTGATATTTCAAAGTTTTTTATTGAGCTAAGTTTTTTAACTAGTGTTGTTTTCCCTGCACCTGACGGGGAAGATAATATGATTATTGCTCCGTCATTTTCTGATGACATGTAAAAAATTTAGTTTGCTTTGTTTTCAATAAATTTTATAGCATCACCAACGGTTAGAATTTTCTCAGCCTCACTATCAGATATTTCTGAGCCAAACTCTTCTTCAAATGCCATTACAAGCTCAACTGTATCTAAACTATCCGCACCTAAGTCATCTATAAAACTCGACTGGTCAGTAACCTTAGCCTCATCTATTCCCAAGTGGTCAGCAACTATTTTTTTAACTTTATTTGAAATTTCGTTAGACATATTAACAACTGTTATTAAATTATTAATAAAGTTTGTCAAGCCATATACATTCCGCCATTAACGTGAATTGTTTCTCCAGTTATATATGATGCAGCATCAGATGATAAAAATGCTACTGTATTTGATACATCTAAACCTGTGCCCAGTTTGTTCATTGGCACTCTAGAGATTAAAATGCTTTTCATATCCTCAGATATTTTGTCTGTCATTTTTGTTTCTATAAAACCAGGTGAAACACAATTTATAGTTATATTTTTTTTTGCGTACTCAACTGCTAGACTTTTAGACATTCCAATTATGCCTGCTTTTGAAGCAGAATAGTTTGATTGACCCAAATTTCCTGTATGACCAACAATAGAAGTTATATTAATAATCCTACCATATTTATTTTTTAACATTTTTTTTATAGCAAATTTACAGAAGTAAAAAGTTGAACTTAGATTAATATTAATAACTTTCTCCCATTCATCATATTTCATTCTAAGAGATAAATTATCACTCGTTACACCAGCATTATTTATTAATATATCTAAACCATCCAGTTCAGATGTAGCTTTATCAACCATATTTTCAATTTCATCATGTTTAGATATATCAAATTTTATAGTCTTTATTTTTGAATATTTTTTTTTTAAATCATTAAGCTTATCCTCATTAGTTCCTGTTGCTAATATTGATCCACCTAGCAAATTAAATTTATCAACTAAAGAATATCCAATACCTCCGGTCGCGCCAGTAATTAATATTTTTTTATTTTTAAAATCAATCATTAAATTTCAATTTTGTTTATATCCTCTTCATTATTAATTGCACTCACTTTTACTTTTTTGTCAATTCTTTTCACTAATCCTGATAATACCTTACCTGGTCCTATTTCAATAAAATTATTAACACCATTTTTTATCATATAATTAATACTTTCTCTCCATCTAACTCTACTTTCTATTTGACGAACCAGTAAATCACGAATAAGTAGACTGTCATCAATTACCTGTGCAGTAACATTTGAAATTAAAGCTGTTTGAAAATCTTTAAAAAATATTTTTGCTAATTCATTTCTCATTAATTCTGTAGCAGTTTTCATTAATTCACAATGAAATGGTGCGCTAACACTTAATTTAATATTTTTTATTTTTATAGAATTTAAATATATCGATAGTTTTTCAATATTACCCATTGTTCCACTTAAAACTATTTGGCCGTTTGAATTATCATTTGCAATAAAACATCTAAACTCATTTTTTTTTTTATTAATTATATCTTCTAATATTTCCAATTCTGATCCTAGAACTGCTATCATTCCACCTTCCCCTTTGGCGACTGACTCTTGCATAGCCTTTCCTCTTAATTTTAAAATTTTAATTGTATTTTCAAAACTTAGCACTCCGGAACATGCAAGAGCTGTATATTCGCCTAAAGAATGTCCTGCAAAATATTTAGCCTTATTCAAATTAATATTATATTCGTTTTTTATTACTTGAAAAATTGAATAACTAATTAAAAAAATTGCAGGTTGAGTATTCTCAGTTAAATTTAATTTATCAGCGGGACCCTCTAGTATAATTTTTGATAGTCGGTAATTTAATAGATCATCAGCCTTTTTAAAATTTATTTTGAATGTCTCAAATTTATTATATAATTCCTTAGCCATACCTACACTTTGTGAGCCTTGACCTGGAAAAATAACTGAAAACATTTAAAATAATCTAGATTTTATATATTTTTATGTATTGTAATTAAAGAATTATAATAGTATATCCTCATTTTTTATTAAAGAATAAATATGAATTTATACGAACATACAATTGTAGCTAGACAAGATACAACACAAAATCAAATTAATCAGTTAAAAGAAAAATACACAAAAATTATAGAGAAATTTGATGGTAATATTCTGAAAACAGAAGACTGGGGTTTAATGCAATTGTCATATATTATTAAAAACAATAAAAAAGGAAACTTTATACATTTTAAGCTAGAGGGAGACGGCAAAATGATTAATGAGTTAGAGAAGAACGAAAAAATTGACAAAAATTTGTTAAGGTATTTAACAGTTAAAGTTAAAAAATTTGACCTTGAGGAAAATTTTTTTAATAAAACAGATAAACATGATCAATTAAATAATGATGAAAAAAAATAGAAAAAAACAGTCCCAAAGTAATTTCTCAAAACTTAGTATTTTTCAACCAAACAAATTTAAGTTTAAAAAAAAGTGTCCATTATCTGGTAAAGGAGCTCCAAAGATAAATTACAAAAATATTAGGTTATTAAAAAAATATGTAACTGAAAATGGCAAAATTCTTCCATCACGAATTACATCAGTATCTCAAAAAAAACAAAGAGAATTATCGACATCCATTAAAAGAGCTAGAAATTTAGGTTTGATATAATGAAAGTCATACTTTTAGAAAATATTGGAAAAATAGGCTCTATAGGTGAAATAATAGACGTTAAAAGAGGTTATGCCAGAAATTATCTTATATCTCAAAAGAAAGCACTATTTGCTTCAAAGAAAAATATAGAAGAAGTGGATAAAATTAAAAAGGAATTAGGAAAGAAAGATTTAGAAAGAAAAAAGCTAGCTAAAGAAATATCAGATAAAATACAAAATAAGGCTTTTGATATAAAAAAACTCTGCACAGAAAATAAAGAATTATACGGTTCAGTAAAGCCCACAGAAATTTCAAACTTAATTATGTCGAGAGAGAATTTGGAAATTAAATCCTCTTTGATACAACCTACTAAAGAAATCAAATCCTTAGGTAAGTTTAAAGTGATAGTTTCTTTACATACAGAGGTACAATTTTCTATATTTATTAATGTTCTTCCTGAGGAAGAAAAAGCTTAACTTATACATTTTTTTCCCCAAGTTTTATTAATACTTGATGCTTTGTTAATAATTTAATATCTTAAACTATTAATGGCACAACTAGATTTAGTTAAAAATAAAATTGAGGAGTTGCCTAATAATATTGAAGCAGAGCAATCAATTATTGGATCCATACTAATTTCCAACGAAATTTTTGATGAAATAAATACTATTGTAAGCTCAAAAAATTTTTATGATCCGATGCATCAAAGAATATTTAGTGCCATAGAAAAATTAATATACAGCGGCATGTTAGCCAATCCCATAACCTTAAAGAATTATTTTGAAAATGATGAGGACAAAATTAATATACCAGAGTATTTAGTTAAAATAACAAAATTTTCTACATCAAATAGACAGGCAATTGAGTATTCAAAAATTGTTTATGATTTATATGTAAAGAGAGAACTTATAAAGCTTTCAGAAGAAATAATCGATAGTGCCAAATTAAATGATATCGATAAAAATAGCCAAACTATAATAGAAAGTTCTGAAAAATCTTTATTTGATCTTGCAGAAAAAGGATCTTTCTCAAATACAATTGTCAAGTTTGATGAGGCTTTAAAATTAACAATTGATATGGCTACCACGGCATATAAAAATGATGAGGGAATTGTAGGTGTCCCTACAGGATTAAGAGACTTGGATGAAAAACTTGGAGGCCTACATAGGTCTGATTTATTAATTATTGCTGGAAGACCTTCGATGGGTAAAACAGCGTTAGCGACAAATATTGCATTTAATGCAGCAAAGAAATTTCAAAAAGATGGTAAAAAAACATCAGTAGCATTTTTTTCACTTGAAATGTCTGCTGAACAACTTTCTACTAGAATATTAGCTGAACAATCTAGAATAAAATCTAATGATATTAGAAGAGGTAGAATTTCGGAGGATCAATTTGATAAATTTATTGAAAGCTCAAAGGATAATTCAGAACTTCCATTATATATTGATGAAACTCCAGCAATAAGTATTGCTGCTTTAAGCAATAGAGCAAGAAGAATGAAAAGAATTTATGGATTAGATTTAATTGTAGTTGACTATATTCAGTTGATGACTGCTGTAAACTCAAGACGTGATGGAAGAGTTCAAGAAATTTCGGAAATCACACAAGGCTTGAAGGCTTTAGCAAAAGAATTATCAGTTCCAGTGTTAGCATTATCACAACTTTCAAGAGCTGTTGAGCAAAGAGATAATAATAAACCATTATTAGCAGATCTAAGAGAATCTGGATCAATCGAGCAAGATGCTGATGTAGTAATGTTTGTTTATAGGGAAGCATATTACCTTGAGAGAAAAGAGCCAAGACCTGCTACAGTTGAATACGCTGAATGGCAAGCAAAAATGAGTGAAGTCTCAAATATGGCCGAAATAATTGTGGGAAAACAAAGGCACGGTCCAACTGGTAACATATTTCTTGAATTTGAGCCAATGTTTACAAAATTTAAAGATATTCAAAATAATTAATTTTAATTATATAAGCTAATTTGATGTTAGCCAAAATTTATCAAAATAACATACTTGGTAATCCAAAATCAGTACTCTTGATATTGGTGTCTATATTGTTTTTGTCTATTTACTTTTCAAAAGATTTTAGACTTGATGCATCATCAGAAACTTTATTATTAGATGGTGATCCTGATCTCAAATATTTGAACGAAATTAATGAAAGATATAATGCACGTGAATTTTTAGTGCTTACGTATACCCCAGATGATAAAATGATATCAGACAAATCTGTTAATAACTTATTAAGTTTAAAATATAAAATTCAAAGTTTAGATTGGGTTCACAGTGTTATAACTTTACTTGATGTGCCATTACTCAATAGCACTGATGATACGTTAAGCGAAAAATTAAAAAATTTTAGTACTTTAAAAAGTGAAGGTATTGACAGAGAAAGAGGCTTTAAAGAAATATTAAATAGCCCTGTATTCAAAAATTTTGTGATTAGCGAAGATGGGAAAACATCAGGAATTATTGTTTACATCAAAAAGGATGAAAATTTAAAAAACATATTGAACCCTAAAGAATTGGAAAAATATAAAGACGATAGAAAGAAGAAAAATCATGAAAACATTAAAGAGATTAGAAAAGTTATAAAAGATTATAGCAAAGACTCTAAAATATATTTAGGAGGAATTCCTATGATTGCTGACGATATGATGTCATTTATTAAAAATGACATTTTTATTTTTGGCATTGGTGTTTTATTATTTATTATTGCAACGTTATGGTTTGTTTTTAAAAAAATTGTTTGGATCATAGTTCCACTTTCTAGTTGTATATTTTCAGTAGTTGTTATGCTAGGTATGTTGGGGTTGTTAGGTTGGAAGGTTACTGTAATTTCCTCAAACTTTATAGCTTTAATGTTAATTCTTACAATGGCTATGAATATTCACTTAAGTACAAGATTTCTTCAAATTAAAAATGAATTTCCAAATAAAAGTAAAATTAAAATATTAGAAATTGCTACAAGTAAAATGTTTTTACCAATCCTCTATACGGGATTAACTACAATTTGCGCTTTTTTATCACTGATTTTTAGTGGAATAAAACCTGTTATAGATTTTGGCTGGATGATGACCATTGGATTAATAACATCAATGATTACAACATTTACTTTATTGCCGACATTTATAAATTTATCAAGTGACAATAATATATTTGGTTTAAAATCAGATACGAAATCAAAAATAACTAATTTTCTGTCAAATTATACTTTAAAGAATAAAAATATAATTTTTGCCACGGCTGCAGCAATAGTTGTAATTAGTTTAATTGGCATCTCAAAGTTGCAAGTCGAAAATAGTTTCATAAATTATTTTGATAGAGATACAGAAATCTACAAGGGAATGAAATTAATTGATGAGGAATTAGGTGGAACTACACCATTGGAGGTAATATTAAAATTTCCTAAAGAGGAAAGCCAAGAAACCAATGAAGATGACGATTGGGGAGACGAGGATGAAGATAACAGTAAATACTGGTTTACAAAGGATAAAATTGACAAAATTGACAAAGTTCACAATTATTTAGAAAATTTGGATCACGTAGGTAAAGTACTGTCTTTCAGTTCTATATTAAAAGTTGCCGAAAGTTTAAATAATAATAAGCCATTAGGTGGATTAGAAATTGGAGTTTTATATA
>CABZCF010000006.1 GCA_902524235.1 uncultured Pelagibacteraceae bacterium | reverse complement strand
CTCCTATGAGCGCTGTTGCAGGAAGAATGTCGGTGCAAGCAGGCGCTCATTGTTTAGAAAAAAATCAAAAGGGTAGAGGAGTTTTGCTTGGAGGAGCGCCAGGTGTAGAGAGTGGCACAGTAGTAATTTTAGGAGGAGGGGTTGTAGGAGAAAATGCGGCTGATATTGCAACTGGTATGCAAGCCAAAGTTCATATTGTTGATAAATCTGAAGAAAGACTAAAAGAACTAACTAATAAGTTTGGAGATAAAATAATTCCTCAACAAACAGATAATATTGATTTAAAAAAACTAATATCAGATGCGGACCTTTTGGTTGGTGGTGTATTAATTCCTGGCGCCGAAGCACCAAAGTTGGTCACAAAAGATATGTTAAAATTAATGAAAAGAGGGTCCGTTATAGTTGATGTCGCCATAGATCAAGGTGGATGTGTGGAAACGAGTAAACCAACTACTCATGCGAACCCGACTTATATAGTGGATGATATTATTCACTATTGCGTATCTAACATGCCTGGAGGTGTTCCTAGGACATCAACTTTAGCTTTAAATAAAGTAACATTACCTTTTTTAAATAAATTGGCTAAAGACGGATATCAAAAAGCTTTAAAAGATGACCCTAACTTTTTAGCTGGATTAAATGTTTGTAAAGGCAATGTAACACATAAGGCTGTTGCAGATACTTTTGGACATAAATTTCTATCACCTGCAGAAGCTTTATTCTAAAGTATGAAAAAGATACCAATTGTAGCAAAAGCAATCGTTATTGGTGGAGGTGTTGTAGGATGTTCTTGTGCATATCATTTAGCGAAGTTTGGATGGAAAGATGTTATTCTTTTAGAGAGAGATAAATTAACCTCAGGTACAACTTGGCACGCAGCAGGTTTAGTAAGTCAAATTGGTCCATCTGCAACTATAACTAAAATAAGAAAATATTCTTTAGATTTATATAAAGAACTTGAAAAAAAAGTTGATCATTCAGCAGGGTTGAGATTAAATGGAGCATTATCTATTGCACAAGAAGAAGGTAGATGGCAGGAATTAAAAAGACAAGCAACAACAGCACAGCTTTACAATTTTGATATCCAAATTTTAAATAAAGAAGATATTAAAGAAAAAATTCCACTTATTAAAAATGTGGACTTATTAGGCGGTATTCTAATGCCCGGCGATGGTTCAGGAGATCCTTCTGGAATTACACAACTTCTTGCAAAAGCTGCAAGGGCCGAAGGTGCAAAAATCTTTGAAGACTCACCTGTAGAAAAAATTTTAGTTAAAAATAAAAAAATTGAAGGTGTTATTGTTAATGGCCAAAAAATTGAATGCGAATACATAGTTTTGGCGACAGGTATGTGGTCAAGACAAATTGGTGAAAAATTAAATGTAAGTATACCATTATATCCTGCTGAGCATTTTTATGTAATAACTGAGCCAATTAATAATTTACCTAAAGATTTACCAGTTGTGAGAGATTTTGATAGTAGAACTTATTTTAAAGAGGATGCTGGAAAATTGTTACTTGGTATATTTGAGGGAAAATCTATTCCTGCATTTGACAAAACTAATGAAGTTCCAGAAAATTTTTCATTTGGTGAATTTCCAGAAAATCTTGAGCATTTTGAACCATATTTAAATGCATGTATGAAAAGGTTCCCTATATTAGAGCAGACAGGGATTAGAAAATTTTTTGCAGGTCCTGAGTCTTTTACACCAGATACAAATACTTTATTAGGTGAAGTTCCAGAAGTTAAAAACTTTTTTGTTTGTTGCGGTTTAAATAGTATCGGAATAGCTAGTGCTGGTGGGGTTGGAAAAGTTACCGCTGAGTGGATGATGAATGGACATATTAATGAAGATATTTTTAGTTATGATATTAAAAGATTTCAAAAATTTCATTCAGAAATAAAGTTTATTAAAGAGAGAGTTACAGAAACTCTTGGTGATTTATATGGAATGCATTGGCCATTTAAACAACATCAGACCGCAAGAAATATAAAAATATTCCCTCATCACGAAATATTAAAAAAAAATGGTGCATGTTTTGGTGTATCTGGTG
The DNA here is from genome assembly GCA_902524235.1 of uncultured Pelagibacteraceae bacterium. Lineage (GTDB taxonomy): Bacteria > Pseudomonadota > Alphaproteobacteria > Pelagibacterales > Pelagibacteraceae > Pelagibacter. The sequence goes on along the minus strand of CABZCF010000006.1, from coordinate 51,066 downwards.
GATATGAAAGACCAATGTGGTTCTCGATAGATGATCAAGAGCCAAAATATAACTACAGTTATAAATATCAAAATTGGTATCCGTCGGTAGAATTTGAAACAAAAAATTGTAGAAAAAATGTAGGATTATTCGATCTTACACCTTTTTCAAAATTCGAGCTAAAAGGAGATAAAGCTTTTGAGGAATTGCAAAGAATTTGTACTGCAAATATAAAAAATGAACCTGGAAAATGCGTTTATACTCAAATGCTTAACAATGATGGCGGTATAGAAGCTGATGTGACTATAGTTTGTCTAGAAAGAAATTATTTTAGAATAATTAGCTCTGCAGCAACAAGAGAGAGAGATAAATTTCATATAAATAAAAATTTAATAACAAACATAGAATTAACAGATGTAACAGATAAATATTGTGTATTTGGCCTTTTTGGGCCGAAAAGTAGAGAATTAATTAGCAGCGTAAGTAAAGAAGATTTTTCAAATAAAAATTTTAAATTTGCAACTGGAAAAAAAATCAAAATCAACAATTTAGACACATGGGTGCAAAGATTATCATATGTAGGAGAGCTTGGTTATGAGATTTATGTAGAATTTGATAAAGCAATAGAAATATATAGCTTAGTTATTAATGAAGGAAGAAAATATAATATTAGTAATTGTGGGATGCATTCTCTTGATATTATGAGGATGGAAAATGGTTTCTTACATTGGGGGCATGATATTTCACCAGAGGAAAATCAATATCAGGCAGGTTTAGAATTTGCTATTAGTTTTAAAAAAAATGTAAATTTCATAGGAAAAGACTCTCTACTTAAAATAAAGAACGGTAAAATTAATAAAAGATTAATGATGTTTAGGTTAAAAGATACGAAGCCAGGCGAGCCACTATTATTACATGACGAACCAATCTATTTAGATAAAAAAATAATCGGAAGGACAACATCTGGCAATTATTCGTTTAATTTTAATACAAATTTAACATTTGGTTACGTAAATTCTGGTAATACTAAAGAGAGTTTAAAAAGTAAAAATATTTATATTGAGGTAGAAAAGTTTAAATATGTGGCCGAGGTGTTAGATAGTCCTTTAAATAACAACAACTACAAAAAGTTATAACTTGGATTTTGTAGTTTATATTTATTCTAAAATAGGTCTTATAATGTTTGTAAATAATCTAAATCTATAGTTTAATTATACATATAAAAAATGCTAAACAGAAACCAATTAATTCATAATTCAGAATTGAGCACAACTCGAGACAAAAAGTTAAATAAAAAAAATAGAGTTGATATTAATATTTTGCTTAATAGAGTTCGTGCAGATAAAAAAAAAGAAAAACTGGAAACTTTCTTAATAATATCTTTAGTTTGTATAAGTATACTAGCTACAGGATTAATAATTTCACTTTGAAAAAATTACTAATTTTTTTTTTAATTATATTACCTTTAAATTCCTTTGCTACAGATTATTATATTGGAGAAAAAGTTAATAAAGTATTTAAATTAAATAAATATTTAAGTATTGAACTTTCTCCTGGAGACTGGGAAGTAATTCGAAAAACCAGTTTTAATTGGAGAACTTTAAATCAAAGAATTGTTGGCATTGGAAGAGTGGAAAATAATAAAGTTGTCGAAATAATTGAGATTTATGAAGGTCTACTTTCAGGTAAATATGTTGGGGCAATTGATAACATAATTAATCAGATTGTTTTTTACGACAAATATGATGGCTGTTATGAAAGGCCTGAATATTATTTAGTTAAAGTTTACAGAAAAGGTTCAACACATAATTGTCTAGTAGTGAATCATGTTGAGGTATTTAAATTATTGCAGAGTCCTGATGACCCAAGTTTAAAAGGTATAGCGGCTCCATATAATTTTTGGATTAATAGCAAAGGATATGATATTCCGAAAATAATGTTAGGAAGTGATCATAGTTATTTTTCAAGACTAATGAGAGGTAATTGGTTTAGAATTGGAAGAGTTATAGATCCAAGTATTTTGAATGCTCCAAAATCAAAATATTTTTCCGAAGAAACGTCTGAGTATCATCCTGCAAAGATTGAAAATCACTTGCTACATAAAAAAACTATGGATGAATGGGTAAAGTTAAGTTTTGATTTTCATAAAAAATTTGAGGATAAAAACCAAATCAAAAGTCATCATAAATTAAAGCTTAATTAGTAAAAATTATAAGATACATCTTAATTAAGACAAATTATAAGAGATATCCTTTTTAACATAATTCAATTTTTTTTAGATGTTTGATTTTCTATATGACTTGAAGTAAATATATTTTGATCCAATTTTTTATAATCTACGTCTCCAATTTTTTTAGCGTAATAAATCCAATTTTTCATAATTAAAATATCGTTTAATGTGACACCACTTATAGTTGGTTTTCTATTTACGCTGTTTTCTCTTGCATATTTTAAAGTATTACTATCAATAATATTTTCTTTCTGTTTCCAATCATTATTATAAATCATAAAATCCTTCGAATCTTTATCAATTATTTTATACTCAGGATACTCAATTCCGAATTCTGTACATCCTCTTTTAACACCAACTTTAATTTCTCTTTTAATTTTTTGATTAAGTATTCTTGATAACTGTTCATAAATTAGATTTGCTTCATCAATGCCGGAACAATATATTAGTCCTTTATAAGTTCCAGTTGCATTTTCTCTAAGCTCAACCATACATTTTCTTGAATTGTTCTTACTTAAATTTAATTTATCAAAAATAAAATAAAGTTTAATTAGGTCGATTATAGATTTAAGCTCTATTTGAACTTTAAAGCATCCAAAACAATACTCAGGAATGACTTTGAACTTATTAAATATTTCAAAATGTCTATTACATCCCAAATTAATTGTATTACTTCTCCATATCTGAGATAAGTGAAAATCAAAATCTTTAAAATTTCTATCAACTATTTCCTTACATTTTTTGAAAAAAAATATTACGTCTTCATCTGATATTTCATTACTTTCTGTATAAGGAATTTCAATTTGCTGAAGCTCCGAATTTGATTTTGTAAAAACATTTTCACTTGTATTTTTTGGGCTGTAAAAAGTTAGTACTTGAATTATGTTATTTTTTGCAGAAACATAATTTGGATCATGTTTAAGCGCATTTTCATAATTTTTAATCGAGTCTTCATGTTCGCCCAAATCACTTTGAGCGCTTGCTAGATTATTAAATCCAGCGGGATAATCAGGTTTTAAAGACAAAACTTTGTTATACATCTCAACAGCTTTTCGAAGCTTTCCTGATTTTACATAAACATTACCTAAATTGTTATATCCTTGAATAAATTTTTTATCTAATAGGATAGCTCTTTCAAAAGAATTAATAGCTTCATTCATTTTATTTAATTGTAATTGAACTATTCCATACAAATTAAATATCTTTGGATCATTTTTATTTTCTCTTATAACATCTTCTAAACACTCTAAAGCTTCTTTATAAGATCTGTTATTTATAAGCTTAATAACCTCACTAATTTTTTCATTGTTAGCAACTTTATCCATTAGAGCTAATTTTATAAGTTTTTAGTAACTTATTTCAACCATTTATATATATGATTTAATTATATGTACCCTCGTAGATGTGTTAACTTTGCAGTTGATATATTACAAATCATAATTAAATTCTTTCTATGTCATCATTCTTTAAAAACACTGATTTAGATATAAATAAAGCAGAAAAAATTGTTTCCGAAACACTGAACAAGTGTGATGACGGAGAATTATATTTAGAGGATACTAAGTCCGAGTCAATTGTGTTAGATGACAATAAAATTAAAAGTTCAAACTATACCAAGGACACTGGCTATGGATTTAGAGCAATCAATGGTGACGTAGTTGCTTATTCTCATTCTAACGAAATTTCTGAAAAATCTTTAAGAAATTCAAGCAAAAACCTTAAATCGACACTAAAAAATAGTGAAGGCATATATAATTCAGAAATTAAAAAAACTAATCAAAAATTTTATAATGATTTAGACCCTGTGGATGAAAAGAATTTATCTGACAAAATTAAAATTTTGAGAGAAATCAACGAATATTCTAGATCAATAAATGGATCTGTAAAACAAGTTACTGCTAATTTTTTAGGAGAGAGAAAAAATATAGAAATTTTAAGGTGTGGTGGAGAATTGCTTAAAGACTCGAGACCTTTAGTGAGGATTAATGTTTCAGTGATGGTGGAGAAGAATGGAAGAAAAGAAACTGGTGTTTACGGTGTAGGAGGTAGACAATCTTATGACGAGTTTCTAAAAAATGATGACTGGAAAAAAATTTGTGACGAAGCCTATAGAATTGCTACAACAAATTTAGAAAGTAAGGCCTCACCAGCAGGTGAAATGAAGGTAGTTTTAGGACCTGGCTGGCCTGCAATTTTAATTCATGAAGCTGTTGGACATGGACTAGAAGGTGATTTTAATAGAAAAAAAACTTCGGTTTTTCATGACTTGGTAGGAAAGAAAGTTGCAAGTGATGGCGTTACAATTATTGATGACGGAACTATTGATAAAAGAAGAGGAAGTTTGAATATTGATGACGAAGGAACACCAACAGAAAAAACAGTTTTGATAGAAAATGGTATATTAAAAAATTTCATGCAGGATAGGTTAAATGCCAGATTAATGAATACTAAATCTACAGGAAATGGAAGAAGAGAAAGCTATAAACATATAGTAATGCCAAGAATGAGAAATACTATAATGTTAAATGGCAATAACACTCAAGACGAAATGATAAAATCTGTAGACAAAGGTATTTTTGCTGTAAGTTTTGGAGGTGGGCAGGTAGATATAACTTCAGGAAAATTTGTGTTTAGTTGTACAGAGGCCTATGAGATTATCAACGGAAAAATTGGATCGCCTATCAAAGGTGCAACATTAATTGGTGATGGTCCCTCATCCCTTAAAGAAGTTCTTATGGTAGGTAATGATATGATGCTAGATCCAGGAATTGGAACTTGCGGTAAAGCTGGTCAAGGTGTTCCAGTTGGTGTTGGTCAACCATCACTACTAATTGATAAAATGACAGTTGGTGGCACTCAAATATAATTTACATGATCAAAGACGACAGATTTTTAGAAAAAATAGCAGATTTTTGTATTTCTAAATCAAAAGATCTTGGATCAACAGGTTCAAACGTCTTAGTGATGAATACAATTTCCGAAAATGTGAATATTCGGAATAAAAAATTAGACGGCTCAGAGAGATCAGAAAATCTCGGTGTTACATTGACGACCTATATTGGTAAAAAAAAAGCGTCAATATCCTCAACTAATCTATCTGAAAACAATCTAATTGAACTTGTAACAAGATGTATAGACTCCACAAAGGTAACGCCAGGAGATGAATTTAATTCTTTACCAGATCAAGAATTACATTTTAAAGGTGAAAAAAATTTGGAGTTATATGACAATACGCACTTAAGTAATGACGAAAAAATTAATTTTATAAAAGATGCAGAAGAGGTTGCATTTTCTCATGAAAAAATAGTTAATACAAATGGATCGGGCTTTAGTGAAACTAAATCCAATTTTATACTTGCAAACTCTAATGGCTTTTTAGATGGATATAAAACTTCTCAATTTACTGCCTATTGTGAAGTCGTATCTAAAAGTAACGGCAGCATGGAAAGGGACTATGAGTATAGTAGTAAAAGGCATTATAAAGATCTTCTTACTCCTAAACAAATAGGAGAGAGTGCTGCAAAAATGGCAATAAGCAAACTAAATCCAAAAAAAATTGAGAGCAATAAAATGGGAATTGTATTTGATAAAAGGATAGCACAAAATTTACTATCAACATTTGCAAGCGCAATATCATCTAATACGATTTCTAAAGGAACAACTTTTTTGAAGGACTGTTTAGATAAAAAAATCTTTAATGATCGAATTAATATAATTGATAAAGCTAATATTAAAAAAGCGAATGGATCAAGATATTTTGACAGTGAAGGAGTTGGGATTGAAGACTTACAACTTGTTAAAAATGGAATTTTAAATGATTATCTTGTTGAGACTTACAGTGGAAAAAAGATCAACAGAAAATCTAATGGACGTTCTAGCGGTACGACAAATTTATACTTTGAAAACGGAGATCAATCATTTGACCAATTAATAAATTCAGAAAAAAAATTACTTTATATAAATGAAACAATTGGAAGAGGTGCAAATATTATTACAGGAGATTATTCTGTCGGAGCGTCAGGAATAATGATTGAAAATGGAAAATTTACATTCCCAGTGAGTGAGATAACTATAGCAGGGAACTTTAATGAAATGTTTAAAAACATTATCTTAGCAGATGATTTGGAGTTTAAATATTCTACAAATTCACCCACAATGTTAGTTAATGGTATTACCGTAGGTGGTAAATAAAATTATGTTAGCAACAGATATTTTATTAAGTATTGCAATTGTAGGTATTTACACGCTAGTGCATGTTTATTTAAAAACAAATTATAATGATAAGAAAAAAATATTAATTCTATTTGCAGAGGGTTTTATAATTGCAACAATTATTACTGGTATATTGTACTATATTATAAAGCATATTGCCTCATAAAGATCAAAGTAGTATATATCAATTTTAATTTTATGGCGGGGTAGCTCAGTTGGTTAGAGCGCGGGACTCATAAGCCCGAGGTCAGTGGTTCGATCCCACTTCCCGCTACCATTCTATAAGCATCGGTTTGTTTTACGTCTCTGTGGCGTCAACAATTAAAGTAGGATGTTTATAAATTTAAGTTAAAATTAATTTCTGATAGTGTAATTCATATAATATTATAATTAATATACTTATGGAGTCGTTAGAAGAAATAGCCTTGAAATTAGGTCATCGAAAACAAGAGTCTTTTCATTTTTTTAAATACTATGATGCAATATTAAATCATCTAAGATCTGAAAAAATTAATTTTTTAGAAATTGGAATAGGTGGAAGTAAAGATCCAAAAGAGGGAGGTCATTCTTTAAAAATATGGAGTGAATATTTTTCAAAAGCAAGTTTATATGCGCTCGATCTTTATTATAAAGATTTAGAATTTAATAGTAGGATTAAAATTTTTCAAGGGTCACAAATTGATAAAAAAGTTTTAGATAATATTCACAATATTAGTGGTGATTTTGATATAATTATAGATGACGGAAGTCATATAAATTCTCACCAAATAGAAACATTTAAAATTCTGTTTCCAAAACTTAAAAGTAATGGCTATTATTTTATTGAAGATGTGCAAACTTCATATTATTTGAGTGATGGAGGTGATGGTTTTTATTTAAACAACAAAAAAACTGCAATCAATTTTTTTAAAACTATGATTGATAGAATGCATCAAGTTGAGCATGAAAATCCTTACTCTAAACCTGACTATTATTCTAAAAATATTATAGAAATTAATTTTTTACCTAATTTGATAATTGTTAAGAAAAATAAGAATAAATCTAAAAGTCATATTTTAATTAATAATCAGAAACCCATAAAAGGACAAAGTTTATTGACCTTAAGAAAGATTTTAAAAATATTGAAGTATAATTTTCACTATATTAGGTCAAAAATTTATTACCTCCTTGATTATTTTAAAATTTAATTCCCGCTCCAATAGTGCTTAAATGAAATTGGTTCATGACTAAGATTCTATAATTTGATCAAATATCTATAGAAAGGAAAGAAAGCATTTACAGGAGTAATTGTTCTAGGTGAGTGAAGAAGGGTTCATGGCGATAGACTCATAAGCTCGAGGTCAGTGGTTCGATCCCATTTCCCGCTACCAAATATATATTTAACAATTATTTTGAGTTATTAAAATATAGATTCTTTCTGATTTTTACATGTCTTTTAAATACAATTGTATACATATCAAATGGTTTGTTATTACAATATTGCACATGTTCTAAATATTTTTCTTTCTTAAACCCTAGAATACTCATCATTTCAATAATTGTTGCTGGTGATAGTTTCCACCATGTATCGTAATTTAAGTTCATAACATTACTTCTTGGTAGAAACTTTATAAAGGTATTTTTGTTAAAATAATCACTTGATAAAGATTTAGATATATTACTAAATTTAAATCTATGTTTTGTAGAAACTATTCCCATATCATCTACAAGATCTGAAATAATTATTCTTTCTTTCACTTTTGAACACATATTTCTTAAAGCTAAAAAAGGATTTTGAATATGAAGTAATACTGTAGCTATAAGCCCATAATCATGTATTGGTAAAGATTTAGGTAATTTAAGTATATGTGTTTCTATCAATTTTGCATTTGATTTGTTTTGTTTATGAGCAAACCAAAAGGCATTTCTAACTTTGGATAAATCTTTCATAGCCAAACGTTGTTTTTTTTTCCAATTAACATTAACATGAGGTATTGTATCCCACTCATCTTTCTTAATAGATAGGTCTATACAAGAAACTTTTGCACCTAAATTTTCCAAAAAAAATGTAATAAAACCACTAGCTGGACCAAGCTCTAAAACACTTTTATTTTTATAGTCACAATCACCAAGAAGTTGATAAACATTTTTTCTTAGGTCAAATGGACCTTTTGTTGGTTTATCTAAACCTTGTATTTCTTGCACATGATAAAATTTACAATTTTTTGGTATTTTTACCATATAAAATTTTTTTAAATTCTTTAAAAGTTATATTATATTTATCTTTATTAGATAGTATCGGTTTTTTTATAGGCCACTTAATTTTTAAGTCCTGATCATTAAATTTAATACCTATCTCAGTATTTTTATCTCTATAATTTGTACAACTATAAATCATATAATTTTCTTTCTCTAGTCCACAAAAACCATGGGCAAATCCTGGTGGAACATATATAGATTTAGAATTTTTTTCACTAAGATATATCGAAAAGTATTTTCCAAAAGTTTTTGAGTTTTTTCTTAAATCTAAAGCTACATCAAAAATTTTACCTTTAATTACAGAAATAAATTTTCCTTGAGACTTATTTGTTTGTAAGTGTAATCCTCTAATCACATTTTTTTTTGAAAGAGACATAACAACAAAAGGAAAATTTTTATTAATTTCTTTCTCTCTGAACAGCTCCTTAAAATACCCTCTTTTATCTTTAAAAAGTTTATTTTTTATAATTATCAAATCTTTAAATTTTGTCTTAGATATCATTATTGTATTAATTTTTTTAAATATGCTGAATATTCGCAATTACCATAAAACTTAATTGCATCTTTAACTTTTTTTTTAGTTATCCATTTGTTTAAAAATGCAATTTCCTCTATGCAAGCAATTTTAAATCCTTGTCTATTTTCAATAGCTGATACAAAATTACTAGTTTTATAATAATCGCTTATTGAACCAGTATCTAGCCATGCTCCACCTCTTCCAATAAAGTCTGCAGATAATTTGTTTTTTTTCTTATATTTGTTTAATAGATCAGTTATTTCTAGCTCTCCTCTTTTTGAAGGCTTTAGTTCCTTAGAATAACGAACTACATTTTTATCAAAAAAATAAAGTCCAGTTATAGCAAAATCTGAAAAATATTTTTTTGGCTTTTCTTTAATAGTTATTATTTTATTTTTTTTTATCTTTGCAACACCATACTTTTCTGGACTCTTTACTTTGTGTAAAAATACTTTTGCGCCATTTTTAACTTTAATAGATTGCTTAAGTTTTTCAGACAAATATTGTCCATAAAAAAAATTATCTCCAAGTATTAGAGATACACCACTTTTTCCTATAAATTTTTCCCCTAATATGAATGCATCTGGCAAACCTCTTGGCTTGTCTTGCTCTATATAGGAGATTTTTATACCAAGATGTTTTCCATCAGGTAATAATTTTTTATATTGATCTAATTGACCTTTATTTACTACAATAAGAATATCTTTTATTTTAGCTAACATTAATATAGATAACGGATAATAAATTAATGGTTTATCGTATATTGGTAAAAGTTGTTTATTTACTGCCTTAGTTAAAGGGCTCATTCTAGTACCTTTACCACCAGAGAGTATTATTCCTTTTTTTATCATTTTTTTAAACCAATTCTTCTAATTATATCTTTTTTTTTTAAATGTGAATAATAGGTTTTATTTTTGGAATACCAATCAAATGTATTTTCAATTCCTTTTGTAAAACTCATTTTTGGTTTCCATCCTAACTCTTTTTTAATTTTTGTACTATTTATTGCATATCTAATATCATGCCCAGGTCTATCTTTTACAAATTTTACTTTTACATTTTTTCCAAGTTTATTTTTCTTTTTTATTACTGATAAAAGAATTTTTGTTACATTTAAATTATTTAAATTAACATTAGATCCAATATTATAAAAATGTCCAATTTTACCTTTTTTAAAAACTTTTATTAGTGCATCACAATGATCATCTACATAAATCCATTCTCTAGAGTTTTTACCTTTTCCATATATTGGTAAAGCTTTGTTTGTGATCGCATTATAAATTAGTTTCGGAATCAATTTCTCTGGATGTTGTCTTGGACCATAATTATTTGAACAATTAGTTATAATTGCTGGTATTTTATAAGTTCTTATATAAGAGTAAACTAAATGATCTGATGATGCTTTAGATGCTGCATAAGGCGAGCTAGGAGCATAAGCGTCTGACTCTTTTGATCTTCCAATCAACACATCTCCAAATACTTCGTCTGTGGATATATGTATAAGTTTGCCCTTTTTATTTCTATTATTATATTCTCTAAAACATTCTAGTAGATTAAATGTTCCAATAATATTTGTATCTATAAAATTTTTTGGACTATCAATAGATCTATCAACATGGGTCTCCGCCGCAAGATTAAAAATACAAATTGGCTTAAAATAATTAAGTATTTTTTTTATCCTTTTTTTATTTGCTATATCTGTTCTAATAAACTTATAATTTTTGTTATTTAAAACATCTTTTAGGTTGTAAAAATTTGATGCATAACTAACCTTATCAATATTTATTACATAATAATTTTTATCTAAAAGCATTCTTATAAGATTGCTTCCGATAAAACCTAGTCCGCCTGTCACTAAAATTTTTTGCATAGTTTTTTTTACATTAATAGATAGATTTAGTATACTTATTTGTCTTAATGAAATTAGATCTAAATAATATTACTTTCATAATTGTTTGCTTTAAAAGTGAAAATGTTATTCATTCTTGTTTAAATTCGTTACCGCAAATTTCTAAAAAAATTGTAATAGAAAATTCAAGAAACACTAAATTAAAAGAAGAATTAGAATCAAAATATGACAATATTGAGGTTTTGATAAATCATAACTTAGGTATGGGTGCTTCAAATAATATAGGTATTTTAAGATCAAAAACTCAATTTGCGTACATTCTTAATCCAGATACAAAGTTAAATGTATCGACGATTGATAAATTAATTGAAGCAGCAGATAAAATAGTTGATTTTGCTATTTTATCACCTTTGTGTAGTGATAGTAGTTTTCCTAATTACAAAATTTACGAAAAAAAAAGTGATTTAAATAATCAAATAATTGAAGTTGATACTATAGATGGTTTTTCAATGCTAATTAATAAAAGTAAATTTAATAACTCATTTTTTGATGAAAATATTTTTTTGTATCTTGAAAATGACGATATTTGTTTACGAGCTAAAAAAAATAATCAAAAAATTTATATTATTAAAAATTCATTAATTGATCATTTGGGAGCATCATCATCAAATATTAAAGATTCTTATGAATTTGATTTGTTGAGAAATTGGCATTGGATGTGGTCTAAATTTTATTATAATAAAAAACATTCAGGTTTTTTATTTTCAACAATAAAAATATTTCCAAATTTTATATCTTCTATATTCAAATATATTTTCTATTTACTAATATTTAAAAATCGTAAAAGTAAAATTTACAAAATGCGGTTTCTAGGAATAATTAATGCATTTATTGGCAAAAAATCTTTTTATAGAATTGATCAATGACCAGGAAACTCAATCAAACTCTCAGTCTTATATCCCTTTTTAATTAAATTTTTATTTCCACCTAGGTCAAATAAATTTATAACAAATAAAAAATTTGATACTTTTCCTCCTGACATTTCGATTATTTTAGCTGCTGCTTCAGCAGTACCTCCAGTTGCGATTAAATCATCAATAATTACGACCTTTTCATTTTTATCAACCGAGTCTTTATGCATTTCAATTGTGGCTGTACCGTATTCTAACTTAAAATCTACTGAGAATCTTTCAGCTGGTAATTTATTTTTTTTTCTCAATAATATAAATGGTTTTTTTAAAATATAAGAGATAGCTGACGCAAAGATAAATCCTCTAGATTCGATAGCGGTAATTTTATCAAATTCATATTTTTTTAATTTTTCTGTCATAATATTAATAGTTTCTGAAAATGCATTTTCATTTTTGATTAAAGTTGTAATATCTCTAAATAGTATTCCTTTTTTTGGGTAATCTGGAATTGATCTAATATATTCTTTTAAATCCATAATTTTTTAAGATATAAATAAATAATTCATTTTAAATAATATGACAAATAAATTAGGAATCATAGGTGGAAGTGGACTTTATGATATTGAGGAATTTAAGGATAAAGAGGAATTAGAGATAAATACTCCTTGGGGAAAACCCTCAGACAAAATTCATAAAATAAATTATAATAATAAAGAGGTATACTTTATTCCAAGACATGGCCGAGGTCACTTTATATCTCCTTCAAAAATAAATTTTAGAGCAAATATTGATGCATTAAAACAATTAGGCGTCACAGATTTAGTTTCAGTTTCAGCTGTTGGATCTCTTAAAGAAGATTTGGAACCTGGAAAATTTGTCATCGTTGATCAATTTATTGATAGAACTTTTGCAAGAAATAAAACATTTTTTGATGATGAAATAGTCGCTCACGTTTCAATGGCTAGTCCAACTTCAAACGGGTTAATGAATGCATGTGAAGAAGCAATTAAACAGTCTAATATAGATTATAAAAGAGGAGGAACATATGTGGTTATGGAAGGTCCGCAATTTTCTACATTAGCTGAATCTAATTTATACCGGTCTTGGAATGCAGATATAATCGGAATGACTAATATGCCAGAATCTAAATTGGCGAGAGAAGCTGAAATAAGATATGCCTCAGTTTCTATGGTAACAGATTATGATTGTTGGCATCCAGAACATGAGAATGTTGATGTTCAAAAAGTTATAAAAGTACTATTAGATAATGCTTCAAAAGCAAGAAAAATGATAAAAAATTTAATAGAGAAATTTGAAAATCATATTGATCCTAATGATCCAACTAATAATTGCTTAGATGTAGCAATAATTACAGCTCCAGAAAAAAGAACCCAAAAAACTAAAGATAAATTAAATACAATTGCAGGCAGGGTGCTTAATAAATGAAAAAAAATTTAAAATTTATTGAGTAAAAATATAAAGATGAGCAAGAAAAACGAAATTAAAGGGAATTGTACTTGTGGTAACGTTAAATATAAAATTGAAGGAAATCCTTTATTTACACAAGCATGCCATTGTAAAAATTGCAAATTATCTACAGGTTCTTCATTTGTAATTCATACAATGGTTATGGAAGAAGATTTTAAAATAAGTGGAGATGTAGCCTCAATTGATTTACCTACCGGTAGTGGAAAAGGTTACAATGCTTATTTTTGTATTATATGTGGTGTATATGTTTTTTGTAGATATAATATTTCTAAAGGAAGAATAGCAGTAAGAACTCAGACATTAGAGAGGCCAATCGAACCACAAGCACATATATTTATTAAAAGTAAAGATCCTTGGATTGAAATTAATGACAAGAAAATTTGCTATAATGAAATGTATGATAGAGAAAAAACTTGGCCCAAGGACAGTTTGGAAAGAATTAAATGAGAATTAAAGGCCAGGAATATAAAACAATTTGGTTTGAGAATAATACTGTTAAAATTATTGATCAAACAAAATTACCACATAAATTTCAGATTAAAGAGCTAAAGTCAGTAGATGATGCTATTAACGCAATAAAAGTCATGGAGGTCAGAGGGGCACCTCTAATTGGAGCTACCGCAGCATATGGCATAGTATTAGCTTTAATAGAAAATAATGAACAATCTTTTTTGGATAATGCTTGTAAAAATTTAATTAAATCTAGACCGACTGCTATTAATTTAAAGTGGGCAGTGGATAGAATGTATAAGAAATTAAAAGGTGTTAATAGTAATGAAATATTAAATATAGCTGTTAATAAAGCTAATGAGATTTGTGAAGAGGATATAAATTTTTGTAAAAATATTGGTATAAATGGACTTAAAATTATAGAGGACATTTATAAAAAAAAAAAAGACACTGTAAATATTTTAACCCATTGTAATGCCGGTTGGCTTGCAACAATAAACTGGGGTACAGCAACATCACCTATTTATCATGCTCATCAAAAGAATATTCCAATTCACGTTTGGGTAGATGAAACAAGACCAAGAAATCAAGGAGCAAATTTAACTTCTTTTGAATTAAATGAGGAAAATATTAAAAACACTATTATAGCAGATAATACAGGTGGTATTTTAATGCAAAGAGGCGAGGTAGATATGTGCATTGTTGGGACTGATCGCACATTATCTAATGGAGATGTTTGCAACAAAGTAGGAACTTATTTAAAAGCCATTGCTGCTAAAGATAATAATGTTCCATTTTATGTGGCTTTGCCAAGCTCTACGATTGATTGGGATTTAAAAGATTCTAAAAATATTCCAATTGAAGAAAGAGATTCAAATGAACTATCGACTATTGAAGGTTTAGATGAGAAAGGGAATATTAAAAAAATACAAATATACCCTGAAAATAGTAAATCCTTAAATTTAGCGTTTGATGTAACGCCTGCAAAATTTATTACAGGATTAATAACAGAAAAAGGAATTTGCAGCGCATCGGAAGAGGGGTTAAATAAATTATTTAAATGAACCCATTAATTTTTTCATTAATAAGTTTAATTTTAGTTGCTATTTCAGCAAATTTTTTAAGTTTAATTAAAGAAAATAAAACTTTGTTATATATTTCAACTATTCCATGCATTTATCTTGTTATTTATGGTATTTATTTAATTTTTGGTCAAATTGATTTATATGAGGATGGTTCTAAAAATTATTTTAATAAAAATCCATCTGAAAAAGAATTACCGATAGTATTTATTATACTTAAACTTTATCAATACATAATTATTTTAATTGGATTAATTTTTGGATATGTTTTTTCAAAAAAATTAAAAGAGAATCAAAATAATGAGTCCAGCTGAAGAAGTAATTAAATATGCTAACATGCTTAATACTGAAAATCTTTCAGCTTTAAGATCGGGAAATATATCCATAAGACATGATGATGGCTTTTTAATAACCCCTTCCGGAGTAAAATATTCATCTTTAAAGTATGAAGACATAGTTTTTGTATCTTTAGACGGCAAATTTAAAGAAAAAAAAATGAAACCTTCTTCAGAATGGAAATTTCATAAAGACATATATTTAAATAAGGCAGAAGCGAATGCAATTGTTCATGCACATTCAACCCATGCTACAGCAGTTTCTACTCATGGGAAATCAATACCTGCATTTCATTATATGGTAGCTCTTGCAGGTGGTAATGATATCAAATGTGCTGATTATGCAACTTTTGGCACTGAAGAACTCTCACAAAATATAATTAAAGCGCTTAAAGATAGAAAAGCGTGCTTGATGTCTAATCACGGTCAGGTTGCTTTTGAAAAAAATTTAAATAAAGCCTTTGAACTTGCTCAGGAAATAGAAAATATTTGTCAACAATATATAAATGCATTAAAAATAGGAAAACCTAAAATTCTATCTGATAACGAAATGATTACAATTTTAGGACAGATTAAAAACTATAAAAAAGAGTAATTTTATGACTAAAGTTGGTGAGCATATAACTCTAGATTTAATTGGAGTTAAAAAAGATTATTCACAAAAATTTTATGAAAAAATAATATATAAAATAGCTAAACTTGCAAAAGTTGAAATCTTAGAAATTAACAGTCATAAGTTTGAACCACAGGGTTTTACAACTGTTGCATTACTTGCTGAAAGTCACATGAGCTTTCATACTTTTCCAGAAAAAGGAATTGTTAGTTTCGATTTCTTCACTTGTGGCAAAGTACATCCAAAGATAGCTCTAGATGTCTTAAAAAAAGAAATAAAATCAAAAAGAGTATCAATAAATAATTTTGATAGAAGTACTTTAAGTCAGTATGATGATATTTATAGCTCTCCAGGATTAAGAAAATATTATATTGTGAAAGATGTATTAGCAAACTTTACCTCGAAAGTAGGCCAACATATAGAAATTTTAAATTTAGAGCAGTTTGGCAAAGCTCTCTTTATAGATAATGAAATTCAAGTAGCTGAAAAAGACGAGCATATATATAGTTCGACTTTTGTTAAATCAGGATTAAATCTAAATAAAAGCAGAGACAAAGCTGCCATTATAGGAGGTGGTGATGGAGGTGTTGCAAGAGAATGTATTTCTAAAAATTTTGGATTTATTGATTGGTTTGAGTTAGATCCTCAGGTTGTTAAGGTTTGTGAAAAATATCTAGCAAAAGTAGGAGATAGAGCTACAAAAAAAAATTCAGTTAAGTGTTTTTGGGGTGATGCATTTGAAAATATAAAAAATATAGAGAATGATAAATACGATAAAATATTTGTTGATCTCAATGATGATCAGTATTGTATTGATCTTGCTGCAAAAAACATGAAATCCCTAAAAAGAATTTTAAAAACAAATGGTACTATTACTGCTCAGGTTGGAAGCCAAGACAAAAAACCTAAACAGGTTAAAAATTGGCTAAATGTATTTAATAAAAACTTTGGTAATGCTACCCTTGATAGAGTTTATATACCAAGTTTTGATTGTTCTTGGAATTTTGCATCATCAATTAATAATTAATTTATCTTTTTAAATCTGAAATTTTATGGAATAATCAAATTTATATTTTTGGAGGAAAAATGAATATATTTAAAAAATTTGGCTTAGGGTTATTGATTAGTTTATTCATAACAATTTCAGCTAACGCCGATAAGATTAGAATAGGTACAGAAGGTGCTTATCCCCCTTGGAATTCAAAAGATGCCTCAGGTAAATTAATTGGATTTGAAGTTGAGCTTGCGTGGGCTTTATGTAGATACATTGGACAACAATGTGTAATAGTCGAGCAAGACTGGGATGGAATGATACCAGCACTTCAAATGAGAAAGTTTGATGCAATTATGGCCGGAATGTCGATAACTGATGAAAGAAAGAAAGTAATTACTTTTTCTCAAGGATACGCAGATGAAGTAGCCTCTCTTGCCGTAATGAAAGGTTCAGATTTAGAAGGTATGGAAACACCAGAGGGAATTAATCTTTCTTTAGGTGGTTCTGGAGTAAATAAAGCTCTTAAAACAATTACTGGAGCTTTAGCAGGTAAGACAGTTTGTACTCAGACAGGTACTATTCACCAAAACTTTTTAGAGTCAGGTGATGTTGGTAAAGTAAATGTCAGAACTTATAAAACGCAAGACGACGTCAACTTAGACTTAACATCTGGAAGATGTGATGTTGCATTGGCAGCTGCGGTTGCGTTTACTGACTATGCAGAAAAATCTGGTAAACCAGTTGTTCTTGTTGGACCAACATTTTCAGGTGGTGCATTTGGAAATGGAGTGGGCGTTGGACTAAGACAAGCTTCTCAAACGGGTGAAGATTCCGCTCTAGGAAAAAGAGATGCTGCTCTTTTAAAAGCTTTTAATAAAGCTATAGATCAAGCAAGAAAAGATGGTGTAATTAGTAGATTAGCAGTTAAACACTTTGGTTTTGACGCATCAATGTAATAAATATTTGAATTGGCGGTTATTTAATTAACCGCCTTTTCGATATGGAACTTCTTTTATTTGGTAAAACAGGTTGGGGCGATGAATTAATTGTTGCAACAATTATGACATTAGCGGTTTCTGTTACTGCTATGCTAATTGGTTTTATATTCGCTTTAATATTTACTCCTTTAAAACTATCCAAAAATAAATTATTTAACCTTATTGCAAATTTTTATACAACTATCATAAGAGGTGTGCCTGAATTATTAGTAATTTACCTTTTCTTTTTTGGAGGAAGTAGCGCAATAATGTTTGTTGCTTCAATATTTGGATATAATGATTATATAGAAATTAATGCTTTTTTTACTGGAGCTTTTTCAATAGGAATTATATCTGGGGCATATTCAACAGAAGTATTTCGTGGAGCAATACAGTCTATAGACAAAGGTCAATTTGAAGCTTCAAATGTTTTAGGTTTCAATAAAGTGTTAAGATTTTATAAAATTATTCTTCCTCAAATGCTAAGACTATCGATACCAAATTTAAGTAATGTTTGGCAAATAACTCTCAAAGATACATCTCTTATTTCAGTAACAGGTTTAGTAGAAATTATGAGACAATCATATATCGCAGCTGGATCAACTAGAGATCCATTATTATTTTATACTGTTGCGGCGATTTTGTATTTAATCTTAACTTTTTTAAGTATGAAAATTATTAATCGATTGGAAATAAAATATAACAAGGGATATTGATGGATTTTGATTTAATTATAAATAGTTTTCCAAAATTATTATTTGCTAGTATTACTACTTTAAAATTAGTATCTGTATCATTATTTATAGGATTATTTATAGGATTATTTTTTGCAATTTTAAGAATAAAAAATAATATTATATTAGGTAAAATTGCTTATAGCTACTCATACACTTTCAGGGGTACACCATTATTGGTACAAATATTTATAATATATTATGGTTTTGGCCAACTAGAATTCATAAGAGAAAGTTTTTTGTGGGCTATTTTAAAAGAACCATACTGGTGTGCAGTAATAGCTTTTGCTCTTAACACCGGAGCTTACACTTCTGAGATTTTAAGATCTGCGTTTCAAACAATTAAACCTGGTTTTATTGAGGCTGGAAAAAGTTTAGGAGTACCTAATAAGCTTATTTTTTACAAAATCCAAATTCCTATAGCAATACGTCAATCTCTTCCTGCTTATGGTAATGAAATAATTTTAATGTTAAAAGGAACATCTTTAGCAAGCACTGTAACTTTAATGGATCTAACTGGAGTAGCTAAATATATAATTTCAACTACCTTCAAGCCTATAGAAGTCTTTATTATTGCAGGAAGTATTTATTTATTTTTCACTTTTATTATTCATAATGTAATTAAATTTTTAGAAAAAAAATACAGTTTTTAATATTTTGTGTATTCCTTTATTTCCTTAATTTTAGATCCTGTATGAATATTTATTTCAAGTTTGATTTTTGCTCTTTCATCGTTAAGAAAATGAACATCTCTAGACAATTTTATAAATTCGTCCCCAAAATCTGCATTTTTTTCACATAACCTTTTTTCATCTTCTATTACCCATAATTTTGAATTAATTTCTTTAAGTGATGAATAAAGTGAAGATAATGTATCGTCATTTTTCACTTTATTGTCATATTCTTTTTTTAAAATATTGTATTCATTCAAAATATGCTCGAGCTTAGTTTCATCTTTAATTTTATCTTTTTTAATGTCTAAAATAGAAATTTTATCTAGTAATTCGCCAATTGAAACCTCGACTAAGATTTTGTCCATAAATTTAATTACTGTTATAACATGTTAAAAATATGTTTAATATTTTAATTATAAAACACGGTTCATTAGGGGATATAGCCCAAGCTAGTGGGGCAATTCAAGATATTTGTGAAAACCATATAGATGACAATATCTATATTTTAACAACAAAGCCTTACTTAGATTTATTTAAAAAATTTCCCAACATTAAAGATGTGATTTTGGACAAACGGTTATCAAGATTTAATATTTTCTATTTATATATTTTAATGAAAAATATAAAAAAATTAAATATCTCAAAGGTTTATGACTTACAAAATTCATCAAGATCAAATTTTTATAAAAAAATTTTATTTCCAAAAGCTGAAAATAATATTTGGTCTAGTTCAATTACATCTTTACCAAAAAATACTAAAAAAGAAGAATTTGATAAAATATCTGTATTAAAGCGTTTTGAGTATCAATTAAAAAATAATGGTTTAATAATTAAGCACACTTTATATCCTAATTTTGATTGGGCATGTGTAGATATAAGTGAGATAAAAAAAAATTTTAAGCTAGAAAAATATATTTTGTTATTTCCTTTTTGTTCACCACATTTAGTTTTAAAAAAATGGCCCTATTATAATGATCTAATTAAACTTATCTTAAACAAGTTTGGTGATAAATATCAAATTATAACTGCTCCAGGACCAAAGGAAATAGCAGACGCGAAGAATTTTAATGCAAATATAATATTAAATAATGATAAAGCTTTAAACATATCTGAATTAGGCTCTTTGATTAAATCAAGTAGTTTTGTAGTTGCAAATGATACTGGACCAGCACATATGGCAGCTCATCTGGGTGTAAAGGGTTTAACTTTGTTTGGTCAACATACAACAGCTCAAAAAGTAAGTATAGAGAGGGAAAATTTCAAAGCTATACAGGTCAATGATTTAAATAAGTTATCTCCTGAAAAAGTTTTTCAAAGAATGAGCGAAAATCTAGTTTAGTAGAGATATATTTTATCTGCTAAACCGTAACAAAGAGTAGCACTTAAAGCAGTAAATATTAAAGGTGCAATTATACCCTCTTTAGATTTTTCCGGAGTTGTTATTCCAGTTTTATCTATAAGTATTGAATAACAATTTACTAAAAAGATACATAAATTTGACAAAAATACTAAATTAAAAAAAGATCCAGCTGCTACTATTCCATTTCTTCTTATAAATAAAATATAAACTGCCATTAAAAAATTAGCGAGCATAAATGCTCCTACAAATCTGATCATTGTAAAAGCACTGTCATCTATTTCAAATTTAGTGCAAAATTTTCTTGTTTGAAAAATTGTTTGAAATGCATAAACACCAATTCCTAAAAAATGTATTAAAAAAACTATTAAATACCAAACATTATTAAATTTTTCGATCATACTTTTAAATTATAAGATTCTTTTATAGTTTTCAATTATTTTACTCCAAAGAAAATTCCTAGAGTTTTCTTTTGCTGCTCCACCATATTTAATATAAGTTTTGTTTTCTAACAATTTATTTATCGAGTTATAAATTTCATCTAGATTATTTCCATCGCAGATTAAACCAGTCTTTTCGTGAATTATTGCATCTGATGCTCCACCATCTTTTCCGCCTATTGACGGGATACCATATTGTGCCGCCTCTATAAAAGAAATACCAAAACCCTCTACGGATTTTTCATGTATAATCGATGGCATAAGAAAAATATCAGATTTTGAAATAAGCGCATTTTTTAACTCCTCAGAAATACCTTTTAAAAATAAAACCTGATCCTCTATAATAAGTTCTCTACAAAGTCTTTTAAGTTTTTCTTCTTCCTCACCATACCCTATACAAGTATAGATTATATTTGGATATTTTGTTTTTAAATTTCTTATAGACATCATCACTTTTGCATGATTTTTTCTTTTATCAAAACGTGAGACTGTAATCAGTCTTGGCGATTTGTTTATTAACAAATCATCAGCCTTTTTTAAATTTTGTTTACTGATATCTTTAATATCATCTACACCAGGATTTATAACTTTTATTAGATTTGAATTAATACCTCTTTCTATGGCTAAATTTTTTGTAAACTCTGAATTTGCTATAATTATGTTGACATTATTCAGAACTTTCAACACTCTTTTATGAAGATTACTACCATTATCATGATTTATTTCCTTAGAATGTATTAGGCAGATTTTATTTTTATTAGTTTTTATATGTTCTAAACTTTTCCAGTGATCAGCAATTATATTCTTTACATTTTTATTTGATTTCAAATATTCATTGACCAAATAAGCTTTTCTGTATTTTTGAAATAATTTAAAACCTTTAATTCTCTCTATCGAAAATGACACCTTTTCATCAAAAGCATCATGATTTAATTCATAATCAGCATAAACTTTTAGTAAATCAATTTTAGATACTGCATTAGCCAAACCCCACATAAGATTTTGCATTCCACCAATAGTTGGTGGAAAAGTTCTTGTAACAATCAAGTTCATTAAATTATTTCCACTTAATATTACAGCCCATACTTGGAATTTGCTCTTTGGGCCCATTACCTGTTTTTGATATTTCTCTCATTGCTAACAAAAGATCACTATCTCCATCTCTTATCGGTTTTAAGTCTTTTAGTTCTCTTATTCTTCCCCTATATTGAAGCTCCAAATTTCCATTATACCCAAAAAAATCAGGCGTACATACAGCTCCATATTTTTTTGCAACTCCTTGTGTTTCATCATGTAAATATGAAAAATTAAAATTATTTTTTTTTGAAAATATACTCATATTTTCAAATGAATCTTCTGGATAATTTACAACATCATTAGAGCAGATTGCTAAAGAATTAACTCCTAATTTCGAGAGCACATTACAATCTTTTACAACATCAGATATAATAGCCTTAACATATGGACAATGATTACAGATGAACATTATTAATGTTCCATTTTTACCTTTTAAATCCTCTAACGTTAAAAATTTACCATCTGTTGACTTTAGTTTAAAATTTTCAGCTTGTTTTCCAAAATCGCATATTGGTGTTTTTGTAAGTGACATGTTATGATTATTTATAATTTATGTTTTATGATTTGGAAAATAAAAAACCAAAAAACTCTGGTGAAAATTGGGTCGCACCTAATGCTGTTGTAATCGGTGATGTTACATTAGAAAAAAATACCAGTGTTTGGTTTAATGCCACTTTAAGGGGAGATATAGAAAATATCCACATAGGAGAGGGGTCAAATGTCCAAGACAGTTGCGTACTTCATACTGATCCGGGCTATCCTTTAAAGGTTGGAAAAAATGTTACCGTGGGTCATTTAGTAATGCTTCATGGTTGTTCAATTGATGATAACAGTTTAATTGGAATTGGTGCAGTTCTACTCAATGGATCAAAAATTGGAAAGAATTGTTTAATAGGCGCTAGAGCATTAATCACTGAAAATAAAGTAATACCAGATAATTCATTAGTTGTGGGATCTCCTGGAAAAATCGTAAG
Organism: uncultured Pelagibacteraceae bacterium; assembly: GCA_902524235.1. Lineage (GTDB taxonomy): Bacteria > Pseudomonadota > Alphaproteobacteria > Pelagibacterales > Pelagibacteraceae > Pelagibacter. Next base: position 27,935 of record CABZCF010000006.1, on the reverse strand, counting down.
ACAGGTCACAGAGGAAGAAGTTGAAGCAATGAAGCAAAATGCAATTAGATACCAAAATAATTGGAAAAAATATTTAAAAAATATATTTTAAAAATAATGCCAACTTACACAGTCAGAAATTCAAATTTTAACTTAACATCAAAACAACAAAAAAAGTTAGCAGAAGGCATTACCAAAGTTCATAATGTAGTAACAGGTGCAAATACTTACTTTGCTCAAGTTATTTTTAATAAAACAAAAAAAAATAATCTTTTTATGGGTGGAAAAAAAGTTAACGAAAGGACTTTATTTTTACTTGGACAAATAAGAGCGGGGAGAACAAAAAAAATTAAAGATAAACTTATCTTGGAATTAAAAAAAATTATAGTAAAAAGTACTAAATTAAATGATACACAAATTTGGGTGTATATTATAGACATACCTCCGTCTCAAATGATCGAATATGGTGCAGTTCTCCCAGATTCTGGTAAAGAAAAACAATGGTTTAATAGTCTTTCATCAGGACTTAGAAAAAAACTTTCTAAACTAGAAAAATAAAATATTAGTTATTCAATATACGCAGACCTCATTTTTTTTAATTAGCATATACTTAAGATGCGGAATTTCCTATATGGATGAAATTAAATCAATAATAGTTGAAGCTAATAAATGCAAAGATATAAATGATTTTGAAAATGCACTCGTCTTTTATAAAAAGGCAATTAAGTTATCTCCAAATAATACAAAAATTTTATATGACATTGCAACGCTAGAGCGATCAATTGGCAATCATGTAAGTGCTACAGATTATTTTTATAAAGTGATTAACATTGAGCCTGAAAATACAAAAGCACACAGAATGTTAAGTACTTTAATAAATTATAATAATGAGAATGATCATCTAGATAGAATGTTAAAATTATTTAAATCAAAAAAAATTAATCAAATTAAATTAATTGATTTAGATTTCGCATTAGGAAAAGCTTATGAGGACAAAGGAGAGTATAAAAAATCGTTTAATCATTACAAAAACGCTAATAATATTAAATATAAAATCAATGGTTCTAACATTGAAAATTTAAAAAAACATTTTTTTCAAATACTAGATACGTACAAAAAAATTAATTTTAGTACAAAACCTCTAAATATTATCAGTAAAAAAAAAATTATTTTTATATGTGGAATGCAAAGATCAGGCACAACATTAGTTGAACAGATAGTATCAAAGCATAAAGATGTCTATGGAGCTAATGAATTAAATATTCTATTGTCAGCTATTAGAAAAAATTTTTTAACCAATTTAGAACTAGATTACTTAAAAATATTAGAAAAAATTAAAAGTAAAAATAATATTATTGAAAAAGCTTATAGTGAATTTGCTTCAAATTTAAATATCACAGAGCCTAATTTGACTGATAAAGCAAATGAAAACTTTAAATGGATTGGCATTATTAAATTATTTCTACCAAATTCAATAGTGATACATTGTGAAAGAGATCGAGCTGACACATGTTTTTCAATTTATAAAAATAATTTTAATTCAAAAAATATGAATTGGTCATTTATCCCTGACCATATCTCTAAATACTATGATTTATACAAAAATATAATTAAATTTTGGAAGAAAGAGTGTGGTAATTTTATTTACGATATTAGATATGAAAGATTAATTAATAACAGTGAAAATGAAATTAAAGAGTTAATAAAGAAATGTAATTTAGAATGGGATGAAAATTGTTTAAAATATTATTATAACAACAAAACATTAATTAAAACTACATCTGCAGTACAAGCTAGAATGCCTATTTATAGTAAATCAGTTAATAATTATTTGAATTTTAAAGATTTTATAAGTTTTAATTAAATGCTTTAAGACAAAATTTTGAATTTTACCTCTAAATCAGGAAATCTTTTTTTCAAATCTTTTTTAATATCAAAAAAAGATTTTTGATGAACTTCATTTTCAATTTTTGAATTAAAATTCCTCCCTTTAAAAGTAATTTTAGCGGCTCCACAGTCTTTGTGATTAATTACTATAAGTTTATTTATTTTATGTAATTTGATTGATATCCCTAAATTGTCCCAAAAGGTTGAATGCCATTTTTTAAATCTTTTATGCGTTACACCAATTGCAGCACCTGCGATTGCGAAAGAACTATATTTGCCAGTAAGTTTTTCAGATTCAAGATATTTATAAACTTTAGATTGAAATCTAGGGTCTATACATGACAGAACCATTGCTTCATACTTTTTCATTATGGAACTAACCAACTTTCCTTTTTATTTTCAAAATCAAACTTAGCTCTTCTATGTCCTTTTGCTGCTAAATAAAGCCATTCAACAGATTTAACCTTACATTGAATAACTGTAAAATTTTTATAACCTTCTTCACTCTGTTCCATCGTGTAATCAAAATCTTCTAATTTTGAAATCATTCCTGAGGTTGGATTATTTGAAATTGTTCCAGGCGGGTCATCAGTTAAATAACACCTTCTACTTATATGTTGTGTTTTTTTCCAAGACTCCTCAGTTATAGAATTTTTATTATTAATTATGCATTCTACTTTTACTCGCAATTGAATTTTTTCTTCTTTATCATAAAAAACTAGTGATGCATTTTTGTTTTTATTTAAAATATTTATTTTGGAAGATCTTAAATCAGTATGAAATTGTAAAAGATTATTACCTCTATCTGATTTTCTTAACACAACTATTCTACCATCAATTTCGTTTTGGTCGGAACAAATAAATACTGGAATTCTAAAGGGTGAATTTCTATTCTTTACAGCGTCATCAAGCATTGACCAGTACTTATTTTGAATTTCTTTTAAATCTTCATAGTATGCTGGCTGCATACAATATTACTTCCTAAATCTCTTGATTAAGCTAGAGGTATCTAATCTGTTTCCACCCATATCCTGTACTTCTGAGTAATATTTATCTACAAGTTCTGTTACAGGCAACAATGAACCATTATTTTTAGCTTCGTCCATTGCAATTTTAAGATCTTTTCTCATCCAATCTACTGCAAAACCAAAATCAAATTTGTCATCTATCATAGTCTTGTATCTGTTTTCCATTTGCCAAGATTGAGCTGCACCTTTAGAAATAACTTCGATTACATCTTCCATATTTAAACCAGCTTTCATACCAAAATTAATACCTTCTGATAATCCTTGCACTAAACCAGCAATACATATTTGATTTACCATTTTTGCTAGTTGTCCATTTCCCGGTCCACCCAATAGTTTCATTTTCTTACTGTAACACTCAATTTTGTCTTTAGCTTTGTCAAAGTCAGCTTGATCCCCTCCTATCATTACAGTAAGGGCACCATTTTCTGCTCCAGCTTGTCCACCTGAAACAGGAGCATCTAAAGAACCAAAACCATTTTTTTTTGCATAGTTATAAATTTCTTTAGCTATTTTTGCAGACGCAGTTGTATTATCAACATAAACTGATCCTTTTTTAATACTTTTAAATGCTCCTTTATCACCAAAGGTCACTTCTTTTAAATCGTTATCATTTCCAACACAGGTAAATATATACTCAGCATCTTTTGCTGCCTCTTCAGGAGTATTAGCCAATTTACCTTTATATTCACCAATCCATTTTTCTGCTTTTGATTTTGTTCTATTAAAAACAGTTACATTATGTCCACCTTTTGATATATAACCAGCCATCGGATATCCCATGACACCAAGACCAATGAAAGCTACGTTACAAGTCATTTATTATGTTTAAAAATTTAAGTTTAAAAGTAATTTTATTTGGTTTTATATTTACATTTTTTTCAAGTTTTGGACAGAGTTTTTTTTTAGGGTTATTTAATACTAGTATAAGAAACGAATTATCAATTACACATGGACAATTTGGTTCAATTTATGCTTCAGCAACCTTGCTTAGTGGTTTTGTTTTAATTTGGTTTGGAAAAAAAATAGATGATATAAATATATCTAAATTTGCATTTTTTGTAATTTTATTGTTATCTTTTTCTAGTTTTTTCTTTTCAACCATATCATCAACTTTATTATTATTCCTAGCTATATTCTTAATGAGATTTTCTGGCCAAGGCATGATGTCTCACACAGCAACGACTACTGTATCGAGATATTTTACAAAATCTCGTGGGAAAGCTTTAAGTACCAGTTGGTTTGGTTTGTCTTCAGCTGAATTTATTTTACCTGTATTAATTATTTATCTTTTATCAATTTATGATTGGAAAACTATATGGAAATCTATTTCTCTAATAGTTTTACTAATTTTGCCTTTAGCTCCTTATTTTTTGGTAAAGAATCTCAATTTCGAGTCTAGAGAAACAGATGGAACAGGGAAACAAAAAGAAAAAAATATTAAAAATTGGAAAAGAATTGATGTTTTAAAAGATTATAGATTTTATATTATTTGTGCAAACATGTTGGCTATGCCTTGGATAGCAACTGGAACTTTCGTTTATCAATCATTTATTTTAAGCTCAAAAAATTGGGGACCTTATATAATTGCACAATCCTTTATGGCTTACTCAATTTTGTCTGTTATAACTTTAATCATATCTGGAATTTTAATAGATAAATTTACTAGCAGAAAATTAATTGTTTATATGAATATACCTTTATTGATTTCAGTCATTATAATCATTTATTTTGATCAGTCTTTTACAGCTTTTGTTTTTCTTGGATTAATTGGAATATCTAATGGATTTGCAAACGTACTAGGGTCTTCAACATGGGCAGAAATTTATGGTGTAAAGTATATTGGATCAATAAAAGCCCTGACAACTGCGTTGATGGTATTTGCAACCGCATTTGGAACTGCTTTGTTTGGTTATTTAATAGATAGGGGTTTTTCTATAGAACAAATAGCGATGATATCAGCAATATACATATCGATTTCCCTTATTTCTTTATTTTTTATAAGAGGAAAACTAAGTCCTGAATTATCTAATTAAAACTTGATTTATTCCTCTACCAAGTATAAATACCTCGCATGGCTAGAGTAACAGTAGAAGATTGCATCGATAAAGTTGATAGTCCTTATGAGTTAGTGCTCGTTGCCAAAGAAAGAGCAACGCAACTAAATTCAGGTCTAGAAGCAACTGTTGATAAAGATAATGACAAAAATACTGTTATAGCGCTTAGAGAAATCGCTAATGAAAACGTTAAAGTTTCAGATTTAACTGATAGTGCAGTTTATAAATTAAGAAAACATGTGGAACAAGTTGATGAGACATCTGAAGAGGATGAGGAAGTAGGTGATGATTTTGAAAATCTATATAAAGGTGAAATTTCAAAAAGTGGTGTTCCTATACTGCCATCTAAAAGAGCAAGAAAAATACCGGAGAAAATACAAGTATCTAAAGATGATTTAAACGAATTACAAAATTCAACAGATCAAGTTTCACAAGAAATTCCTAGCGAAGAGAGCGGAGAAGACGAAGTCTCAATTGATGAATTAAAAGATCAAGAGACTACCGAAGCATCAGATGCTTCCGATACAAACGATCAATAATTTATTTATATTTCTTTTAAAAAATTTCTTAATAAATTATAATAAATTCATTCATAGTTTATGGAAAAATCATTAATTATCGCATGTGACGGTGAAGCGGCTAGTGGAAAAAGCACTGGAGCAAAATTAATATCAAAAAAATATAAATTATTACTTATTAATTCTGGATTACTTTATAGATATGCGAGTAAATTGATTATTGAGAACAAACCTAAAAATTTAATTATTTTTTTAAATAAAAAATTTAAGAATATTAATTATAAAAATATATCAAAACTAAATCTTCATACACAAAAAATAGATGAACATGTAGGTCCATTAGCTAAAATTAAAAATGTTAGATTAATTATGAAGAAAACACAAAAAAAATTAATTAAAAATAACAAAAAAATTTGTGTTGAGGGTAGGGACATTGCATCCACAATATTAAAAAAAAATCCTAAATATGATATTGCATTTTACTTTAAATGTAGTCTTAAAAAAGCAAGCTATAGGAGATGGGTTGATTTAAAAAAAAAAATACCATTAAAAGAAGTTAGTAAATCTTTAAGTAAACGTACCTCAATGGATAAAAAAAGAAAGCATAGTCCACTAAAAAAAGCTAAAGATGCAATTTTGATAAGAACAGACATTTTAAATAAAAAGATGATGATAAAGAAAATGTCAGATGCTATTGAAAAAAAAATTAATTAAATTCTTTGATGATTTTTTCCCTGTGCTCGTCTAAATCTGGAATGTCCCCACGAGTTTTTTCATCTTTATATGTGGACATTTTGATTGGATTACCAGCAAGTTTAAAATCTCCAATAACTTTATGATAAGCTTTAACGATCATATTTCTCGCCTCTACCTGAGGATTTTCAACTGCTTCTTTTATATTAAAAATTGGACCGCATGGAATTTTCAAACTTTCTAAATTTTTTACCCATTCATTTGTGGTTTTATTAATCAGTTTTTGTTCTAGAATTTTTTTTAATTCATTCATGTTTTCACTCCTCGATGAATTTGATTTGTATTTTTCATCCATTATTAAATCTTTGAGATCTAAAGCATTACATAAATTTTCAAATAATTTATCGTTACCTGCAGCAATTATTATGTAACTATCTTTTGTCTTAAAAGCCTCAAATGGAGCTATCGATGGATGACGTGATCCCATTGGTTTAGGAATTTCATTTTTAGATAAATATCTTGCAATTGCGTTTTCAAGGATTGCAATTTGACAATCTAACATAGATACGTCTATGTACATCCCCTTACCTGTTTTTTGTCTATCATATAAAGCAGCATTTATTCCAATAGCTGTAAATAATCCTGCAGTAATGTCACCAATTGATGTCCCTACTCTTGTTGGTTCTGAATTAGGTTGGCCTGTAACGCTCATTAATCCACCCATACCTTGTACGACCATGTCATATGCTGGTAACTCTTTTAATGGACCTGTTTGTCCAAAACCTGATGCAGAAGCGTAAATTAATTTAGGATATTTTTTTGAAACTTGTTTCCATCCAAAACCCCATTTCTCTAAAGTTCCAGGCTTAAAATTTTCAACAAGAATGTCAGCTTTGGCTAAAATTTTTTCGAATATTTTTTTATCATCTTCGTTTTTTAAATTTAAAGCAATGCTCTCTTTACCTCTATTCAAAGACATAAAATATGCAGAGTAATCATTTACAAAAGGTCCAAACTTTCTTGAATCGTCTCCTATTTCTGGAGCCTCTATTTTAATTACTCTTGCCCCTAAATCGGACAATATCATTGTGCAATAGGGACCAACCAATACTCTTGTTAAGTCTACAACTAATAAATCTTTTAAAGGACCATTCATATGCAATTTTTTTGTACTTTTAGGCAACTTGACTCTTGAGCCTAAGTTATCTTTAATACACTTTTTTTAATAACTACAGAAGGAAAAAAATGTTTAGAAAAATATCATTATATTTCACTTCGTTAGTATTTCTTTTAACCACAATAGTATCTGCAAATGCAGTTACTTTAAAAGCTAGTCACCAATGGCCAGGTACGCCTAGAGCTGATGGTTCATTCGATCCGAGACACGAGATGGTTCAAATAATTGCTGATGAAATGAAAAAGGCAAATGTTGGTATAGATATAAGAATCTATCCAGCTAAATCATTATATAAACCAAAAGAACAGTGGAAACCAATGACAACAGGTCAATTAGATATTTCTGCTTTTCCATTAGCTTACGCATCTAAATTCCATCCAGAATTTGATGCAACACTAATGCCAGGAACGGTAAAAAATCACGATCACGCATTAAGATTTAATAAAGGTCCAATGATGACTGAAATTAAAAAAATTATTAATGATGCTGGCGTTGTTGTATTATCAGATGCATGGTTAGGTGGTGGTTTTGCATCAAAAACAAAATGTATTAAAAATCCAAGTGATGCAAAAGGTCAAGTAATGAGAGCAGCAGGCAAAGCTTTTAACCAAATGTTAGAACAAGCTGGTGCTGGAATTCAAAGTATGCCTTCATCTGAGATTTATACAGGTTTACAAACTGGAGTACTAACTGGTGCAAATACAAGTTCTGGTAGTTTTGTAAGTTACAAAATTTATGAACAGGTTACATGTGCAACACCTCCAGGTAAATTTGGGTTATGGTTTATGTACGAGCCAATTTTAATGTCAAAAATGAGTTTTGATAAATTAAATGCTAAGCAACAAAAAGCTTTAATGAAAGCAGGTAAAGTTGCTGAAGAGTACATGACAGCTCAAGTTGAAAACTTAGATAAAAAGTTTGAGGAAGCTTATAAAGCTGCTGGTGTTAAATTAGTATATATGGATGCCAAAGATCATGCTGCGTGGGTTGAAATTGCAAAACAATCATCTCATAAAGCATTTGCTGAAAAAGTTCCGGGTGGTGACAAGCTAATGGAAATGGCTTTAGCAGTAGATTAAAATAATATATAAAGAACCCCTATTTAATTTTATTAGATAGGGGTTTTTTTATGAAAAAAAATTATCTAAAATTTTGTGATTTAGTCGCAAAAGCATGTGGAGCTTTTGCTGTTTTAGCTTTGCTTTTATCAATTTTAGTAATTGTAGAACTTGTATTTGAAAGATATTTTTTTCAAAGAGCAATCACTTGGCAAACAGAATTAGTAACCATGCTTTTAGTTGCTTCAACTTTTATAGGTAGCGCGTATGTATTAAGTGAAAAGGCACATGTTAGCATGGAATGGATATATGATTTTTTATCTAAAAAAAATATTTTAAGACTTAAAATATTTACTTCCTTAGTAAGTCTATTATTTTTTTTAATTTTATTTTATTTTGGTTTTTTAATGGTTGAGGAAGCTTTTACAAAAAATTATTCAACAGGAACTGTCTGGGATCCTCCTTTATGGATTCCATATTCATCAATGATGATTGGAGCAGGGTTAATGATTTTGCAGTATATCGCTGAAATAATCAAACTTACTGACGAGAAGGATATAAACTAATGGATCCATTATTAATTGCAATAATAGTTGCGGTCTTTACTTTAATAGTCTTGTTTTCAGGAATCCCAATTGCGTTTGGTCTAAGTTTTGTATCAATAGCTCTTTTAGTTGCTTTTGAAGGTTTGCAGATGTTGGATGTTTTTGCTGAAACATTTTATGCAGGTCTTAATTCTTTCGTGCTTCTTTCAATACCAATGTTTATTTTAATGGGAATGGCAGTTGCTAATTCTCCTGCTGGAAAGGATTTATATACTGGACTTGATAGATGGCTTTGGAGATTACCCGGTGGGTTAGTAATTTCAAATATAGGCGCTTGTTCAATTTTTGCTGCTCTTAGTGGATCAAGTCCTGCAACTTGTGCTGCTATTGGAACAATGGGAATTCCTGAGATGAGAAAAAGAGGATATTCGGATCAAATAGCTACAGGAACCATAGCAGCAGGTGGAACATTGGGAGTCTTAATTCCACCTAGTATCGTTTTAATTGTGTATGGAATTGCTACCGGTACATCTATTGGAAGATTGTTTTTATGTGGTTTGATACCTGGTTTTATGTTAGCTGGAATGTTCGCAATATGGGCACTAATACACAGTTATTTTATAGATAAGGATTCTGCAAAAGCTTTAAAAAATAGGAAACCTCCAACTCTAAAAGAAAAACTAGAAGTTTTACCACGAATACTTCCTTTCCTAGCAATCATAGCTGGTGTTCTATATGTATTATACGGAGGTGTCGCAACGCCTTCAGAAGCATCTGGTGTTGGGGCATTTTTAGTTTTTGTATTAATTGCAGTCGTTTACAAAATTTACCAACCAAAAAAAATATGGAACATTGTTAAAGTCTCTATGAAAGAGAGTGTAATGATAATGTTCATTATTGCTGCGTCATATCTTTTTGCATTTACTCTTTCTCAACTTTATGTGACCCAATCACTTGCACAAAGTATGGTGGAGTTAAGTTCGAATAAATGGGTAGTATTTATTTTAATAAATATATTTCTTTTAATAGCAGGATTTTTTCTACCACCTGTTGCTGTTATTGTTATGACTTCAGCAATATTACTACCTGTTATAACAACATTAGGTTTTGATCCTTATTGGTTTGCAATAGTGTTTACTATTAATATGGAAATAGGATTAATAACACCTCCTGTTGGATTAAACCTTTATATAATTAAAGGTATTACCCCAGACGTAAGTTTGTCAGAAATTTTAAAAGGATCTATACCATTTATGATAATAATGGCACTAGCTATATTAATTTTATGTATTTTTCCTGAAATAGTTACTTGGTTACCTGATAAAATAATGGGCAAAGCACTTGGATATTAATAAAAAGATAAATAGAAAAATTTCTGTTGCACCTATGATGGATTGCACAGACAGACACGATAGATTTTTTTTAAGACTCATAAGCAAAAATGTAATGTTGTATTCAGAGATGGTTGCAACAAAATCGGCAATTCATGGGGACAGAAAAAAAATATTAGGATTTAGAGAAGAAGAAAAACCTGTTGCATTACAAGTGGGTGGTTCTGATAAAAAAGAACTATCTGAAGTAGCTAAAATCTCAGAGGATTTAGGTTACGACGAGATAAATCTTAATCTTGGCTGCCCAAGTAAAAAAGTACAAAAAAATTCATTTGGTGCGTGTTTGATGAAAGAACCAGATCTTGTTGCAGAATGTATTAATGAAATGTCTAATTCTTGTAAAATTCCAGTTTCTGCTAAAACAAGAATTGGTTTTGATAATACTGAGGAATTTGATTATCTAAATATGTTTATCAATAAAATTAAGGATGCTGGTTCATCGACAATTATTTTACATGCTAGAAAAGCTATTTTAAAAGGGTTAACGCCAAAGCAAAATCTTAACATTCCTAAACTAAACTACAAAATGGTATATGAAATAAAGAAATCAAACCCAGATTTAGAAATTATTATAAATGGCGGTATTACCTCCATAGACCAAATAAAAAATCATTTACAAAATTGTGATGGTGTAATGATTGGAAGAGCTATTTACCAAAATCCTTACTTTTTAGGTGAAATAGAAAAAGAAATATTTAACAATAGTAATATTTTATCAAGAGAGGATATTGTTAAAAAACTTTTAAGTTATTTAGAAGAGGAAGTTAAAAATGGTACTAAAGTTAATCATATAATGAGACACACTGTTGGTTTGTATCATGGACAACCTGGTTCTAAAGAGTGGAAAAGATATTTAAGCGACAATATGATGGCAAGAGACTCTGATTTTCAAAAAGCAAAACACATTATGGATATTGCTCAAAATAATGAAAAAGCAAATCAAGCTTCAATTTAATGGAGAACATAGATACTAGTACAATTATAAACTTACTTACAGTTTTAGCAATTGCAGCTACTGTTGCTGGTTTTATGGCAGGATTGTTGGGTGTTGGTGGAGGAATTATAATGGTTCCTGCTTTATACTATGCTTTCAGCATACTAGATTTTGATATCTTAACAAGAATGCATTTATCAGTTGGAACATCACTTGCAATTATTATTCCAACTTCAATCATCTCTACAAAAACACATATGGAATATAAAGCTGTTGATTTTAAAATGGTTAAAACTTTTGGTTTGTTAATTGTGCTTGGGGTTCTAGCAGGTACATTTTTAGCTGTTAATATGAAAACACCAGCTTTGGTTTTATTTTTTGCCTTTTTTTCATTTTGTGTTGGTCTATTCTTCATATTCTTTAGAGATAAATTGTTAGAAAATCCTAAAGAGATTTCAAAAATTGTAAAAAATATTTCAGGTTTATTAATTGGATTTATATCGGTGCCTTTAGGAATAGGTGGTGGTTCGTTGATGGTTCCGTTTTTAAGAACATTTGGTTACGATATTCGTACATCAATTGGAACAGCAGCTGCAGTTGGTTTTTTGATTGCTTTGACAGGAACAACTACAATGATTATTGGAGGAAATATAATTGACAATGTGAAATCCCCATTCTCGTTTGGTTATATAAATCTTTTAGGTTTTATTGTATTTGTCCCTATCACAATGATAATGGCACGAATAGGAGCTAAAGTTGTTTATAAAATAAACAAAAAACTGCTTAGTAGAATATTTGGCTGTTTTTTGCTTATTGTTTCTGCTAGATCCTTTCTTGAGTTTTTTAGCATAACTTAATTAAGTAGGTTTTATCTGTCTTTAACTTTTCTTATAAATGAATATTGGCACTTTTTTTTGTTGATCATATTTGCAGCTAGTGCTGTAGGTTTTTTTGCTGGGCTTTTTGGAATTGGTGGTGGGTTAATTTCAGTTCCTTGCTTATTTTTTATCTTTGAAACATTAAATTTTGATAAAAATTATTTAATGCATTTAACTGTTGGTACAGCTTTTTCTATAACAATTTTCACTTCAACCGTATCTGTAATGACACATAACAAAAACAAACTTGTAGATTTTAGTGTAATTAAAACTTTTGGTATTTTTGTTGTTGTGGGGGTTTTAATTGGAACTTTTTTTGCATCAATTATGAAAACAAAAATGTTAGTTTTGTTCTTTTCAGTGGTAGTATATTTTTTTGGTGCGTATTTAATGATGGCTAAAGAAAAAGTCAGAAAAATTAAACTCAATTCTTCCATTACACCAAGAGTAATATTAGGCTTGTTTTCAGGATTTGTTTCGGCTCCAATGGGTATAACTGGTGCTATGATGAATGTCCCAATTCTAAGATATCTAGGATATCCAATTAGCAAATGTATTGGTAGTGCAGCTGCAATTGGTTTTTTTATATCTATTACTGGATCAATCGGTTTTTTAGTTTCTGGTTTCTATTTTGAGGTTAATTTACCATTTAGCATTGGTTTTATTAATATTCCTGCGTTCATATTATTTGTGCCTATCACAAGTTTTATGGCAAGGATAGGCGCAAATACAGTTTATAAAATGGATAAATTAAAAGCACAAAGGCTTTTTGGAGTTTTTCTTTATGTTGTAGGAACGATATTTATATATCGTTTCTTTAATTTATAGGAGTCGACTTTTCTCAAGTAAAATATAATTTAATTAGGTAATTTTTTGATCGTATTTACCAATTTTACCTGTTTGTTGTAAAAGCTTATCTATAAAATAAAATATTTCTTTTTTTATTTCGTCAGAGGTTGGACTTTCAGTTACAACTACCAAAGAAGGCTTATTAGAGGACGCTCTAATTAATCCCCATGAGCCATCTTCTATAGTAAATCTGATACCATTTACAGTTAATATATTTATAATATTTTGACCACTGATTTTAAAATTATTATCTTTTAACTTGTTAATTTTTACTATTATATCATCGATAACTTTATATTTTTCATCATCTTTACAATATGGTCCCATAGTAGGACTTTGATATGTTTTAGGTAGTTTATCTATAAGAATATTTAATTTTTCTGACTGGTTATCTAATAAATTACAAACCTGTATTGCAGAATTAATTCCATCGTCAAATCCGTAACCTAGTGGATGACTAAAAAAGAAATGTCCGCTTTTTTCAAAGCCAGCTATTGCTTTGTCTTCATTAACCTTTCTTTTGATATAAGAATGCCCAGTCTTCCAATAAATAGTTTTACAATTATTTTTTTTTAAAACTTCGTCATTCATATACAATCCTGTAGATTTTACATCTACAACAAACTTAGAATTTTTGTAAGTATTAGAAATATTTCTTGCAATTAATAATCCTATTTTGTCTGCAAATATTTCATTACCATTATTATCTATTACACCAACCCTATCTCCATCGCCATCAAATCCAAAACCTACATCTGCATTATTTTCTATAACACATTTTGAAATTTCATTTAGCATTTTCATATCCTCAGGGTTTGGGTTATATCTTGGAAATGTATAATCTAAATTACAATCTTGCTCTATTACCTCACAACCAATACCTCTTAAAATTTCTGGTGCAAAAATTCCAGCAGTCCCGTTTCCACACGCTGCGACTACTTTTAATTTTTTCTTTAATTTGTTTTTAGAGAATTCCTCAATGTATATTCTATTAAACTCTTTTATTTCCTCATATTCCCCAGAGCCTGTAACAAACTTTTCATTTAATACAATATCTTTTAAATCTGACATTTCATCTTTGCAGTGGGTTAAACCTTTTTCAATACCCATTTTTATACCGGTCCATCCATTTTCATTGTGACTGGCAGTTATCATTGCAACCGCATCCGAGTTTAATTTAAATTGAGAAAAGTAAACGGTAGGAGATAGACATAGTCCTATATCTTTTACATTACAACCTGTTGACAATAATCCTTTGACAAAATTTTTTTTTACATCTTCACTGTATGACCTATAATCATGACCAACGATTACTATAGGATTTTTTGTTTTATTAACCACTTGGGTACCAAATCCTTTTCCTACAGATTCGATTCCCAATTCATTAATGCTTTCAGGAAAAAGCCATCTAGCGTCATATTCCCTAAAACCAAAGGGATCTATTTTCTTTTTGTTTTGCATGTTGATATTTGTATATTTTATTGATTTTTTTGTTGCATTTTTTTTTTTGTGTTCTATAAATGTTCTATTGATTTCTGATTTATATAGTATATTACGGAAGTCTATACACAACATATAGTTGTTTTACTTAATTATTGCGGTAAAAAGGGAGTTTTATGAACAAAGTACTGTCTCAGGCCATTAAGAAAGCTGTCTCTGAATATACACCTAAAGTTGTATCAGATAATAAAGCAAAAGGTCCAGATTTATTCTCATTAAACAGCAACACGGAGCTATTTCAGAATTCAAAAGGAATAACAATTAAAATTGATAGAAGTCGTGACGATAATCTAACAGATTTTGGAAGAGCAACTTTAAGTGATAGATATCTCGGAGAAAACGAGTCGTTCCAAGATTTATTTGCAAGAGTTGCTAGTCACTATGCAGACGATAACTTACATGCACAAAGACTTTATAACTATATCAGTAACTTATGGTTTATGCCTGCAACACCTGTTTTATCTAATGGTGGAACAACTAGAGGTTTACCAATATCGTGTTTTTTAAATGAAGCAGGTGACAGTCTAAATGGTATCCTTGGGTTGTGGAGTGAAAATGTTTGGCTAGCAGCAAGAGGTGGTGGGATAGGAAGTTATTGGGGTAACTTAAGATCTATAGGTGAAAAAATCGGAAGAGTAGGAAAGACATCTGGAATAATTCCATTTATTAAAGTTATGGACTCTCTAACAATGGCAATTAGCCAAGGATCTTTAAGAAGAGGTTCTGCTGCATGTTACTTACCAATTGATCATCCAGAGATAGAAGAGTTTATTGAAATGAGAAGACCAACTGGTGGTGACCCTAATAGAAAAGCTTTAAATTTACACCACGGTGTTTTAGTTTCTGATGCATTTATGAGAGCAGTTGAACTTGATGAGCAATGGGCTTTAAAAAGTCCAAAAGATGGTGCTGTTCAATCAACTTTGTCTGCAAGAAATCTTTGGATAAGATTATTAACTGCAAGAATAGAAACCGGTGAACCTTACATAATTTATATTGATACTGTTAACAGACAAATTCCACAACACCATAAGTTAGCAGGTCTAACTGTTAAAACTTCTAATCTTTGTAGTGAAATAACTTTACCAACAGGAATAGATAAAGATGGTAGAGATAGAACTGCAGTTTGCTGTTTATCATCTTTAAATGTTGAGAAATATGATGAGTGGAAAGATGATGAATTTTTTGTTAGTGATGTAATGAGATTTCTAGACAATGTTCTTACAGACTTTATTGAAAATGCACCAGAAGAATTCAGCGATGCAACATACTCGGCTCTTAAGGAAAGAAGCGTTGGGTTAGGTGTAATGGGATTGCACTCTTATTTTCAAAGGAAAATGATACCCTTAGAGTCTGTTATGAGCAAAGTATGGAACAAACAAATTTTTGAAAACATTCAAAAAAAAGTTGATCAATCTTCAAAAGACTTAGCAGCGGAAAGAGGTCCATGTCCAGATGCCGCAGATTACGGGATAATGGAAAGATTTTCTAATAAGACTGCCATTGCTCCAACAGCTTCAATCTCAATTATTTGTGGAGGAACTTCACCAGGTGTAGAACCAATTGCAGCAAACAGCTATACACATAAAACACTTTCTGGTTCTTTTAATGTTAGAAATAAATATCTTACGAAATTATTAGAAAAACACGGGAAAAATGATGATGAAACTTGGTCTAGTATCACTACTAATCAAGGTTCGGTTTCTCATTTAGATTTTTTAACTCAAGAAGAAAAAGATGTATTCAAAACTGCTTTTGAGCTAGATCAAAGATGGCTTGTTGATTTGAGTGCAGATAGAACGCCTCATATTTCCCAAGCACAGTCTATAAACTTATTTTTACCTGCCGATGTACATAAAAAAGATCTTCATCAAATTCACTTTCAAGCATGGAAGAAGGGATTAAAGAGCCTTTATTATTGCAGGTCAAAATCAATACAAAGAGCTGAAAATGTTAACGATGCAAACTCGACAGACATTACAGCAAATGTATACAAATCTAAAAACAAACAAACACAAGAAGAAGAAAATAAATATGAGGAGTGTCTATCATGTCAGTAGTAGAGAAAGCTAATAAGGAAATAATTCAACCGAAAAAAATGGGTCTTCTAGTTGAAAACCCAGTCTATAAACCATTTAGATATCCATGGTGCTATGATGCATGGTTAACTCAACAAAGAATTCATTGGTTACCAGAAGAGGTGCCATTAGGAGATGATGTGAGAGATTGGCAAAAGAATTTATCTGGACCTGAAAAAAATTTAGTTACACAAATATTTAGATTTTTTACTCAGGCAGATGTTGAAGTAAATAATTGTTATCTAAGACATTATACTTCTGTATTTAAACCTACAGAAGTTTTAATGATGATGACAGCTTTTGCAGCAATGGAAACAGTTCATGTTGCAGCTTACTCACACCTATTAGATACAATCGGAATGCCCGAGTCTGAGTATTCAGCTTTTATGAAGTATAAAGAAATGAAGGACAAATACGATTACATGCAAGGATTTAATGTAAAATCAAAAGAGGATATTGCAAAAACTGTTGCAGTGTTCAGTGCATTCACGGAAGGTTTACAATTATTTGCAAGTTTTGCAATTCTTTTAAATTTTCCAAGACATAATAAATTAAAAGGAATGGGCCAAATAGTTACTTGGTCAGTTAGAGATGAAACGCTTCACTGCAACTCTATGATTAGAATTTTTAAAGAATTCATCAAAGAGAACCCAGAAATTTGGACACCAAAACTTAAAAAAGAACTTTATGAAGCTTGCAGAACAATTGTTGAGCATGAAGATGCTTTTATTGATTTGGCTTTTGAAATGGGTCCAATGGAAGGTTTAACAGCTCAAGAGGTGAAAGATTACATTAGATTTATTGGTAATAGAAGATTAACTCAATTAGGTTTAGAGCCAATCTACGATGTTCAAAAAAATCCATTAACTTGGTTAGATACAATGTTAAATGCAGTTGAGCATATGAACTTCTTCGAAGGCAGAGCAACTGAATACTCAAAAGCATCTACACAAGGTAATTGGATCGATGCATTTAGTTAACAGTTAGTCTCATGACTGCTAACAGCAGTTTTTTCGCAAAAAGAAGATCGGTAATGGCGAAAAAAATGTCATCTGAGAAAATTCCCGATCATCACATAAAAGAAATTTTAGAAGCAGGCATAAGAGTTCCAGATCATGGAGCTCTTAATCCTTGGAAAATAAAAGTGATAATTGGGGACAAATTAAAACAAATAGATGAGCAAGTGATTTTAGATGAATATAAAAAACTTAATCCTTTAGCAGGCGAGGAATCCCTTAAAATTGAGTCTACACGTTTACAAAGAGCGTCTGTTGTATTTGCAGTATTGTCAACACCGGTTGATCACCCTAAAATTCCAAAATGGGAAATGGGTCTCTCATCTGGGGCAGTTTGTATGAATCTCTTATCATGTGCTCAATCATTAGGATATGCCGCACAATGGTTAACTGAGTGGTATGCTTATAATCAAAAAATGTTAAACTATTTAGGTGGTAGAGAAGGTATTGATAGAATATCAGGATTTATCTATGTGGGTCATAAAAAAGAGGAACCTAATGAGAGAAGGAGACCCGATCCTAAAAAAGTTATTAATTATATTTAATGGTTTGAATTAATTGAGATAGGATGTAAGAATATTTAGGCAATTAAATATTAATTATCTATTTTTTATTTCCGAAACATGTCTATGTTTACTGCCATTATAGGCCGCTAATGGTCTAATAAGTTTATTAGTCGATAGTTGTTCTATTACGTGAGCAGACCATCCTGTTATTCTTGAAATCACAAAAATAGGCGTAAAAAAATCAGTGTCAAAACCCATCAGGTGATACGTAGGACCGGTAGGGTAATCAACGTTTGGATAAATATTTTTTCTGTCAATCATAACTTTTTCTACAATATCGTAGATTTTCTCAAATTTTTTGTCATTTTTAATTTTTGCAACTTTACCAAAGTATTCCCTCATAGTAGGAACTCTAGAATCTCCACTTTTGTAAACTCTATGACCAAAACCCATAACAACATCCTTATTATCTAAAGCTTTATTAATCCACTTCAATGCATTTTCGGGTTTTTTTATTTTATTCATCATATGCATTACTTCCTCATTTGCACCACCATGAAGTGGACCTTTTAAACTGGCAATAGCCCCAGTTATTGCCCCATGGATATCTGATAGACTGCTAGTAATTGTTCTTGCAGTAAAAGTAGATACATTAAAACTATGTTCAGCATATAATATTAATGAAACATCAAATGCTTTTACAATATCTTCATTTGGAACTTTACCAAAGCACATGTTAAAAAAGTTCTCAGAAAAAGAGAGATTACTTTTTGGAGATATAATTTTTTTTCCTTTTCTTGATCTATAGAAAGCTGCTAAAGCGACTGGAGTTTTAGCAAAAATTCTCATAACTTTTCTCATGTTTGCTTTAGGAGAACTGTCTTTGGTTTCTTTATCCTCAAGCCCCATAATGCTCACGGCTGTTCTGGCCACATCCATTGGATGAGCTTTTTTTGGAAAGTTTTTAATATCTTGTAAGAGAGTTTTAGAAAGTCTTCTCTCTTTTCTTTCTTGTCTTTCAAAATCCTTTAATTGTTTTTTATTAGGAAGTTCACCATTTAATATTAAGTATGCAACTTCCTCAAACTTACATTTTTTACAAAGATCTTGTGCTGCATAACCTCTATAAGTTAAAGAGTTTATTTCAGGCATTACTTTTGATACCGAGGTCTCATCTACCGTTACCCCCATTAAACCTTTTTTAATGTCCGCATCCATTATTCGTGTCCCTCAGTACTAAAATTATAAATTTTTTTGTCTAAAGAATTATATTTTTCGTAATCAACTAGTTTGTACAATCTTTTTCTTGTTTGCATTTTATCAATTAAATTATTTTGATGTCCATCGTTAAAAATAGCACGCAATCCATCCTCAACACTTTTCATTGCAAGTCTTTGAGTTGTCACTGGATAAATCACTATATTAAACCCTAAATTTTCTAAAACTTTATAATCTAATATTTTAGATTTTCCAAATTCAGTCATATTTGCTAATAAATATGTATTTAAGGATTTTCGAACTGTTTCGAATTCTTTTTCATCTTTCAGCGCCTCTGGAAATATAATCTCAGCACCCGCATCAATATATGCTTTACATCTATCTATCATTTTATCTAAACCTTCAACTGACCTAGCATCTGATCGGGCTATGATTTTAAAATTTTTGTCTTTTTTCGCTTTTACACATTCTTTAATTTTTTTTACCATTTTCTTTTGAGTAATAATTTCCTTATTATCTAAATGACCACATCTTTTTTGATCTATTTGATCCTCAATGTGAACTGCTGTTGTGCCAAATTTTTCAAAAGTTTTTATAGTTTTAGAACAATTTTTAAATCCAGTATCAATATCTACAATAGTAGGAAGATTTGTAACTCTAGCTATCTGTTTTGATCTGTTGCTTACATCTTCCAAAGAAGTTAATCCAATGTCTGGATAGCCAAGATCATTAGACATTACTCCACCAGAAACATATATTGCATCATAACCAATTTCCTCAATTAGTTTCGCAGTTAGTGGATTATAAGCCCCAGGAACTCTTAAAATTTTTCCAGATTTTATTTTTTTTACAAAATCTTTTCTTTTTTGTTTTACTGTTTTTTTAATGAAATGCATTAAAAGATACCTTTTTTTGTATTTCTCTTTAGTTTAGATTTTTTTGAATCAATATTTAATTTTTTTAATTGACCAGGTTTTAATTCTTTTAATTTTTGAACATCTTTTAAAAATCGTTCACTCTCCTTATTTGATATTATATTTTTTGTTAAAATTTTAAATTTATTAATATAATTTTTCCTTTTAAATGGTCTAGCACCATATGGGTGTGCATCCGCTCTCTCTAATTCCTCTATATATTTTTTACCATTATTCATAGTTACGATTACTTTAGCTCCAAAACATTTCTTTTTTGGATTTGGATCATGATATTTTTTGGTCCATTTTTTATCTTCATGCGTCTTAATAGATTTCCAGATTTTAATAGTACTTTTTTTGTTAGCTCTTGATTTGTTATATGACTTTACATGATGCCAATTAGCATCCTCTAACGCTACCGCAAATATATACATAATTGAATGATCTAAAGTTTCTCTACTAGCATTTGGATCCATTTTTTGAGGATCGTTTGCACCTGTTCCAATAACGTAATGAGTATGATGACTAGTATAAATATCGATTTTTTTTATATTTTTTATATTATCAATTTTTTTATTTAATTTTTTTGCAATATCTATAATTGCCTGAGCTTGATATTCTGCTGAATATTCCTTTGTGTATGTTTCAAGAATTGCTTTTTTTGGCTCTTTAATTTTTGGTAGAGGAACTTTATATTTTGCTTTCTTTCCATCTAAAATTCTTGCAATAACGCTGTCTTCACCTTCGTAAATTGGACTTGGTGCACCTTCGCCTCTCATTGCTCTATCTACTGCCTCTATTGCAAGTTTACCAGCATGAGCTGGAGCAAAAGCTTTCCAACTTGAAATTTCTCCTTTCCTCGATTGTCTTGTTGATATTGTTGTGTGTAATGATTGTTGAATTGCCTGATAGACTGTTTCTGTGCTTAATTTTAGCATCGTTCCAATCCCTGCTGCAACACTTGGGCCTAAATGTGCGATATGATCTATTTTATGCTTATGTAAACAAATTCCTTTTACAAGATTAACCTGAACCTCATAAGAAGTAATTATTCCTTTTAATAAATCTAAACCACTTTTATTTTTTTGTTGAGCAACAGCTAAAAGGGCAGGAATATTATCGCCTGGATGACTATAATCGGCTGCTAAGAATGTATCATGAAAATCAAGTTCCCTAACTGCTGTACCATTTGTCCAAGCGCACCATTCACTATCAAATAGATATTTGGAGCTAACACCAAAAATAGTTGCACCTTTTTTTCTAGGATGTTTTAAAGCCATTTCCCTTGAAGCTATAACTGATTTTCTATTTAACGAGGCAATAGCAACCGAGGCATTGTCAATAATTCTGTTTATAGCCATTTCAATAGAATTATTATTTAATTTTGCTTTGTCAGTAGCAATTTCTGCAATTTTCCATGCTAACTGCTTTTTCTTTGGTAAATAAATTTTTGACGGATAAACTTTTATATTATGAATTATCAATTTAACTCCTCGAAAAGTATTACTAATAAATAATTATTTATCTAATACAATCAAAATTGCTGTAATTAAAAGCAAAAATGCTAAAAAATACTCAATTAATACTTTTATTTTGTTGTTCTTCACTAAATTTTTTATTGCAGAACCAAATGCTGCCCAAGGTGTAATTGAAATTGGACAAATTAAAAGAGCTACAAAACTAATGAAAAGTATAGAGAATATTAAACTACCATCTTCTGGCAAAAAACCTGATGCAGCCATACTTGAAATTGTCCATGCTTTAGGATTTACAATTTGAAAAAGTGAAGCTTCATAAAATTTTAAAGGTTTAGAGCCATCTTCTTTAATTTTGCTAAACGATCCAATTATTTTGTATCCAAGATATAATAGATATATTGCACAGATAATTTTTAAAATATTTTGAAGGTTTGGAAAAACTTGAAATATTTTACCTAGACCAAAACAAACTAAAATCAACTGAGTAACATGCCCAATGGTTATTCCAGAAATATGAGGAATAGTTCTCTTAAAACCGAATTTTAATCCTGAGGCAAGAACCATAGCATTATTTGGTCCAGGGGTAACATACATTACAAAGTAGTAACTTATTAAAGCAAACAAAATATTAAAATCAATCATTTAAATATTTTAAAACTATGTTTTCTATACCTACAAAATCTTTAATTAGATGATTATGATATATTTGATCAATTTTTTTTTCAGTATAGCCGTCCTCTACTAATATCATTGGGACCCCAGCTGATTTTGCCGCGTCAGCATCATTTTCACTGTCTCCAATCATAATTGTTTTTCTTATATCTCCACCCATTATTTCAACCATATTTGTTATGTGTCTTGGATCAGGCTTGCAATAATCAAATGTATTACCGCCTGCAACGTATTCAAAAAAATCATAAATATTTATTTTTTTTAATAGTTCTATTGCAAGATGTTCTTGCTTATTTGTGCATACACCCATTGATATGCCATTTGATTTTGCCCAGTATAGAAAGTTTTCAACCCCTTTTAACAACTGCGTCTCTACTACTAAATTATTTTCATAAAATTTTATAAATTCTTTAGTCATATCTTTTTTTATCTTTTCATCAGATATTTTTGATAATTCTTTTCTAGCAGAGCCCCATATTGACCTGCCAATCATGACAGCAGCACCTCTACCTACCAAGTTTCTAATCTCATCCATACTTTTTGATGAATAACCAAATTTATTCATTACATGATTGTGAGCTTTCATAAGATCTGGCGCTGTATCTGCCAAAGTTCCGTCAAGATCAAATAAAATTGTAAATTTTTGTGCCATAAAAAAAGTATTATTAAGAAATAATTTGTGACTTAAATTACTTATTTACTTAACTATAAGCCAAATAGCAAATGAAACAAAATAATTTAAAAAAACAACAAGAAACGTTAAGAAACAAATTTTTAAAAAAAGGTGTTAAAATGATTTCACCTGAAACTATTTTTTTTTCTAAAGATACTAAGATTGGTAAAAACGTTACAATAGATCCTTATGTTGTAATTGGAAAAAAGGTAGATATTAAAAATAATGTAAAAATTTATTCTTTTTCACATTTAGAAAACACAAAGATAGAAAATAATGTTACTGTGGGACCATACGCAAGGTTAAGACCGGGAACAAAATTGTTATCTGGATCAAAAGTTGGAAATTTTGTTGAAGTAAAAAAAAGTATAATTGGTAAAAGCTCTAAAGTTAATCATTTATCTTATATAGGTGACTCAAATTTAGGCTCAAAGGTTAACATTGGAGCTGGAACTATTACTTGTAATTATGATGGTGTTAAAAAATATAAAACTAATATTAAAAATAACGTATTTGTTGGATCAAATACTTCATTAGTTGCACCAGTTACTTTAGAAGAAAATAGTGTTATAGGAGCAGGTTCGGTAATTACAAAAAGAGTAAAAGCAAAATCCCTTGCACTAACTAGGGCTAATCAACAAGAAACTAAAAATTATAAAAGAAAGAAAAAATAGAGCATGTGTGGAATAGTAGGAATAGTAAGCAATAAATCCGTATCCTCAAGTATTATTAATGCTCTTAAAAAGTTAGAGTATAGAGGATATGACTCTGCAGGAATATCTACTTTAAATAATGGATTTATTGATGAAAAAAAATGTTCCGGGAGAGTTGAAAATTTAGAAAAAATTTTATTTCAAAATCCTTCAATAGGGGATTTGGGTATAGGACATGTCCGTTGGGCTACACACGGTGTACCAAATCAAATTAATGCACACCCACATTCAACAGATCAGGTTTCTGTTGTTCATAATGGCATTATTGAAAATTCAGATAAATTAAAAAAAGAATATGAAGCTAAAGGTTATAAATTTAAATCTCAAACAGATACTGAGGTTATAACTATAATTCTAACAGACTTCCTTAAAACTGAAAATCTTGTAGACAGTGTATATAAAACTTTAAGTAAATTAATTGGAAGTTTTGCATTAGGTGTAATTTTTAAAAATTATAAAAATTTAGTTGTAGGGGCAAGAAGAGGAAGTCCTTTAGCAGTTGGATATGGGCATAATGAAAATTTTATTGGCTCAGACTCATATGCTCTAAAAGCTATGACGAATAAAATATCCTACTTAGATGATGGAGACTTTTGTCTTTTATCAAAAGAAAAAGTTGAATTTTATAACTGCGATAAAAAGAAAATTAATAAAGAAGTTTTTGAGTTGTCAAACGAAGATAATATTGTTGATAAGGGTGATTTTAAAGATTTTATGTCTAAGGAAATCGACGAGCAAAATCTTACAACCAAAAAATGTTTAAACGAATATTTAGATAAATCTAGAAATGAAATTAACATTTATAATATTCCAATAGATCCTAATAAAATAAACAAAATTAGACTTATTGGTTGTGGTACAGCCTACCACTCTTGTCTGATGGCTAAATATTGGATAGAAGAATTTACATCAATAGACGTAGAAGCTGATATTGCCTCAGAATTTAGATACAGAAATGTTAAGTTAAATAAATATGACTTATATATATTCGTTTCACAGTCCGGTGAGACGGCAGATACATACGCAGCTCTTGAAAAATGTAAAAAAAATAATGTAAAAACTTGTGGAATTGTTAATGTTGTAGAAAGCTCAATAGCGAGGCTTTCTGATTTCGTCTTACCAATTCATGCGGGTCCTGAAATAGGTGTAGCATCTACCAAGGCATTCATAGGCCAAATGTTAGTTTTACTTTTATTGACATTAAAAATTTCAAAAGACAGAAAAGATATAGATCCTGATGTTTTTAAAAAGTTGATAGATGATATTATAAACTTACCTGATTTAATTAAAGAGACCTTATCAAAACAAAAAGAAATACAAGAGATTGCAAGAGATTTTATTAATGCAAAAGGTACGATGTATCTTGGTAGAGGATATTCTTACCCAATAGCTATGGAGGGGGCGTTAAAACTTAAGGAACTATCTTATATACATGCTGAAGGTTATGCAGCAGGAGAAATGAAACATGGGCCTCTTGCTCTTATAGAGGATGGCATGCCAATAGTAGTACTAGCCCCAAAAGACAGATACTTTGAAAAAACAATTTCCAATATGCAAGAAGTTATAGCAAGGGGTGGTAAAGTCCTGATGATAACAAACGATAAATCAAAAACTTTAAGTGAAAATATAAGGTTTAAATTTGAACTTCCAGATTTTCAATCACATATCAGCGCTTTCCTACTAACTATACCTATTCAATTTTTAGCTTACCATGTTGCTTTATTAAAGAATTGTGACATCGATAAACCTAGAAATCTAGCCAAATCTGTAACAGTTGAATAATAATAAAACTTTGATAAAACAATCGCGAGTTGAACATGAAAAATTGGAAAACAAACAGCTGGAAAAAATATCCTGTAAAACATATTCCTTCTTATAAGGACGAAAAGGAACTTAATATGGTTTTAAATAAATTAAAATCATCACCACCCTTAGTTTTTGCAGGAGAAACTAGACATTTAAAAGATCAATTAGCTAATGTAGTAGATGGAAAAGCTTTCCTTCTACAGGGAGGAGACTGTGCTGAAAGTTTTGCAGAATTTCACCCAGATAACATTAGAGATACCTTTAAAGTAATTTTGCAAATGTCATTAGTGCTAACTTATTCTGCGTCTTTACCTGTTGTTAAACTTGGAAGAATAGCTGGACAATTTTCTAAACCAAGAAGTGCACCAACTGAAAAGCAAGGAGATAAAGAACTACCGAGTTACCTTGGAGATAATATTAATAGTATAGAGTTTGATGAAAAATCAAGACAACCAGATCCAAAAAGATTATTTAGAGCATACTCACAATCTGCATCAACTTTAAACTTGTTAAGAGCTTTTTCTAACGGTGGATTTGCGGATTTGAAAAAAGTTCATCTTTGGAATTTAGGATATATAAAGACAAGTCCACAAGCAAAAAAGTTTAAAGAATTAGAAGATAAGATTGCTGACGCATTAGCTTTTATGGAAGCTTGTGGTATTACACCTGAATTTAATAGAAGGCTGTATACTGTAAATTTTTGGACTTCACACGAAGCTTTACATTTACCATTTGAAGAAAGCATGACTAGAGTAGACTCTACTACTGGAGAATATCATGATACATCAGCACATTTTGTTTGGATTGGGGATAGAACTAGACAGATAGATGGTGGACATGTCGAGTTTTGTAGAGGGATAGAAAATCCTATTGGTATAAAATGTGGGCCCACATCTAAAGCTGATGAAATAGCTAAAATTTGTGAAAAAATTAATCCAAAAAATGAAAAAGGAAAAATTACCTTAATATCTAGATATGGTCATGACAAAGTAGGTAAATTTTTACCTAAATTGATAAGAGGTATTAAAAAAGAGGGATTAAACGTAATTTGGTCATGCGATCCCATGCATGGAAATACTTTAGTTTCTACAACTGGTTTTAAGACAAGGCCATTTAATAATGTTGTAAATGAAGTTAAAAATGTTTTTGAAGTTCATCAAAGTGAAGGATCTTATGCGGGAGGTCTACATATTGAAATGACTGGTCAAAATGTGACTGAGTGCACCGGTGGTGCCAAAAATATATCTGATCAAGATCTATCCAGCAGATATCATACACATTGCGACCCTAGGTTAAATGCAGATCAAGCATTGGAATTGGCGTTTTTAATTTCAGACGAAATTAAAAAGAATTCAAATTACGCAAAAAATATTATTAAAGCGGCTTCTTAAAAGCCTAATTTAAAACAATAATTAGGTATGACTATTATTTCTATACAATATTTATATAAAGTGACTATATCTTAAATATGGATAATAAACTTAAAATTGCTCTCGCACAATTGAACCCACTTGTTGGTGATGTTTCTGGTAACATTGATAAATTAATGTCTATCAGAGCAGGATTAAAAGATGATGTAGATATTTTAGTAGCTCCTGAACTTTATGTATCTGGTTATCCAATTGACGATTTAGTTTTAAGAGAAGATTTTTTAAATTTAGTTGAAAAGGAAATAAATAAACTTGCTGACAGCACAAAAGATAAAAAATCTGCGATAATTGTAGGTGCACCAAGAAAGGATAATAATAGTATTAAAAATTCAGTATTTGTTATTGAAAATGGTAAAATAATTTCAATTAAAGATAAATATGAGTTACCAAATACAGGAGTATTTGATGAGCAAAGAATATTTAAACAAGGTTCATTAGAAGATTGCGTAGATATTAAAGGAGTTAAATTTGGTTTGCCGATTTGTGAAGATATATGGGAAAAAACTGTTTTAGAAAAATTATCAAAATCAGGTGCTGAAATAATAATAGCAATTAACGCCTCACCATTTACAGTTTCAAAAAATGAAGAGAGAGAAAGTGTTACTAAACTTCGAGTTAACGAAACAAAACTTCCTATAGTATATCTGAATAGAACAGGTGGGCAGGACGAACTTATTTTTGATGGTTCATCATTCGCATTAAACCATGATGGAAAAAAATTTTATAATTCCTCAGAATTTAAAGAAGAAACGGCTCAAATTAGTTTTCAAAAAACTAACGGTAAATGGGCTGGACAAGGAAATTTAAATAATAGTTCATCTTCTACAGAGAGATTGTATAAAGCTTTAGTCTTAGGGCTTAGAGATTACGTTAATAATAATAAATTTCCTGGTGTTGTATTAGGTTTATCGGGTGGAGTGGACTCTGCTCTTGTAGCAGC